>JAEEJN010000032.1 GCA_016281935.1 Bacillota bacterium | reverse complement strand
GCGCTGCTGGGTTCCGCCTGTCTTAATGACTGCGTACATGTTAGAGATTCCTCCCACATAAAATCACCGGAAAGCCAGGCAGACACGAATGCCTTTAGGGAGCCTGCTCCGAGCGTCGACAGCTATTGTACCAGAATGAACGGAGCATGTCAAGAAAAACTTCCGAAATAACGGCATAAATCTGCAGAATACATCGAAGGCACAGGCCTTTATACGATCCGCGCGAAAGAAAAGGATTCGCGGTGGAGACTGCGGCTGCGGTAGATCTCGAGGTTGCCGCCTTCAAGAAGCTCTTCCGCTTCCAGATAATCTGCCACATCCTTGTGTACTTTCAGGATGAAACGGTCATCGGGAGAAGCTTCCGCAATGAGTTTTCTCCATTCTTTCCTGACTTTCAGAGCAACAGATTCCACGGTCAGTATCTGCCCGCTTCCTCCGCAGTAGGGGCAGGGAGCATGGAGAACGGACGAAACCCGCTGCCTGACTTTCTTTCGTGTCATCTCCACAAGTCCGAGACCGGTAAAACCAACGACGTTCGTGCGTGTCCGGTCCTTGGCCAATGCTTCGCGGAGCGCCGACAGCACCTGATTGCGGTGTTCGGGAGATTCCATATCGATCAGGTCCATCAGGATGATCCCGCCGATATCTCTCAGGCGGATCTGCTTGGCGATCTCTTCCACGGCTTCCAGATTGGTTTTGAGGATCGTCGTTTCCAGCTGACGGTCACCGACGAACTTGGAAGTGTTGACGTCGATGACAGTCAGCGCTTCTGTATAGTCGAAAATCAGATTGCCGCCGCTCTTGAGCCAGATGCGGCGCTGAAAAGACTTGTCGACTTTTTCTTCCAGAGAGTAATAGTCGAAGATATCGACGCCCTGATCGAACAAACGGATCCTGTCGGCGTATTCGGGACAGATTGCCTGAGCGAATGCGTGGGCACGCTCATATGATTCCGGATTGTCAATCAGGAACTCAGAAGTGGAATCGTTCAGGATGTCACGGACGGCCCGCATCAGCAGATCGGAATCCTTATAGATACAGGCCGGGGCAGTACGGAGCTGCGCGGTATGGAGAATGTCCCGCCACAATGCGACCAGTTCTTCGTATTCCTGCTGCAGTGTCTCCGGTTCGGCATTGGACGCGACCGTGCGCAGGATGATGCCCATCCCGTCCTCGCGTACGGATTCCGCCCAGTTCTTCAGTCTGGTCCGTTCCTCCTCGTCTTCGATCCGACGGGACACGCCCACGTAATCCACCGTAGGCATGAGGACAAGGCTTCGGCTGGGAAGTGTGATATGGGTCGTGACCCGCGCTCCTTTGGTTCCGTGGGCATCCTTCGTTACCTGGACGAGGATCTCCTGCCCGGGGGATACCAGTTTTCGGATGGGCGGGCGGTCCATGGCGGAACCGTCGAATTCATCCGTGCTGAGAGCCACGTCTCCGGCATATAGGAACCCGTTTTTCTGAAGACCCATCTGAACGAATGCGGCCTCCATTCCGGGAAGAACGTTTTCCACGCGTCCTTTGTAGATATTGCCGGCCGTTTTTTCTCTTCCGGGGCGTTCGACGTAATACTCAGCGAGCTGCCCGTCTTCCAGAAGAGCAAGCCGAGTCTGACCGGGCAGACATTCGGCTATGATGCGGTTCATCATGATACTGTTACCTCAAAAATCTTGATCAAGGGACAGATTTCTCCGTCTCTTGTCGTATACATCGTACCGCGGCGCAGCTGCCAGACCGACTGTTGGAGCGATTCCGGCGCAAGGCTCATGACCAGAGCAGGCTGTACATAGTCCTCCTGAGAAGCGCGCAGGCGCATGGGGAGCCTGCAGATCCCGTTTTCCGTGGTGACGGGTCCGATCGTCATGCCCGGACGAACGTCTACGATCTTGCCGGGCTTTTTCCCGGACTGTTTGACAGCGGGGAGACTCTCGGAAGCCTCAAGGAAGGACGCGAATGTACGCACTTCTCCCTCGCAGTCGGCCGGAAAGGAGAAGATCCAGTCACATGCGGTCACCATCGTGGTCAGAACCGCCTTATCCTGCATGGGACAGAGCCCAGAGACGGCAAAGCCCGGAGGCATGGCCGCTGCGAGCTTGTCTTTGAGCATGTTCAGATCCGGTTCCCCTGTGAGTTCCACCTGCATCAGATCAGCCTGCGCCTCCGCTCCGACAGGCAGAGCCAGAGCAAAGGACATCTGGGGATGAGGATGGTATCCCTGCGAATAGGCCAGAGGCCAGCCTGCGCGCCGGAATGCGCGCTGCATCATCCGAAGAGTATCCAGATGAGATACATATCGGGCGCTGCCTGTTTTGGAAAACTGAACTACTGCCTGCATATCACACCTACCGCGTTTTCTCCGATCGTGCCGATCCCGCAGCGCAGACAGCCCTGACGGCAGTCGGGAGTCGTTTTCGCTTCATAGGATCGGTGCAGTTCTCTCTGCAGGAAAGCTTTGCTCACACCGCAGTCGATGTGATCCCACGGCAGGGGAGCGGATTCCATGATCGGTGTATTCACGATCCGATCCACATCGATCCCGCATTCCTGTGCGGCCTGCATCCAGATGTCGTATTTAAAATAGTCGCTCCATCCGTCGAATTTAGCACCTAATTCCCATGCACGCTTTACGACGGCGCCCATACGTCTGTCTCCTTTGGTGAGGAGCGCCTCGACGCGGGAGAGATAGGCGTCGTGATAGTGATAGGAAATGCCGGTGTGAGCGAACAGATCCTTCAGGAAACGCTGCTTGTCTCTGACGGATTCCAGGCTGTCCTGGGCGCACCATTGGAAAGGCGTATCCGGCTTGGGAACGAATACGGAGGTTGAGACAGTGATGGCGACATGACGGCGTTTGCCGGGGAGATCTTTCGTGACTTCCCTATGGCAGGCGGCAACCTTTTTTGCAAGATCCGCGATGCCCGCGATGTCTTCATAGGTTTCCGTGGGGAGCCCGAGCATGAAATACAGTTTGACCTTGTCCCATCCGTTCTCGAATGCATCGCGCACGGAGTTCATAAGGTCTTCTTCGGTTACATTCTTGTTTATGACGTCACGCAGCCGCTGACTTCCCGCTTCGGGTGCGAGCGTAAGCCCTGCCTTCCGTTCGTTTTCGAGATTCTCCATGTAATCTTTCGCATAGGCGTCGATGCGAAGGCTGGGGAGAGACAGCGTGGTATGGCATTCTTTGGTTTCTGCCGCAAGAGTACGCACCAGTTCGGTCAGTTCTCTGTAGTCACCTGTAGAAAGACTGGTCAGAGAGACTTCATCATAGCCGGTGGCATTCAGATTTTCCAGTGCCTGGCGGACCAGTGTTTCAGGTTTCTTTTCGCGAACGGGCCTATAGACGATGCCGGCCTGACAAAAACGGCATCCCCGGGTGCACCCGCGGAAAAGCTCGACAGTCACCCTGTCATGTATGATGTCCATGAAGGGCACGATGGGTTTTTCGGGCCACGGCGCATGATCGAAGTCCAGCAGTATGCGCTTGGTCACCGGGAGCTGCTGCGGGGCTTCGGTGCGGTAACCGCAGAAAACACCGTCGTCATCGTATAGAGGCGTCACGAGAGAAGGAACGTAAAAACCGGGGATCTTTGCCGCTTCAGCAAGAAATTCCCGTTTTTTTCCACCGTTAGCACGGAAAACACGATAGGCTTCCGTCAGTTCACATAAAGCTTCTTCACCTTCACCTACGGAGAAGATGTCTACAAAGTCTGCTACAGGCTCGGGGTGATATGCACATGTTCCGCCTGCAATGACGATGGGATCGTCTTCTGTACGGTCTTTTCCGAGCAGAGGGATGCCTGCGAGGTCCAGCATGGTGAGCATGTTGGTATAGCACATCTCATAGCCTAGCGAAAAGGCTGCAAAATCCATTTCCTTCACGGGCGTACGGCTTTCAAGCGTGAACAGGGGTATACCTTCTTCGCGCATGGCCTGTTCCATATCAGGCCAGGGAGTATACACTCTCTCGCACCATGTGAAAGGCTGCTCGTTCAGACAATGATAAAGAAGCCTCACGCCGAGATTGGACATGGCGACTTCATAAACGTCCGGATAGCTGAATGAGACCCTTACCGAAACGGAGGCCGGATCCTTCATGCAGCTGTACAGTTCTCCGCCCGTATAGCGCGCGGGTTTGGATATCCGCGGTAAAACCTTGGAAAGTTTGTCCTGCATATGCTCAAAATCCTCCAATTTCTATGCTAACATAATTTGATGGAGGCCGCAACCTTCCCGTCAAATGTTACGGGATGCAGAAGCCGGTGTTGGATAATCTAAGAATTTGCAAGACACTTTTAGAAAAAAAGCGTCCATAAAGGC
>JAEEJN010000031.1 GCA_016281935.1 Bacillota bacterium | reverse complement strand
GGGCCGTTGGGGGAAGTGAAGCCGTCGCCGATCTCCCAGATGCCGAAGCAGCCGTAGACGAAGGGCTCAACGTTGAAAGCAGCGTTGAAGGTATCCCAGTCAGAGGAGAAGCCCAGCGTGGAGAACAGGCCCTTAGCAGCCAGATCACGCAGCCACTTCACAGCCGCTTTGTACTCTTCGGTACCACCGGTGAAGTAGATCTTGCCATTCTCATCCGCGTCATAGTAGTTGGAGTCGAGGACCTGGCCGAAGGAGTTGATCAGGTGGATCGGAGAGGTGTTGGCGGAATTGTAGCCGGACAGGTTCAGCAGAGCGTACAGCGGAACTTCGTCCGTCGCATCGCCGTTGCCGTTGCAGTCGTTGTCCTTGAATGCCTGCAGGACAGTTTCGAACTCAGCCAGGGTGGTGGGCATCTCGAGATCGAGTTCGTCCAGCCAGTTCTGGTTGATGATCATGTTGCTGCCATGGGGCATCCAGCCGCCGGCGTTCAGCTCAGGCAGAGCATACAGGCAGCCGTCAGCAGAGGTGGAGTAAGCGCGCAGAGCGGGCTCCTCGTCGAACAGACGCTGCAGCTCGGTCATGTAGGTGTCAACGAGCTCGTTCTGGTCGATGAGGATATGCTGCTGCATGCCGTACTGAGCCTGCATCAGAGCAGTCATACCATTGGAAATGACATCGGGATAGGTGCCGGAAGCCAGGATGATGTTCAGCTTCTCGGTGTAGGTGGTTCCGGTGTAGCTCTCGAAATCGACATGAACGTTGGTGATAGCTTCAGCCTGCTGCAGGATGTACAGCTCGTTCAGGTCTTCGGGAGCGTAGGTGGAACGGCTGCACAGGACATGGATGGATTCCATTTCCTTCACAACCGGCCAGCCGGAGGGATTGAAGTTGTCGTCGCCCGTGGTGTTTTCGGGTTCACCAGCGGGTTCGTCGCCTTTGGGTTCGTCGTCAGCCTTGGGGGCTTCGGTCGCTGCGGGCTTGTCGTCAGCCTTGGGGGCTTCGGTAGCAGCAGCGGGGGCCTTGGTCTCTTCACTGGTCGCCGGAGTAGACTGGCAAGCAGTGAGGCACAGGCCGAGAACCATCAGGACGGCAAGAACAAGAGCCAATTTCTTAGTCATGTTTTGTAACCTTCCTTTTTTGTTCGCCATGCTCCGAGACACATGGCAAATCGTTTTCAATGTGCCGTCAACAGCCTTGTTGACGATTCCATTATAATGGTAAAATAAGTGAATTACCCGAACGTTTCGTTAAACCTTTGTGTATCCTGTTTCCTGAATCATTCTATTATCATTCATGCTTTTTTCGGTTTACGTAAAATATTGCATGATTATTTCCCGATATTAAGGGTTTTTTTGCGCGTTTTATCATAATCTTCCTTCAATTGTCCTCATCAGTCCGTTCTTACGCTTATGCGTATGATATTGTAAATTTTCTATGTTTTGTTCGTGTTTCTTCAACTTTTGCCATTTTTTTGCCATATTTCATTCCTGTATTTGCCTTATTTCGCATGATTTCCAAGGAAAATGGGTTTCCTCTTCCGCATATTAGTCATATTCTTTCACTGTGCATCCTGCAGCCCGGACAGGCCGGCACAAACAAAAAAGCCGGAGGTCGAATCGACCTCCGGCAGAGAAATACAATTTCAAAGAAGGAAACGGATCTTCCGGCAGATGGCCTCTGCCGTCAGTCCATAGTGCTCCAGAAGCACTTCCGCGTTCTGTGCGGACTGTCCGAAGACGTCCTGGACCGCCACTGCCTCGAGAGGCCGTCCATCCCCGCGCAGTGCCCAGGCTGCCGCCTGTGAAAGGCCTCCGATCACACTGTGCTCTTCAGCCGTCACGATCGCACGTACGCCTGCGACAGCATTCCGGACCGCTTCGTCAGACAGAGGTTTCAGACACGGCACATGGATCACCCTCACCTGAAGGCCTTCCTTCTCAAGGGTTTCGGCGGCCTGCAGAGCCCGCGCCGTCATGATGCCTGCGGACAGGACGGCGGCGTCGGATCCTTCCCTGACAACGATGGGCTCCAGCACGCCGGCATCCTCCGGGATCACGGAAGGCACGTCGTTCCTGCAGATGCGAAGATATACGGGACCGTCATGTTTCGCCGCCCAGCGGGTCATGCGCGCGGCTTCTTCTCCGTCTCCGGGCACGAGCACCGTCATGTTGGGCAGGACGCGGGCCAGCGCCAGGTCGTCGATCGACTGATGGGAAGAACCGTCGCCGTAGTCGGAAAGCCCGGCGGAGGATCCGACGATCTTCACGTTCAGGCAGGGATAGGCAATGTCCTGACGGATCGGATCATAGGACCGCCCAAGCGCGAATACGGCAAAGGAATTGGTGAAAGCCACCTTTCCCGTAAGCGAAAGGCCTGCGGCGAAAGCCGTCATGTCCGCTTCCGCAATGCCCATTTCAAAATAGCGTTCGGGGAACCTGCTCTTGAAGCCGAAAGTCTGAGTGGACTTGCCGAGATCGGCCTCCAGTACGACGATGCGCGGATCTTCTTCTCCCAGTTCGAGGAGGGTCTGTCCGTACCGCATCCGCATATTGCTCATTTTCATGCCTGCACCTCCCCTACGGCGGCCGCATACTGTTCCGGCGTCATCGATCCGTTATGGAAGGCGGCCGTATCCAGGGCGAAGGGGAATCCCTGCCCTTTGTGCGTGTGCGCTATCAGGACCGTGGGCTTCCCGCTGCCCCGGTTCGCTCTGGCCTTTGTGAAGGCATCCAGGATCTCATCGAATTCATGACCGTTCAGTTCGATCACGTGGAAACCGAATGCCGCCCACTTTTCGGGATAGGGATGGGTATCGAACGTCGCGCTGATTCTGTCCGTCGCCTGGATCTCGTTGTTGTCCAGAATGACCACGAGATTGTCCAGATGGAAATTGGAGGCCGCCATGGCCGCTTCCCAGATCTGTCCTTCGGCGAGCTCGCCGTCGCCCACGACCGTGAAAACGCGTCCGGGCAGACCGTCCAGCTTCATTCCGGCCGCCATGCCGCAGGCTACGGAGAATCCCTGACCAAGAGAGCCTGTCGACATCTCGATACCGGGAACACGGTGCATGTCCGGATGGCCCTGCAGCCGCGAACCAAGCTGCTTGAGCGTCGCCAGATCCTCTTTGGGGAAATATCCGCAATCTGCAAGCGCCACGTACTGGGCCACGCCCGCGTGTCCCTTTGAAAAGATCAGTCTGTCACGGTCAGGCCACGAAGGGTCTTCCGGGCGGTGGTTCATTTCCCCGTAGTAGAGCGCGGTCAGGATATCCATGATCGATGCGGAGCCTCCGAGATGTCCCGGTACGCCCGGCCCGATCATCCTGGCCAGGTCTCTGCGGAGCTGTGCGGCTTTCTGTTTCAAGCCTTCCGCATTCATGCCTTGTCTCCTTTTTTCAGTTCGATGACAGCCACGGTATGGGGCGGGATCTCCACGCTGAGGAAATCGGTGCACGCAGGCAGTTCCCTGCTCGCAATGCCGACCCGGTCCGGCCTGTCTATGTCATTGTATGCATCTTTGTCGTCGGCTTCGATCCAGTACAAGGTGCCGGAAGCATAGGATTCGTCTCTTCCCAGATCGATCTTCAGGGTCTGTGCGTTTTCGGGATCCCGGTTCGCGGCACCGATCGCAAGGATCGTGCCGTCCTTGCTGCGGGTCGTCACGGTATCCAGTGCAGGAACGAAGGTCTCGACCGGATCCCTCGCGACGTTCAGCGCGGTGAATCCTGCATCCTGTTCCAGGTATCCGTCCACGACGACGTCCTGCAGATGGTTCGTATAGAGCAGGAAGGTATAGTACGAGGGCCTGAGGACGATACCTTCCTTATGCGTGAAGATCATGCCGCGGGTATTGACGACCGGGGAGAAGTTGGCCATGCCTACCGTATCGCAGTTGCGCAGGCAGGCGTTCAGGAACACGCCTGTGAACACAGCGTCCGCCATGGTGTAGAGACTGTTGATATCGTTCCCGTTTCTGGGAAGGATATAGTCCTTGGGATCCGTGGCATAGCCGCTCATGATGTTGGGATGATACCAGCCCTTCAGGTTCCACTCGTCGAAGGCGATCTTCAGTTTGCCCAGATAGCCCGTTGCTTCCAGGATCCCCCGAGTGTGGGCAAGCTGTCTGTCCGGCAGAAGGCTCTGCGCCATGGAGCGTTCGAATCCATTATAATTGTTGTTCTGATCCGTACCTCCGTAGTACCCATGCACACTGATCCAGTCCAGATAGCGGCCCGCTTCCTTGAGTAGATTGACGTTCCAGGACAGATCCATGATGCTGGCCGCGAACAGTTCCACGGTGGGATCGACGCGCTTCATCATCTTGGCTGTTTCTGCGACGTAGCGGCCCCATTCGGTCTCCGTCTTCGCGCCCATCTCCCAGGCTCCGTAATTCTCATTGCCGATGGACCAGTACTTGACTCCGTAAGGCTTCTCGTGTCCGTTGGCGCGGCGCAGTTTGGCCCAGGGCCCCTCATGATCCAGATTGCAGTATTCCACCCAGTCGGACGTCTCTTCCGACGTTCCTGTGCCCGCGTTGGAGCAGATGTAGGGTTCGGCGCCGATCTTCCTGCACAGCGCGACGTATTCGTCCGTGCCGAAATCGTTGGGCTCTTCCACGCGCCAGGCTTTGTCGTAATACGGCTGGCGCGGATTGGTCACGCCTCCTACCCAGTGATAGGCGGAAACAAAACAGCCTCCCGGCCAGCGGATCACCGGAACATGGATGGCCCGCATCGCGTCCAGCACGTCTTTGCGGAATCCGTCGGCGTCCGAAAGGGGGCTTCCGGGCTCCCAGACGCCTCCGTAGACCTGACGATGGAAGTGTTCCAGGAACTGTCCGTATATCATGGGACTCGCTGTTCCGATCTCACGGCGTGTCTGAATGGTCAGCTTCGTTTGCATGTGGCTCCTCCTTTGTTTTTCCTTATATGCATTAAGTTCCATACCGAGAAAGTTCATTCCTTCTTCATCCCGGTAAAACCCGGGAGCAGTTTCGCCACGGCTCCGGCGATGAGTCCAGTCAGGACACCGGACGCCGTACCTGCCGCCATAAGAACCCCGGCATAGGAAAACAGCTGGGGCGTATGAGTCACGAGCACGGCCACGCAGAGCTGGGCCAGACTGTGGCTGACGCCTCCGAGCACAGAGACGCCGACCGATCCCAGCCGGCTGACGCGCAGGGCAGACAGCATGATGAAGAAACTGACGAGGCTGCCGGACAGAGCATACAGAAAACCGGAAAAACCGGAAAACAGCGCCGCGGACAGCATGACCCGTACCACACTCACAAAAAAAGCAGACAGCCTGTCTTCCTTCAGAAGAAGGACCAGAACGACCGTATTGGCGAGTCCGAGCTTTACGCCGGGAACAGGTACGGGAAGGGGGAACAGGCTCTCCACATAGGACAGGAGCAGTGCCAGAGCCGTGCACACAGCTGCCAGGGCGATCCTCCTCGAACGGCTCATTTCCCGCTCACGGCGTCTATGCCGCCCTCCCCTTCCACAGTCAGCGTCAGATGATGCGGAAGACAGGCCAGACTGTCTCCTGACTTTGAAATGCTTCCGCGCAGGCAGTCCCCGTTAGGACAATCCGTCTCGGCAACGAAGGCCGAACCGTCCCGGATCTTCACAAGGTTGCGGCCGTACACACTCTCGACCGGATACTCTCCGTCCCGGGACAGAGCCAGTCTGGCGACCTCTTTCCCGTCCACTCGCACACAGACAGTCTGTCCGCTGCCGCTCCTGCGGAGCAGCCAAATGCCCGCGATCACGATCACGAGAGCGATCAGGAGCCACAGGTCCGCCCGGGAAAAGATCTTTCTCATTTCCCGTCCTCCAGGATCCAGTCCGGCCAGAGCAGTTCAGCCAGTCTGAAATCCACGGCAGTCGTGATCTTGATGTTCTCTGCTCTGCCGCGCAGGATCTTAACGGGCAGACCCGCGCAGGTATACAGCACGGAAGAGTCGTCCGTGAAAAGCATTCCCTTCCCGCGGGCAATCCGATGGGCTTCCGTCAGAGGTTCACGCTGGAATTTCTGCGGGAGCTGCACGTTCCAGAGGCGGCTCCTGTCCAGGATGCCTTCCACGTTCTCCGCTCCTTCCAGGATCGTGAAGGGGACCGGGCTGGCATAGGTCGCGTTCGGTGCAGGATCGTCCAGGATCCGCCGGAAATCCTCCCGGCGGACGAAAGGTCTCGCGGCCTCATGCAGAAGGATCCCTTCCCTGTGGCAGGCCAGAAGCCCCAAATACACGCTTTCCTGGCGCGGATCCCCTCCGGCTACGACAGTAAGATCCTTGCCGAGGCATACGGACTCCGCCTGTGCACGGGTCTCGTCCAGATGATCCGGATGTCCGACCACTACGATCTCCGTGACCTCCGGGAAAGAAGCCGCGATCGCCAGGCTGTGCGTCAGCAGCGTTTCGTTTCCAAGCGGTAGAAACTGTTTGGGTCTGCCGGCACCGAGGCGGGATCCGATGCCCGCAGCCATGAACAACAGTGTGTATTCCATCCTGTCCTCCACCCTTTTCTTCGAAAATAGGTTTCAAAAAAGCGCCGCTTTCAAGCGGCGCTCCTGTTTTATTGGCCTACGTCCTTGACCCGATCCGGATAGGTTTTGATCTCGGCCTGCTCCTTGGCAAGTTTCATAGCCTCAGTGTACAGTGTGTTCTTTTCTTCATCCAGAAGAACAGATTCCACATACTCGTAAACGGTGACCGTCTTGACCTTCATATCGTCGTCATAGCCGTATTTTACGGTGTCCTGTAGGGTCTTGGGACCGGCTTTGACGTCCCCGGCATACAGGATGATATGATAACCGAAGTCGGTCAGGATCAGATCGGAGATATCTCCGACACTGCGGAGCTTGAACGCTTCCGTCACGAACATGGTGTCGTAATCGCTGCCGGAAGATGCGACCGCATATCCTTCGCTGTCGGGATCCTGCGTATCTCCGCTGTATTCTCTCATGGCGTCTTCAAAAGTCAGTTCGCCGGAACGGATCTTTTCCAGGACCTCGAGCGCGAGGGGCTCGATCTCCTTGGCCATCTCCGCACGGCGTGCGTTCGTTTCAGCCTGGGCTGCTTCGGGATCCGCGGCAGCGGACTCGGCGCTGCGCAGTTCCTTCAGTTCATCGGACGCTTCATCGGAGAACGCGATCAGGACGTGCTTCAGGTAACGGAGACCGGCAGGCACGTACAGGACGACCGATCCGTTGTTGATTGCCTGTTCATACTGCGCTTCGTTTCCCTGATAAGTGGTCCGGTCGGATTCGACCATCTCGTTGTAGCGTTCGGTCACTTCGTCCGCCGTGACGGAAGCCATGCTCGTCATCTCTTCGAACAGAAGATCCGTCACCTTGTTGCGGGTGAGTTCTTCCATATAACCCGCTTCGTCGACGCCGAAGTCCTCGATGACCTTCCGACGGGCCTCATCCTTCTGTTCGGGGGTCGGATCCTCGAGGGGATTGCCTTCGTCATCCACGAGATAGGAAGCCGTCGCAAGGTCGATCACCTTGTAGAAGTTCTCTTTCACTTCCGCGAGCTGTTCTTCCGTCAGATCCGTGAATCCGAACTTCTCGGCCATCTGCCATTCGATCTCCTGCTGCACCATCTGGTCCAGAAGCGTCTCGCGCACGGCTTTCAGGTCGACGCCGTTTGCAACGGCGGTTTGTTCCGTGACGCCGAGGTACTGCAGATACTGTGTATAGAGTTCTTTGAAATCACCTTTCAGCAGCGGCTTGCCGTTGACTGTCGCAACAACGACTGCATTGTCCCGTTCTTCGTTGACACGGATCATGGAGCATCCCGACAGAAGCATCAGGAACGCCAGAAGAACTGCCGTCAGGCTCATAAATCTTTTCATGTATGCCTCCCATAGCACTTGTCCGCTCTCATTGGAAACCTTATGGATGCGGATTCTTATATGATAACACCTTTTGCCCTGTTTGACAATGCTTCGGCATTCCGTACCGAAGCACGGCACATCCCTTTCCGAGGCCGTTCAGCGCTGTTTTTCCGGTTCTTCCTCCCCCGAAAGCACACCGGTCAGAAGAAGAAGCCGGCGAAGCATCTCGGCCTCTTCCTCCTCCCGCAGCCTGAGCTGGACCCGGGGCGGCTGTGAATTATGCAGTCTGAGCTGTCCGGGGAACAGGTCAAGCAGTTTCATCACGCGCAGAGGATCCGGCTGTGCCAAAGGAGAAAACCGCAGCATGGCGGTGCATCCTGTCTGCCGTATGCCCTCGATCCCGCAGGCCATGCAGCGGGAACGCAGGATGGAGATGTCGAGCAGTGCCATGGCCTGGGGCGGCGGGTCTCCGAACCGGTCGATCATTTCGTCCGTCAGATCCATCCGTTCTGTCTCCGTCCGGATCGCAGCGATGCGCCGGTAGAGATCCATACGGTCCTGACCGTCCTTCACATAGTCATCAGGCAGATAGGCTTCCGCCCGGATTTCCAGGACGGGATCCCGTGCAGAGATCTCTTCGTCGCCCTTCATCTCGGATACCGTCTCTTCAATCAGTTTGCAGTACATCCCATAACCAAGGGCCGACATGTGTCCGCTCTGTTCGGTGCCGAGAAGATTGCCTGCTCCCCGCAGTTCCAGGTCGCGCATGGCGACTTTGAAGCCGCTTCCGAATTCGGTAAAGTCTCTCAGCGTGGACAGCCTCTTTTCCGCAGTCTCCGACAGCACCCTGTCTCTGCGGTAGGTCAGATACGCGTACGCCAGACGGTTGGATCTGCCGACCCGTCCCCTGAGCTGATAGAGCTGGGACAGCCCGAAATGATCCGCATCGTAGACGATCATGGTATTCACGTTGGGGATATCCAATCCGGATTCGATGATCGTAGAACAGAGGAGGATATCGTACTGCCCGTCCATGAAGTCCGCCATGACGCGTTCCAGGGAATGCTCCGGCATCTGTCCGTGTGCGACCGCGATGCGCGCCTCGGGAATGAGAGACGAAAGCTGGCCCTGCATGGAGGTGATGAATTCCACCCGGTTATAGACGAAATAGACCTGACCGCCTCTTCCGAGTTCTCTGAGGATCGCATCCCGGATCAGGCCCTCGTCGTATTCCGCGACGACCGTCTGGACGGGATATCTTTCTTCCGGCGGCGTGTTGATGACCGAGATGTCCCGGATCCCGACCATAGACATATGGAGCGTGCGGGGGATCGGCGTAGCGGACAGCGTCAGCACGTCCACGGTCGACCGCATGCGCTTGATCTTCTCCTTGTGCGTCACGCCGAAACGCTGTTCTTCGTCCACGACGAGAAGACCCAGGTCTTTGTAAGCCACGTCCGCGGACAGCAGCCTGTGCGTCCCGATGATCACGTCCACCTCTCCCTCACGCAGGGCTTTGAGCACGGCCTTTGCCTCGGCGGGCGTCCGAAAGCGGTTCAGCGTCTCCACGCGGATGGGGAAACCTTCGAAACGTTTTTTCAGCGTCTGGGCATGCTGGAGCGTCAGGATCGTCGTGGGCGCAAGGATCGCCGCCTGCTTATGATCCATCACGGCCTTGAAGACGGCGCGGAGAGCCACCTCCGTTTTTCCGTAGCCCACGTCTCCGCAGAGGAGGCGGTCCATGACACGGGACGATTCCATGTCGGCCTTGATCTCCTCGATGCTCTGGAGCTGATCCGGCGTCTCTTCATAGGGAAAGCTGCTTTCCATCTCCTGCTGCCACGGAGTATCCGGAGAAAACGCATACCCTTTGGAAGACTCCCGCTGAGCGTACAGTTTCAGAAGATCGTCCGCGATGTCCACGATCGCCTTCTTTGCCTTGGCCTTCGCACGCTTGAACTCCGACCCGCCGAGCCGGTTCATTTTCGGCGGCGTATCCGCGTTCCCGATGTACTTCTGCACTCTGTCCATCTGTTCCGCGGGAACGTAAAGGACATCTTCGTCTCTGTACAGGATCTTGAGGTAATCCCGCACGGCTCCATCCGCTTCCAGTTTGACGATGCCCTGGAATCGTCCGATCCCGTGGATCTCATGCACTACGTAGTCTCCGGGGAGCAGATCCGAAAACAGATCCATCTTCCGGTTCTGGACAGCTTTCCTGCGCCGGCCTTGTGTCCTGGCGGCACCGAAGAGTTCCCGCTCGGAAACGACCGCAAGTTTTTCTTCGGGGATCTGGAAGCCCTGCACGGTCGACAGGGGCAGGATCACGATCTCCCCTTCTGAGAGAGGCCGGTCTTCCTCCAGACAGGGCACGTTCAGGCCGTATTCCCTCAGGGATTCGGACAGATGCTGTCCGCGTCTCGAACCTCCGGAAAGGAGCAGTACCCTCCATCCGTCCTTTTTCCAGCGCTGGATGTCGTTCCTCAGGATCTCGAACTGCCCCCGGAAGGAAGCCGTATCGATGCCCATCATCCGCACAAGCGTTTTGGGTTCGAACGAAGTTCCCGTCAGGATGGTCTGGAAGGCTGCACAGCGGTCCATGCCCAGATGCAGCAGGAAAGGTTCCCACGCTTCGATCAGGTCTCTTGCCGCAGGGAGAGTTCTCCCCGCTTCCAGCGCGTCCGTATAGGTCTGCTGGTATTCAAGCGCAAGGTTCTGACTGCGTTCACGGATGCGGATAGGTTCGTCAAGGATGATAAGAGGATCCTTCATATAGTCGGCGAGCGTCCAGCGTTTCTCATAGAAGCAGTCCGCGTAGGCTTCCATCCCCGGAAAATACCCGGCAGACAGAAGTTCGTCCCGCAGAGACACCGCAAGATCCGTCACCCTTTTTGCGGGGCTCTCCTGAGATGCGGAAAGGAAGCCTGCAGGAGCTCCGGACGGTTTCCCGGCGCTTCTCCTGCGAAGCAGGTCGGCCGCCTTTTTCCCTTCTTCCAAAAGGCGCTCGCAGCCTCTCTCCAGCGCCTTTTCACTGAGGGGCATCTCCTGAGCCGGCAAAAATACGGCTTCATCGAGTTCCCCGGTACTTCTCTGGGTCACGGGATCATAACTGCGGAGCGTATCGATCTCGTCTCCGAAGAATTCCATTCGGACAGGTTCCGCGCCGGCTGCGGGATACACGTCCATCAGGCCTCCGCGTACGGCGAACTGTCCAGGCGCTTCCGCCCTTTCTTCCCGGGTATAACCGGCCCATACGAGACGGGCCGCCAGATCGTCTCTGTCGACCTGGCTGCCTCTTTCCAGCCGAATGCATGCGGAACGGAAGTCTTCCGGCGGCGACAGAGGCGCCATGAGCGAGTCGATGGATACAGGCTGCACATATGGGCCCGCAGAAGACGTTCTGCCGAGGATCTCGATCCTACGGTAGGTGATATCTCTGCCCAGAGCATCCGAACGGAAAAGCGTCAGCGGGCGGGGCGGCATGGATGAAACGGCGTCTCCCGTCAGGGCGGACAGATCCTGCGCTTTACGGAGAGCAGCCTCATCCGAAGCGCAGACGAGCAGCACGGGCCTTCCCAGGGCTTCGCAGAGCATCTGGGCAGCCAGAGCCTTCATCCCTTCGGGAATGCCGGACAGCAGACACGGAAGTCCTCCGTCCCTGCAGGCTTCTTCAAGAAGCTTCCAGTCCCTGCTGCGGGTCAGAGACCCCGTCAGTGTTTCCTGAAACCGCATGTTCTCTCCTTTCGCGGACACGCCATAAGCCGGAGATCCGAAAATCCCCGGTATCGTTCATTGTTTGTTTTTCTTTCAGCCTCAGGCCTTCGCTTCGGCGTCCCTGCGTTCTGTGGACGCACGGCGCTTCCACAGGCCGGACAGGAAATAGCTTCCCCCGATCACAAAGGGCATGAGGCCGGAGAATGCGTTTCCGTACCAGAAACCCCGGATGCCCCACGCAAGGTAAACACCGAGGAGCAGAGCCAGGCCGATCCTGCTGATGATGCCGTCCACGAGAGCGACCGTCAGGTTCAGCCTCGAATTGCCCGATCCGTTGATCAACGCAAAAGAGGCGGGCCGCAGCACACAGCCCAGATACTGGATCATGGCAACGGGCACATAGGTCAGCGCCATGGTCAGGACAGCCTCGTCCGTGGAGAAGAGGCCGAACAGCCACTGCGGCCGGAGCGCCGTCACGACGGCGAAAATGACCGCGGGTATCGCGACGATCCAGAGTGCGCAGAGGAGGATCTGAGGCACTCGTTTCACCTTGCCGGCTCCGAGTGCCTGCGCCACCATGGCACCGCCTGCGGACGAGATTGCCTGGGAGACCACGCCGATCATCATCTCGAGTTTGCGTGCAACGCCCGTCACAGCGACGGCGGTCGTTCCATAGCTGTTCACATAGGAATTGACGAAGAGCATGGAGAAGGTCACGGCAGCGGACTGGATCACCATGGGGATGCCCAGGGAGATCAGAGGCTTGAACACTTTCTTATGGATGCGGAAGGACGTAGGCCTGAAGTCGAAATAGATGGAATCCCTGTTGCGGTACAGAAGACGCAGTGCGAACAGGAAGCTGGATGCCTGGCCTATGACCGTGGCGAGCGCTGCTCCCAGAGGACCCATGTGCAGGGGACCTACGAGGATCAGATCGAGGATGAGATTCAGGATCGACGCGATCGCGATGAACATGAAGGGATGTTTGGAATCCCCCATGCCTCGCAGGATCGCGGAGACGAGATTGTATCCGTAGATGAAGACCGTGCCTATGATGCAGGTCAGGGCATACTGACGGGTGTATTCGAAAATCTCGGCCGGAGTATTCAGCCAGGTGAGGATCCCCTTGTACGTGAACAGGAAAATGACGGAGATGCCGACGGCCAGGGAAAGAAGAAGCGTGAACAGGGTCCCGACCATCCTGCCGACACGGTCATATCTGTTTTCTCCCACAAAACGGGAGATCAGGATCTGACCTGCGTTGGAAAAACCCATGGCCACAAAAGTGATCAGCTGAAGGACTTCCCCGCCGATCGCTACCGCGGAAAGGCCTTCCGTTCCCACGAAACGTCCGACCACGACCATGTCCACCATATTGTAGACCATCTGAAGAAGGCCCGACAGGAAAAGAGGCATGGCGAAATTGATCAGTGTCTTCGGCACCGGTCCCGTGGTCAGATCCCTTATGATTTTGTTGTTTGACATATTACCTGTCTTTCTGATCGAAAAAGCAGGACATCCGCATCAGAAGCGGATGCCCGCAGAGTTGCTATTGATTCGCGATGCGCATGGCCGCGTCGATGTCTTCCCTGACGAGCGCTTCCAATGCATCCACAGCCCGTTCGGCTGCGGATTCAAGCTTTTCCCGACCTTCCGGTGTCGGCCGTCCCAGGACATAATCCACAAGATCCCATCCCTGCGGAGGATGTCCCACGCCTACGCGGAGCCGGGGGAATGCCTGGCTTCCCAGTTCCCGCACCACGGACCGCATCCCGTTGTGCGTTCCTGCGCTTCCGGATTTCCGGATCCTCAGCCGTCCTTCATCCAGGTCGATGTCATCATAAACGACACAGACCCTGTCCAGCGGGATCCCGTAATACCGCCGAAGCGCTTCGACGCTCCGGCCGGAATCATTCATATAAGTCTGCGGTTCCAGCAGGAACACCTTTTCCCCGCCTATGACCGCGGTACCGTACAGTCCGAAGAAACCGCGCGTACCGATCCGGATGCCCCAGCGCTCGGACAGCTTCTCGGCCACCGAGAAACCTGCGTTGTGCCTTGTTCCGCGATAGGCGGCCCCCGGATTGCCCAGACAGGCGATCAGGATCATACGCCTGTCCCCAGATTATGCATGCGCTCCTGTACGGCAAGAGGCTCGATCGTGGTCGGCGCGTCCGTAAAGAGCGAGGAGAGCGGCTGCTGCCGGTAGATGCGCTCGATCGCTTCGGCAAATATCATCGCGACGGACACGATCCGCATATTGGGAAGGATCTTGCTCTCAGGCATGGGGATCGTATTCAGGAGGACCATCTCATCGATCGGAGCCTTGCGGATATTCTCGACGGCAGGTCCGGAAAGCACAGGGTGGGTCGCTCCGACGAGGACCTTCTTTGCGCCTCTGTCCTTCAGTGCCTGAGCCGCATGGCAGATCGTTCCGGCGGTATCGATAAGGTCGTCGATAAGAAGACAGGTCTTCCCGTTCACTTCACCGATCAGATTCATGATCTCGCTCTCGTTCGCGCGGGGGCGGCGCTTGTCTACGATGGCGATCGGAGCGTTCAGACGTTCCGCGATCTTGCGTGCCCTTGTGACGGATCCGAGATCCGGGCAGACCACGCATACGTCGTCCTCGTCCGCGAGATAGCTGTAGTAGTTGTATAGCACCGCTCCGCCCTGCAGATTGTCGACGGGGATATCAAAGAAGCCCTGCAGCTGCGCCGTATGAAGATCCATCGTCAGGACCCTGTCCGCTCCGGCGGTCGTGATCAGATTGGCGACGAGCTTCGCGGTGATGGGTTCGCGGGCCTTGGACTTTCTGTCCTGCCTCGCATAGCCGAAATAGGGGATGACCACAGTGACGCGTTCCGCACTGGCGCGGCGAAGGGCGTCCAGGATCACCAGGAGTTCCATGAGGTTTTCGTTGACTGGATGACAAAGAGACTGTACCACATATACGTCGCAGCCGCGGACGGATTCGCTGATATCGATGCTGATCTCTCCGTCGCTGAAACGGCCTACTTTGCAGGCTGCCAGGGACAGTCCCAGGTGTCCTGCGATTTCTGCTGCCAATTCCGGGGTCGCGTTTCCACATAAGATCTTAATGCAGCCATGCTGATTCATTGCAGGTTTCCCCCTTACCCTTATTCCCATACTTATTTTACAATAATCCTTTCGGAGCCGCAAGGGGAAAAGCGTTTCCGATCCGAGCGCCGGTGTTCCGCATGGGATGATCCCGGTCCGGGATCTGCTGCTTCACATGAACGAAGAGCCCATTCCCGGCTGTTCACGGATCGTACGGATTTTTCGGAAAACTCTTGAGATTTTTCTCTCTGCAGGCTATAATAATGCCGGTGTTAGTTTAATCTAACTCCAAACCAAAGACCCGTTTGCATCTGTCTGCGTACAGAAGAAAGAGAGGAATACAGGATGATCAAGACCACACTCAGGATCGACGGCATGATGTGCGGCATGTGCGAAGCACATATCTGCGATACGATCCGCAAAGCGGTTCCCGGAGCGCAGCGGGTCACGGCATCCCGCCGAAATAAGGAAGCTTCCTTCCTTTCGGAAGAAACCATCGATCCCGAAAGCCTGAAAGCAGCCGTCAATGCCACAGGTTATGAATGTCTGTCCGTGGAATCCGCGCCTTACGAAAAGAAACGGTTTTTCTGGCAGAGATGAACGGGAGATCCGAAGTCAGCAAAAAGCACGGCGTTTGCCGTGCTTCTGTTTTTGAACGGACGTTCCCGGAACCGGGACCATCAGGCTTTCTTTTCGCCGTTGAGCATGGGGAGGATCCGAATAATATCGCCTGCTCCGAGTATGAGGATCAGGTCTCCGGGCTTCGTTTCCTTTTTCAGCGTGTCCGCTATCGCCTCCATCGATCCGCCGTAACGGGAATCCGGGTGTCCCTGGTTCTTCACGGCTTCCGCCAGCATTGCGGAACTGATGTCGCCGGGATCCGGTTCACGGGCGGCATATATGTCCGCGAGCAGAAGATGGTCGGAATCGGAAAACGCTTTGGCGAAAGAATCGAACAGCTGCTTCGTACGCGTGTAGGTATGAGGCTGGAAAACGCACCAGACCTGTCCCTGAGCATTGTCCCTGGCTGCAGACAGCGTTGCACGGATCTCCGTGGGATGATGAGCATAATCGTGGACGATCCTTGCCCCTCCGCAGAATCCCCCGTCATCGAATCGTCTGGCAGCTCCGTGATACTCCTTCACGTGTTCCGCTGCTTCTTCCGCGGGTACGCCGCAGGCTTCGCAGGCCGCAATGGCAGCCAGCGAGTTGTAGATATGATGTCTTCCGGGAACGCTCAGGGAAACGCGTGTCACCCTTTCGCCTTTTCTGAACAGTGTATAGGAGTATTTCCCGTTTTCCAGGACGATCTCATCCGCACGGTAATCACAGACTTCTCCCAGTCCGAACGTGACGTATCTGCGTCCTGCTTCCTTTCCGGCACGCATCGTCTGCGGATCGTCCCCGTTCAGAACGGCCAGTCCGCTGTCTTCCGGGCAGATCCGGATGAATCGGACGAACGAATCCCTGATCTGGTCGATGCCGGAGAAATAATCCAGATGATCTTCTTCGATGTTCAGGACCACGGCGACCGTCGGGAACAGGTCCAGGAAACTGTCCTGGTACTCGCAGGACTCCGCGACGAAAACGGATCCCTCGCCTACCCGGGTCGTTCCTCCGATCAGGTCCAGTTCGGTCCCGATGTGGACGCCGGGATCTTTCCCGGCACCCAGAAGGATCGTTGCACACATACTGGTGCACGTGGACTTACCGTGGGTCCCGCAGACACCGATGCTTACGGGATATTCGTGCATCCAGGCGCCGAGAAGATCTCCGCGGTAGATCAGGGGGATGCCCAGGCGTTCGGCTTCCCTCAGTTCACAGTTGTCTTTGGGAATGGCAGCCGTGTAGACGACCGCGTCCGCGCCGTGGACCTGGGACGCTTCATGTCCCACATAGCAGCGGATCCCTTCCGAACGCAGCTTGTCCAGCATGGGCCCGTCCGTACGGTCGCTGCCCGAGACTTCCGCTCCGCGCGCATTCAGCATTTCGGCCAGGCCGCTCATGCTCATCCCGCCGATCCCGATGAAATGATAGTGCCGATACTGTTTCAGATCCATGGTTCCACTCCTCTTGAACATCATTATAATGTCAGGTCTAAAAGACTGCAAGACCGGAAATTTGTAGAATCTTTCAAATTTGCGTCCATGTCGAGAAAAAGACTGGATTTTTCGGAAAACGCAAACTATAATATG
>JAEEJN010000008.1 GCA_016281935.1 Bacillota bacterium | reverse complement strand
CCTTCCGCGAACAGTTTCATCATGTCAGGAGCATAGGTGTGGAAGTCTGACAGTGGTCCTTCTTTCGGTTCCGAGAATCCGAGCATGTTTTTGATTCCCTGCCCGATGCTTCGCACCGAGCTCCATAGCGCTGACGCTCTTGATGTGATGCCGCTGATAAAGTTCCCGATCAGATCCGCACCCCACTGTTTCGCCGCCTCGATCTTTTCGTGGATCGCGTCTCTGAGTCTTTGCATCAGGTTTCCGATGGCCTTGAGCACGTTCGTCGCTCCGTTTACGATGCCCTGCGCCAGTTCCGCCATCAGCTTCACTCCACTCTCCACCAGCTGAGGTCCGAAGCTCACGATCGCCTTGATCAGGTTTGCGATAATCGTCGGCACCTTTTCGATCAGCTTCGGCAGCGCGTCGATCAATCCCTTTGCCAGGGCTCCGATGATCTGGAACGCCGCATCGATCAGATCCATCAGTGTATCCGGTTCCGTCAGCTTCTCCACAATGGTCAGGATCACCTCCACGACCGCCGGAATCAGTTCCGGCAGCGCATCGATGATCCCATCCGCTACCGTCAGCAGGATCTCCATTCCCGCCTCCAGCAGTTTCGGCAGATTGTTGATCAGATTCGTTGCGAGGCTCGTGATGATCTGGATCGCGCATTCTGCCAGTTTCGGGAGGTTATCGAGCAGCGCAGTTGTCAGGCTGTCCAGGATCCCGACGCCGATTTCCATGAATTTCGGCAGCTGCTCCGTCAAACTCGTGAGCAGACTGTCGACACCCTGAGATATGAGTGCAAGCCCGGTCTCTCCATTCCCGGTGAACAGCTCTGCGAGTCCGTCCATCGCGGTGGTGATTCCGGGCAGGAATTCTGATGTAAGTCCGCGGGAAATTCCCTGGAACGCCGTCTGCATGTCCTGCAGCGAGTCCTGATAGTGTGCTGCAGCCTTCACGGCTTCGTTGCTCATGACTCCGCCGAGCTCATGCACGCGGTCCCTCATGGCCTGTGTTTCTTCTGCAGATGTATTCAGCAGTGCGCCGAGTTCCGTAGCTCCTCTTCCGAGCAGCTGGCCGGCGAGGTAGGTCCTCTGAGTGTCATCCGTGACGTTCTGCAGTCCCGCGATGGTTGCCTCGAACAGATCCTGCTGGTTCATGCTCGCGAGGTCTGCTTCCGTGATTCCCAGCTCTGCGAATGCCTTGTTTCCGTTCTCCGCTGCCGTGGCCAGTGTCTTCATGGAGCTCTTCATGGTCTCCATGCTGGTCCCGGAATGCTGCATCACCGCGTCCCATTCCTGATAAGCCTCTGCTGTGAGGCCCATCTTTTGCGACATCTTGTCTATATTGTCGCCATATGCTGCTGTCTCGCTCGCGCTCTTCACGACTGCGGTTCCCATTGCTGCTGTGGCCGCTGTGACCGCCGTCACAGCTCCGACCGCTCCTGCAGCTGCTTTTGAGAATCCCGAGGTCCAGCTTTTACCTGCTTCGTTTCCTGCAGTGGAAGCCTCCGGCGCGAGCGCTTTTTTCAGATCGGATCCGATTCCCTGTGTGGTCGGTACAATCTGAACATACGCTTTCGCAATTTCTGTCATATATATCCTCCTCTTCTGAGGATCTCGTTTCTGGCATTTTCAAAATCCTGCCCACTCATATAGGACACGATTTCTTTTTCCTTCTCTGGCTCCGTCAGCTTCTCGTAGACGGACTCCGGGTGGTTTCTTCCTTTTGCACCATCCTCCGACAGCATCCAAGCGATATTGTTCACGCTGTCGATCAGCAGTGCGAGCATTGCGATTGTATCCGGGATCGTCGCCCCGGAGTATTTCTGCTTCACTCTTGCATATGGCGGTAAACCGGACACAAGGGCTGCCAGAGTCTTCACCGGCAGCCCTTCTAAATCGGTCACATGATAATATTCCGCCATGTCGCAGATCAGACTGTCACGGTCCTGTTGGAGCAGACTCAGCTGGATTATTTTTTTTTAGAAACCAGCTGGCCCAGCAGCTCCGTGAGCTGCGCTCCGACGGCGTCGACCGTCGCCCGTCCCTTCTCGTTTCTGCATGCGTCGTACAGGCGCTTCTTATCCTCTTTCTGCAGCAGAATGTCGCATACAGTTGAGAGGCCTGTCGCGTCTCCGTTCTGCATTTGGTTCAGCGCATCCAGGAACTCCATGTCGTTGACGGCAGTCTCGTCGACTTCCGCTTCAAACCCGCAGGACAGCGAGATATGTGTCATGTATTAACCTCCATATCAGGACCCGCTCGACGTTGCGTCTTTCAGGTACTCGTAGTGATACTTTCCGTTGTTGTCGCTCTGCGCTGTGATGGTGATCTGGTAGCCGATCAGATCGTCGTCTTTGTAGCTGATCTCTCCGATCGCCGTGATCGTGCCGCTCGGAATGACGATCCTCTTCAGAACGCCGCCCTTCAGGACCATGTCTACCACCCACATGCGTGCAGCGTGCTCTTCCACACTGACCGCCACGGAGATCCCGCCGGAGAGTGTCATTCCTGTCACGTTGCCGCTGCCGAAGACTTCCTTCAGGACGTTCACGTTCATGGACTCGATCAGCGTCACCTGGAAGGTGTCGTTGCTGCCGTCCTCAAGAGTCAACACGATGTCGCCGCCCCACGCCTTAATGGTATCGGCGTCAATCGACAGTGTGTTGGTCAGCCCGTCTTCGCTGCAGTATCCGAGGCAGGTAAATCCGCCGCCGAGCGAAGTGGTCGCATCAGTCGGTGCCGTTTCTGTCGTGGCTCCCACATAGATAGCTCCGGCCACTGCCGGTTTTCCGGCGCTTACGTTGGCCTTTGTGTTGCCCATTTTTGTTTTTCCCCCTTATGCAAAATAAACCAGGTCGAATACCGACTGGTATCGGTACCGCTTGGTCGTCGGATCTGTATAGTTGTAGCTGGAATTCAGCTCACATGTACAGATGCTGTCTTCCTGATACTGGATCTCCCTCATGGCGTTCAGTATCTTCTCATTCAGCAGCGCCGCCTTGTACAGGCTTTCCCCGTATGCTCTGACCGCGACTGTCGCCGTCCGCATCTGGTAGCCTCTCTGCCCGCCTCCGGTCCGCTCCACTGTGATAAATTCCTTCGGAGCTTGTTCCGGGACTTCCATATAGGCCGGCGCGTTTGTCGCGCTCTCAAGCGCTTCCATGATGATGGTTTCGATCATCCGCTCACCGCCTTAAGCATTGCATTGGTCTCCATTTCGTTTTTCGCCGCTTCCGCGGTCTCCGTGAAGATCGATGCGATCACACGGGTCCCCGCCTGAAAGACGTCGGTCGCGTATCCCTCTCCGAGGCCTGCAGCTCTTCTGTCCGCTTCCTCTTTGATGAACATCTCGACCTCCTTCGACTTCAGCAGCTCGCCGACTCCGGCATAGTTGAGTTCGATTTTGACGTCACTCAATCGCCTCGACCTCGACTTTCCGGTTCCACGCGCCCGGAATCAGATGCTCGATTCCTTCCGTCGGTTTCCCGATGACCTGCCAGTCCCGTCCGAAGAATGCCACTCTGCAGCCTTCCCACTCGTGCGTGTCTCCCTTTGGGATCCCGAGCATGTAATCAGCTTTTCTTCCCTTCAGGTTCAGTGTTTCGAGCAGTTCCGCTCCGGCCTGCGTGATTGGCGACACCAGCACATTCTGCACCGGTACCGCTTTCTCTGTCCAGGTCTCTCTGTTGAACGCGTCCGACTCTCCTGTCGGTGTCCTCTCGTAGAGGATTACGGTGATTCCCTTCATCATGGCATATCCTCGAAACATCCCTCCGGGACGAGCTGCAGCACCGGGCTGTAGGATCCGATCTTTTTCCCTGCATTGATCCCGAGCATCTGCTTCTCAATTTTGGAAAGATACATTTCTCCGTTCGCTCCGCCGCTGAACGTCCAGCTCTGGGAATACCCGAGCGCGGACTGGCTTCCCTGTGTTGCTCCCATCGGTATGCCGCTGTCCGCTCCATCTCCGAGCACCCGCATGACCATGCGGCAGGATACGACGAGTTTTCTGTCTTCTGCCGCCTTCGGCGCATAGGTGTCAATGATGACTGCTGCGTCTTCCAGCAGCGACGCACAGAGATGCAGTTCCTCCGTGTCCATTTCACGCATCATGCGGTTCTGGACGTCTCCGGTTGTCGCATATGCCATAATCAGCCCCTCATTTCTGTGTCGCTGTTTTCTTCCTCGTTCTCTTCGGCTTTTCTGCCGGTGTTTCCTGTTTTGCCTCCGGATGCGCCTCGGCGGCGGGCTTGTGGCCCGCCGCTTTGTATTGATTCACTTTTGACTCCTCAACGTACATGAGGCTTCCGGTCAGCGCATGAATCATCGGGACCTTCATCAGGTCGTCGGGATTGCGCCGGTCAGCAGGGCAAAGCAGTCGGTGTCAGCACGGAAGCCGATCTCGACCTCTGCCAGGACGCCGATCATGTTCTGCTGCCACAGGTTGACCTGAACTGCGTCGCTGCCGCTGCCGACAGTGACGACGCCCTTGTCGTTGAAGGAGATATTGACGCCTTCGACCATGCCATACATGGCCTTGGTCCAGTCGCCCGCGACGCCGACAACAGCCGGATCACCAGGATCGCTGCCGGCGACAGCTGTGCCTGCTACGTAGAGGCCGCGGTTGAATACCGTCGGCACGCCGAGGATCCGCGGGATCGCTCCTTCAGCAACACTGTTGACGAACAGAGGACGTCCGGTGCTGTCCGTTGCGGAGAGCAGGATGCCTCTCGCCTGAGCGCCGAGGCCGAATCCGTTCAGGATGCCGCCGTGCGTTGCGATCTCGGTGTCCGCCGCTACCAGTCCGTCATAGGTGGAAGCGTCGGAGCTCGGGATCAGGCTGCACGCGGTGCAGGATGCGAAGTTGTCGAAGTTTGCGCCGGGTTTGTCCGTGCCGCCGAGCACGGTGTAGTCGAACAGCTTGGCCAGCGCGGCCGGGAGACGAGCGATCAGGGCGTCGTACAGCGCCTTCATGTCGCGGGTGAATTCCTTGCTGAAGATCTCAATGACAGCCATCTTGTAGGCGCTCATGAGCTTGGTCCCGACGCTCGGATTGGACACGGGCTTGGTACCGGTCTCTGCTACCCACTGAGCCGTCGGATCGCCGAGGATCACGGGAATGGTGGTTCCTCTTCCTGGCAGTTCGATCTGAGTCGAGAGACGCATAATCGCGCTGTCTTCTTTTACCTTCTGCATGATTTCTCTGCTGACGTCAGCCGGCAGAGTTACGTTCGTTCTGTTGATTTCTACTCCAGTAGCCATTTTTTATTCTCCTTTACATGTTGTTCATGTTGGCCTCGAACCACGCCGCGAACTGGTCCCTCGTTTTCCCTCCGGTGAAGTCCGTTACTGCTCCGCCGTCTCTGGTTTCCGGATAGTTCGGTTGTGATCCGCGCCATTTAATGATTGCTTCTGCCTGTTTTTTGCATTCCTCTTCTGTCGTCCCCGTCAGAATGGCTGCAGGAACGCCGGTCTCGGCAGACACTTTCTCCCGTGCGTTCTTTGTTTCGATGTCCCTGTTCAGGTTGTCCACCTGTTTCTGCAGCTCCGCCTTCGCTTCCTGCGCGGTTTTCAGTTCTTCCCGCGTCTGATCCAGCGCCTGTACAGATTTCTTCAGGTCTTCATAGTCCGCAAATTTCGCCCGCTCCCGCGTCAGCCGCTCGCCGATGATGGCGTCGACCTCTGCCTGAGTGAACGTGCGTGCCGGCTCTGCCGCCGGTGTCGTTTCGGTTTCCTGCTTCACAGTTTCTTCGTCCATTGCTTTTCCTCCGCTTTCGCGTAAATTTCCGGCGCTTGTCCCCGCCGTTTGGTTTATGATAAAGCACGGTCTCCCGTGTCTTTGTCATCTGTTTTTCAGTTGTTCTTCCAGTTTTTCCACCAGATCCGCGTCCTGGAAATATTCCGCTCTTGTCTGCTTCTGTGACCGCTGCTTGTTTATGGTCGTTCCTCCGATCAGCCAGTCGACGTGCTCCACCAGGTTCGGCTTTGGCTGCAGCACCCTCATGTCCGGGTAGCTTTCCAGAAGAAAGTTCCGGAAGAACCAGTCGTCTCCCTTCCGTTGTTCGATCTTCTGCTTCCACTGCTCCCTGCGTATGGCCTTGTCAAAAAACCATCTGGCACACTCTCCTGCGATCTCGTCCGGGATCCTGATGCACGGGAAGCTGTACCACAGGAACACCACCGGCCGTCTGCCACTCTCCATGAAGTTTCCGAAGGTTCTGTGTGCGAATCCGCAGACGATCTCTTCCCCTGCTGCATCGTATTCCCTGGTCCGCTTTGCAAAACCCCTGCTGATCAGGATGTCATCCTGCAGGTGCCATGTGCCGCTCCCCTGTTTTTTCTTCCTTGCCCCGCATTCCAGGAAGCTCTCCATGCAGCTGAGGAGGTTCCCCTTCTCGTCCGTGTCACACCACACCTCGATCTCTCTTGTTTTGATTCCCTGTTCCTTCATTGACGGGATCAGGAACTCCTCCACATACCACATCCGCTGCGGGCATGCGTGAATCATGTACTTCATATGTCCGCATCCTCCGGATCGTCAATGTCGCATGTGTAATCGTTGATTGCTGTATAGCTGTTATAATCAATCCGGTTCAGCTTGCATCCTGTGATTACCTGCCACAGTTCCCACGCGAGTGGCTTTCTCCTGAACTTTTGCTGCTCGTCGTATTCTTTCGTTTTCCGGATTGCTTCTTTCAGGTGGTCTGTATCGTTTACCTTCAGCGCAAACGGTTCCGCCCATCGTTTCGGATAATCAGGCGCGAACGGAGGCGCCGATGCGAAGAACGCAATATCGTCCGTCTCTGTGCTGACGATCGTCCTGATCGCCTTCGGTGAGAAGACGACGTCTCCGAACAAATAACACACCGGTTCGTCAGTCGGATAGAACGCGTCACACCAGCTTCCCGTTGTGCTGTTGTTTTTATAAGCCACGAAGCTGTTGTCGTGTTTCAGGACCGGCACTCCGAACTGTTCAAAAACGGGATTGTGTGAGCTGATCGCTATGTCGCTCACGCCGTTCTCCCGCAGCAGGCGGATTGTCCTCTGGACGATTGGTTCCCCTTCGTATGGTGTCAGCTGCCGCGGAGTTTCCCATTTTTCATACTGTCCGCCGCACATGATGATATATTTCATAGTCCGCCTCTGATCTCGCTCCACGGGATGTTCCTGTACTTCTGAACCGGAGGCAGGTGGTTCCATTGCCGGATCGCGGCGTAGTGGATGATTCTCGGGATTGCGCACGGCTGCACCCAGTTGTTCGCGTTGTATTCGCTCGGCATGTCGTAGATCTCCCCCTGGCAGAGATTGTTCATCACATCCTGCTCCAGCCATCGGTATGGGTTCCTGTTCAGTTCCTGTATGACTCTGTCCGCTTTCCCGTCCCGGAGCTTCTCGAGGTTGTAGAGGCACACTCCGATGTTCGTGTACATGAACGTTTTCGTCGTCCTGAGTGGCTCCATGGATGCAGCGAAGTAGCAGTCGTCAATCGGCAGATACCAGACGTCAGAAATGTTCCCCTCCACGATGGTGTCCACGTCCAGGCTCAGGATCCTGTCCAGATCCGGAAACAGATGGCACAGCGTGGCCCTCATCATCGCCATATAGGTGAATCTCGATTTCATGTTCGGTCCGTCCGGTCGGAAGTATTGCTGTTTGCTGACGTCGATCGTCTCCACGCATTCCGGCAGGTAGTACGGGAATTCCTCGTCCTCGATCAGCAGGTACACCCGCTCGACGTCTGAGTTTATCAGCAGGCTCTTCACTGCCGGCACCATGTCCGGATACAGGTTCCTCGTCCCGGTATAAACCGCTGCTTTCATTCTTCCCGTTCCTTCCGCTCTGCGTATGCCGCTCTCTTCTGCTCGTTGATCTCCTCGCTGTTTTCAGCGTACTGTTCCCGGCGCATGGAGTTCACTTTGTCCTTCCACGTTCTCCCGTCTGCTTCCTCGTACATGTCCAGGTATTTGTCCGGATTATAGGACGCATAACTCGGTTTCCCGTTGAACCGGATCGCGTAGGTGCAGTCACAGTTCGAGTGGATGTGCTCCGCGTGTCCGCCCTTCAGGGCTTCCGCTGACGCCCTCTGCCATCCGTTTGATGCGAGCATGATGCAGAATGCGCAGCTGTCTCCCGATGGGATCCACGCCCACTCTGCTCCGTCTCTGATGGCGTTCTTCATCGTTGTATCGACGCCGGTGCGCTTCACCAGCCGTCCGATTGCCGATCCCATCGAATCCGGAGATGCGTTCTGCTTGATCATGCCGTTCACGGTCTTCGCGACTTCTCCGTAGATGTTCTCTGCCAGGACTGCCGGTTCCGCTGCCGGGAAATACATTCCAGCTGCCGCGACGATCGCGTCGTACATTTCGCAGGCCGCAGCAGCTGCGGTCTCGCTGTACTTTGTTGCCAGCGCTACCGCATAGTCGATCGCCTTCTTTCGGCTGTCGGCTTTTCCGAGGTCTAAACCGCGGACAAACGCCGCGAACTTTTTCGCCGCGGTGTTATCAATTGCCGCGAGTGTTTTGACATACTGTTCCCAGACCTTTGAGCCGACTGTCATGCGGTTTCACCCGTTTCTTCCTCCGCTTCCAGTTCGCTCAGGAATGCGACTCCTCTCGCTCTGCTCTCCTGTGATTTGATTCTCCGGATGTCCGCCTGGTCGAATCCGATCATCTCCAGGAAAACGTCTGTCTGGCCGAATCCCTGCCTCGCAGCCGCGATCTTGACCGCAGCGTCCGCCGTGACTGCCACGGAAGGCATGGCCGGGTTCTTGAAGTGCGGCATCACCGCTGCCTGGTCCTCTGTCAGCTCGCTCATCGGCACGTCCAGCGCGATGGCCTGCGCCATCTTCGCGATGATGCTCAGGCTGTCACCGTTTCCGGAGTTCAGCTGTTCCGCGAGCGCGACCAGTTCCTGAGACTGCGCGAGGATCGCGTCTGAGCTCATCGGGTTTGCCTCTGTTACGACGCCGAATTCCGTCACCGGGATATGTGTCGCCGCTGCCATCGACTCCGCGAGCTTTTTGAGCATCTCGACATGCGGTGTGATATTGCCCTGCTGCAGCTGTCCGAAGCTCGGCTTCTCACCGGTCTCCGGGTTTGTCGTTGATGCGATGATCGCACCGACATACTGCTGGAACTTTTCGTTGACCAGCGTCTCGTACTGGTCCTCCGTTACGCCGAGCAGGTATTTTTGTGGGCTCGTTGCGAATTCCAGCCCGATTGTCGCGTTGCACACGGTGCGGACGAATGCCTGCATCAGTCTCCGCTCTGGTTCTTTCAGTCTTGACCGTCCGAACGGTTTCGCCGCAGTCGCGTTCCAGACCAGAGGCTCCATCAGTGGCCGTCCCATGATGTGCGGATGTCGCTCCGCTCTCCAGTCGAAGTCATCCATTCCTCTGCGGATAATCCAGAGATCTGTCTCTGTGTGGAAATGGATCAGCGACGGCCGGCGTTCGTTTGTGTTCGGATCCTCGGATAGTGCGATGATGGCGAAGCCGCATCCGATCCTGCCCTTTTCGCCGTCCCACTCAGCTGCCGCGTTTTCCGGCGTATGGAACCGGATTCTGCATCCCTGTTTTGCTCCCGCAATCGCCATGGATCTGTCTGCGGAAAGTGTTCCGAAGACGCATCCGTATTTCAGCTCTTCCTTGCTGGCTTTCATGTATTCCGCGATCATGCGGTTCTGCGTCGCGATCTGAGACATCAGCGAGGCGTCTTCCCCGTTTGCTCCGACATATCCGTCGAACATGGACCTCGCCGCGAGCACGTCCACCGCTTTTTCGCCCCATGCGCATCCGATTTCCAGCCCGGTGACGTTTTTCGGCAGTGCGAGCCCGAGATTGACCTCTGACAGCTTGATATGTCCCTCGTAGTATCGTCTCTTGAGAGCGTTTGCCGTCTGGTGCTTGTTGAAAATATCAATCAGTCTTCCGAGTTCTTTCTGTTCCTCCTTCGGCAGTCCTTTTGCCATCGCGATGTTTGTAGTCAGCTGCATCATTTCACCCTATCCTCATTTTTCTCGACGGGTCCCGCTTTGACGTCCTCGCGCCCCAAAGTGCGAGCGCTGCCGCTTCGATCGGTGCCGCGTTCTCTCCTCCGAACCCCCAGCCTCCTCCGATGGATCTCCTGACTGATGTCAGAGCTGAGTCGTTCAGATCTTCCTGTTTTTCGTACCATGTTATGGACTTCTCCGTCAGTGCGTCCGTCAGCATGCCGACTGACGCGATCACGTCTTTCGTTTTTGGCCTGATCACGGAGTCCTTTGCTCTCCAGCTGCCGGAGATCTTCTCCACCAGCACGTCTACGCCGTTTCTTCCGTCGATGACCACGCAGCAGGCTTTCCCGCTCCGCTCGTTCAGCCAGTCGGCGAGCCACTGGATCCCTCTTCCTGTCGGCTTCCGGTTGATCAGCGAGATCCTCGCCGGTCCATCCTTCGGAATGACAGCGCCGCACAGCGCGACCTCCGCACCGTCCGGCGTGAATTTGACTCCGTATGCTGTTTTCCCTTCCGGTTTCATTTCCGACGACCGGCAGGCCGTCCATGCAGCTGCGTCGATGGCTTTGTCCTGGACTTCCGTCAGGATCGGCGACCACCATCCGAGCCGTTCCCTCGCAAAGCCGTCCACAGACATATCAGACAGCTCTGTTTTTGTGAATTCTTCTGTGAGCCTGACGCCAAGCGCCGGGTTTGTCATGTACCACAGGGAAATATCGCCGACTTTGATCTGGTCGACGCTCTTTGCCGGCACGCTCCACTCATGCCATGCGTCGTGTGGGCCCGGATCTTCCTCGCATGACTTCCTGCGGCGCCGGAACACTTCGCCAGGGCAGCGCGGATACGGAGGCGTTCCGCAGTAGATCAGCTGTCTGGTTCCCGTTTTCGACGCTGACAGCGTTGCGATGATCGCTTCCTGCTGGTCATCTGTCAGCTCCTGCGCCTCGTCAAATATCACACGGCTGATCCCGTCAAATCCTCGCGCAGCCTGTCTCGACCGCGCCAGAAACTCGATGGATCCGCCGTTTCTGAGCTCGATTCCTTCCTCTCCGTTCGTGTACCGGATTGTTTTGACCTCTGCCATGATCTCCGGGAAGCGTTTATCTGAGAAGATCGCCTCCAGGCGCCTGAAGGACTTCTTTGCTGTCCTCACCTGGTGCGCCGTGTGCAGGAACCGCTCTCCGTTGATCAGCATGCAGTACAGTTCCAGCGATTCCAGACAGACGTTTTTCCCGTTCTGCCTCGGCACCGACAGGCCTGCTGAGGTCACGTTGTACTCTCCATCCTCACCGAGTCCGAGCCAGCAGTCCACAATCAGTCTCTGCCATGGATCGAGTGGATTTGAGTATGCCTCCATCAGATCCGCTGCGTCCCGACCGTGCGTTCCGTATCGCTTCGGCTCGATCCTGATCCTCGGTTCCTGTGATCCCGTCATCCGGCAGTCCTTCTCTGCTGAATGATCTCGAGCATCGTCTTCGGTTTTTCCGGTGCTTCTTCCTCAGCCGCTCCGAATCCCGCTCTGAACCGCTTCAGGCTCTTCGGCGTGAGGCCAAGTGTCTCCCGAAGCGCGAGGATCATCTTCCCCTGCTGGAGAATGACCTGGTACAGCTTGTCCATTGCGACGGTGTCCGGCTCGCTCGCTTCCGACACATGTTTCCACGCCTTCCTGGTCCTGGACTGTTCACGCTCCAGAACCGAAAGCTCGTGGATCGTCGGCTCGAATGCCGGATCGTAAATGCCGAGCCTGCGAAGCTCGGCAGCGTATTTTTGTTCTTTGGTCACGGTTCTCCCTCCGTGATCTCTGTCCGCGATACGCGTGCGTGTCCCGCGTGCGACAGGTATTTAATTTATTTTCTCCCCGTAATTTTTT
>JAEEJN010000030.1 GCA_016281935.1 Bacillota bacterium | reverse complement strand
GCGGCGAGAGTCCCGAACGCATGATTTCCTATGAAGCCTTCGGAGACGGTGACGCCGTCATCAAGGCTTCCGTCGTGGCAACGGATTTCAGACCCAGCACGGACTGGAATCTTTTCCGCGGTTTCCGTACGGCTGCTCCGGACCAGAATCCCGTCGTATGGGAGACGCGCCTGAATCCGGAAGACTTCAAGGGATACAATCCCTTCTGCGCCATCAACATCATCCACGACAGGCTGTTCATCGAATTCGACAAGACGGACATGACGACCTACCTGAACCGCCGCGGCATGGTCTTCGTCGACGGCAAGCCTCTGACCCAGGTCGCCCTGTACAGCGAGATGGCTCAGATCCCCGGTTCCTACTGGGTGGAATCCAACGGCCAGAAAGTCCACTTCCGTCTGCCCGATGACGGCGATCCCAAAGACCATCTGATCGAACTGACTTCCCGTGAACAGTGCTTCGCGCCGGAAGAATCCTTCCTGTCCTACATCCGTGTCAAAGGCCTGATCTGCGCTCATGCGGCGACCGGGGCTCCCATCCCGCAGCGCGGCTCCATCTCCGCACACCGCGGACATCACTGGATCATCGAGGACTGCACAATCGACTGGTCCAACTGCACGGGCATCGATATCGGCGGAGAATGCTGGCACCATAAATTCGGGCCGGATCTGACTCTCGGATATTCGATCATCCGCCGCTGCAAGATCCTGAACTGCGGCGTCTGCGGCATTGCCGGACTGTATGCCGTGCAGATGCTGGTGGAAGACAACCTGATTGAAGGCACCGGCTGGCAGAAGATGGAACTGTCCTGGGAAGCCGGCGGCCTGAAGTTCCATAACACGGTCGATTCCCTGATCCGCAGGAACATCTTCACCAAGACCTTCCGCGCCGACCATCTCTGGCTGGACGTCGGCAATCAGAACACGCGCATCACCCAGAACCTGTTCCTGGACGGCATCGAGCAGCGCGAAGCGATCTTCATCGAATGCAGCCGCGATCACGTCAACCTGATCGACAACAACATCTTCTGGAACATCCAGGGCCGTTTCGACGAATCTCAGGTCGTACGGACGAAGGGATCCGCTTCCTGGTACGCCATGGGAGAAGAAGGCTCCATCGTCAACGGCTACGCGATCTACGGCGAGGGCACGGACGATCTGTACATCTCCCACAACCTGATCGGCAACTGCCGCAGCGCCGGCTATTTCCAGAAGACCGTGGCCTTCCGTCTGGCCGGCCGCGGCGGCACGGCAAGAGACGCCAGGATCTTCAACAACATTTTCTACAACTGCCGCGAAGCCGCGATCAAGTTCCCCACGGAGAAGAACTGGTCCGAAGGCAACGTCTTCGTCAAGATGCCCTCCGGATACCTCCGCGTGCTGTATCCCGCTCCCACGGAATGCCTGGATCTTTTCGCGTGGCAGAAATACCATGGTTTCGATCTGAAGGGCTGTGTGGGCGATTTCGACGTACAGGTGGATACGGACCGCTACACCATGAAGATCACAGCCGCCGGCCCGAACCCCTTCCCCTTCCGCCGGATGGATACGACGCCGCGCGTCGCTTTCCCGGATCTCCCCGCTCTGGAAGAGGATCCCGTCACTCCGAACGACTTCTTCGGCTGTCCGACGAACGGATCGACTCGGACCGCGGGTCCCGTCAACGGACTGCGCATGGACGAAGAGATCTCCATCGATCCCAGAAAACTGTAAATATAAAGCAACGCCGTCCCGGAATGATCCGGGACGGCGTTTTTTTTCGGACAAGCGAAGGCCGGAAGTACCGCAGGCATCAGTCCTCGTCTTCCCTGACGAGACGGACGGCGATCCTCTCTTCGGGATCGTCGATCCCGTTGTCGCGAAGATCCTTGCTGCAGTTCTCGATCAGATCGAAGTACACGTTCCAGTACCGGGGCGTGTCGCACCAGGCGCGGACCGTGAAGATGTAGGTGTCGTCGTCCACGGCGGTCAGCCTGGCAAACGGAGCGGGATCCTGCAGGACACCTTCCGTTTCCGTAGCGGCACGGAGCAGGACGTCCTTGACGGCCTCCGCATCGATATCGTTGGTGATCTTGAAGTCAAGATCGATCCTGCGCTGATCAGCCGCGGTGAAGTTCGTGATATTGGCGTTCATCAGATCGCCGTTGGGAACGAAGATCTTCTTGTTGTCCAGAGTCACGACGGTGGTGTAGAAGATGCTGATATCACGCACGACGCCTTCGGCACCGGTGGATTCGATATAGTCGCCAAGCTTAAAGGGTTTGAAGATCAGGATCATGAGTCCGCCAGCGAGGTTGCCCAGGGCCCCCTGCAGGGCCAAGCCGACCGCAAGTCCGCAGGACGCGAGGACCGCGATCACGCTGGACATGTCGACGCCAAGGATCTGGATCACGCAGATGATCAGGATGATGTACAGAAGGATGCGGATGGCTTTTTTCGCTACGACTTTGACGGTTTCATCCAGCTTGGACTTGTCAAAAGCCTTGAGCGCAGCCTTGTTCAGCAGCTTGATCACCAGGCTGCCAACGATCAGGACCACGATGGCCAGAATGATCTTTCCGCCGTAGGTGCTCGCGATATCGATCGCGTTTTTTACGAACTGGTTCGTATCCATGAATAGACCCTCCTTAGAATACACGCCTTTTTCACGGTCCCTGCGGGCCTGCGGTCAGGGCGTTCCGTATGTTTTTCTTCCGTGCTGAATATAGCACGAGGCCTTTGATTTGTCCATGGAAAACGTATTCGGACGGTCAGCGGCAGCAGGAAGCATGCGACTTCAGTCGTGTGAGGCTTCACACCCTACAACCATTTCTTCTTTTTGAATAGGATCAGACAGTAAATGATTACTGCAACGCTTAATGCGAAAACCGCCAGATAGCCAAAACGCCATCCCAGTTCAGGCATATATCGAAAATTCATGCCGTACCATCCCGCAATGAGCGTCAGCGGCATAAAGATGGTTGTAATGACGGTAAGCAGTGTCACAGTCTTGTTCTGACGGACTTCAAGTTGTGTGTTATGAAGATCCCGAACCTGCATCGTATAATCGCGGAGAGATGCCGCCGTGCTGTGCCGCCTGTTGATATAATTCATGAAAAGGTGAAAATAGCGCAAATTATCTTCACTGAAGAAGCCGTTTTCATTTTCCTCCAGTTCCTGCGTCATATCAATAAGTTGTTCATAGTGCACCAAAAGCCTGCGGATATCGCTGCGGATTTCATTGACACGTGCCAGATTCACCTGACCGTCGGAAGATAAAACTTCATCTTCGATTTGATTCAGCTCGTATTCGTAGCGTTCCATGATCGACAAGTCGCGTACAACGATCTGCTCCAGAAAATCATGCAGGAAGCGTTCCAGACTTGGCTCCCGCCAGCGCTTTGTGCGGCGGATGGAATCGATCATCTGC
>JAEEJN010000029.1 GCA_016281935.1 Bacillota bacterium | reverse complement strand
GATCGCGTTGGAAGAAGCCTTGTGGCCCAAACCGGTCCTTACGGAAGTCAGGATCAGTACTTTCTTCATGGCTTCGGGATCAGCAGGCCTTGCGGGCCTGCGCGTCTCTATTGAAGATCGCGATCGTCTGCGTGTGCATGGCGGTCATCCTCCGATTCTCTGTCTTGAAACCTCTGATCTTGTTCCGTGGTCACGAGCCGGTTTCATACCGTACTCATATACCGATTTTATTATATCATACTTTTCCCGCGTGTGACCATCCGATTATAAAATATTCAGCGCATATACGGTCTTTCGTATCCTTTTGCGTCTCAGGCCGCGGGAGTCTTCACAAAGGAGCGTTTTCAGCGTATAGTGGAGGAAAAGAAAGATCCCCGCCCGAAGGGAACAAGGAGGAAAAACCATGAAGATCAGCCGATTTGGACATACGGCGGTCCGCGCCCGGGACGCGCTCCGGACCGTCCGTTTCTATCAGGAGATGTTCGAAGCCGAAGAGGCGTTCCGGATGCACAGGGACGACGGAAGCGTCGCGACCGTCTATCTCCGCTTCCCCTGCGGCGCCTTCCTGGAGGTCTTCGACGGCGGGACCGAAGAAGTCCCGCTGAGCAGGAGCTCTGTGGCCTACTGCCACATCTGCCTGGAAACGGAGGACATCCGCGCCGCCTACGCGGACGCGGAGAAGAAAGGCTTGCCCATCGACACCCCGCTGAAAAAGGGCAATTCCGGATCCCTGCTTTTCTTCACCCACGACCCGGACGGGAACTCGATCGAGGTCATGGAGACGGTGCCGGGATCGCTGCAGGCGGAAGCCCGGAAATAAAGGGAACTGAAAACAGAAGAACGAACGGGATAAGCCCGGTCCGGCACTGCGCCGGACCGGGTTTTCGTGATTTCTGCCTGTACGGACCTGAGGAGACATAAAACGGGGCGTGAATCGTAAGATTCGGTTGGTTTTGCTGTGTCTTTGAATATCCGCTGGCGCATTCTCGTGACTTCAGTCGTGTGAGGCTTCACACGGTCCGCCGGCAGAATATCGTGCGGAAATGCACGGCGCATCCGGCCTCCCGGCAGCGTGAAAAAGCCGTGAGATCTTCCGATCTCACGGCCTTTTCCATCATGGAAAAAAAGAGGGACGGGCGGTCAGAGCGCCATCACGTAGATCTGACAGGGATTGGCTTCGTCCCAGAGTTCCGGGAAGACCTCGAACTCCCTGAAGCCCAGGGAGCGGTAGAAGCGGTTGGTGCCGTCGTACTCCTCATAGCATCCCATGCGCACGGTCTTGACCTGTAGGAACAGGTATCCGGCGCGTTTCGCGTACACCTTCGCCAGTTCGAACAGCCTCCTGCCCGCGCCCCGTCTGTGACAGGCGGCCTTCACCCCCATGACGTGGATCTCCGCCGTGGCCTCCCCCGTCTCCTTCAGGCACAGGAAGCCGGCTGTCTCCTCCCCCGCGTACGCGGCAAAGAACGGGAGATCCGCGCTCCCGGCGATGTAGGCTTCCCTGGACTCCTCGACTCCGAACCAGTCGGTCAGCGACTCCAGGACCTCACGGGCGATACGGCGTTTCTCGTCCGGGTCTTCGACCTCTGCGGTACGGATCCCGTCTTCCGCATCCCTGAACCGGTACGCGAGTACGAGGCTGTCCGGCAGATCCGGGTCGGTATAGCCGGTATCCTCGAACCCCGCTTTTTCGTACACGCGCAGGGCCGCGGCCGCGGCTCTGTTCACGCAGACCTCCACGCAGCCGTATCTGCGTTCCTTTTCCAGTTCGGCCAGGATCAAGGCGAGGGCTTCGGAGCCGTATCCCCTTCCCTGGAAGCGGGCATCCACCATGAACTGCTGTAGGTCGTAGCACGCGGGATCCTCGTCCAGATCCCTGACCATGACGAGGCCGGCAGGCGTCCCGTCCGCCTCGATGCCCAGGATCCTCGCCCGGCAGTCCCTGTAGACGTAACCTCTCGCGAGGATGCCTGTGTTGTCCGCGAGGAAGCGTTTCTGGCTCTCATCCACGGACAGGGCGGCGTATCCGGTCCAGTTGTCTTCGTTGAGTTCGATCAGCCTGATCATCTGTTCCTTCTCCTGTGACAGGTGCCGTTCGCAGCGCCTTCGTCGTTCATCCCGAGCATATCCGTATCGACGACAAATCCGGGATCGTCACAACACACGTCAACCGGTGTGTCCATTCTGTTTTCCATGATGCGCAAATCAGATGGCGGCCCGAAGGCCGGCATTGTCCAGTTTCCGCTTATGTCATTCCGCGGCTTTCGTCTCCCCTTCCGTGATGCCGCTCCCGTTGAAGGCGTCCACCCGGAAGAAGTAGGGCACGCTGTCGTTCAGGCAGTGCATGACGAGTTCCGTGCCGCCGTAGACCAGGGTCGAATGGTAGAGCTTGTCAGGCGCGATGCCCCAGAGGACGTTGTATCCGTCCGCTCCCGCGGACTCGTCCCACTTCAGGCAGACCGTGCATCCGTCCTTTTCATCTCTGCAGATCTCAACGTTCTCCGCCTGAGCGGGGGCTTCCCCGTCCCTGTGTCCGAACACGCGCAGGCCGGTCATGGCGAACACGTTGAAGAAGGGCATCTCCGTGCAGGTCAGGCGCAGCCAGCGGACCCGCTTCCCCTCCTCGAACACAACTAAGTCGTTGGGGATGTTCGTGTCCGTCTCCCGCTTGTCGCACAGGACCGCCCAGTCCTTTCCGTCGGCGGAGCCTTCCAGGAGCCAGCGGTGACGGATGAAGCGCTCCTTCTCGGGCAGCATGGAGAAGTGATGGAACGGGATGCCGAGGAGCTCGGTGCGTTCCCAGTCGCAGAAATCGAGCTGGACCGCGCGCACGTCGTCGACGCTGCCCAGATCGAGCTCGACCCACTCGCCCGCCCTGCGGCGGGATGCGACAAAGCAGGTTCGGCTGTTCTCGTCTGTCAGATACTTCGTGCCGTGGCCCTCCATCTCGCTGGAAGCCCTGGCGGGACAGTTCCAGGAAAGAAGCATCCAGCCCGCGAAGGTGGAGTCGGGATCCGCGGGGCCTTCCGGCACCGTATGGGGCCAGTCCGCGTACTTCTGGTCGCAGTACATGACGCCGTCCGCGTCGAAGCCGACCGGGAACAGGCCCATGCGGCGGGGAGAGAACGGCGCGCAGCCGATCATGGAGGAGGCGTGCCACCAGTTGCCATACTCGTCCTCGAAGGTCGAGCCGTGGCCGGCGCCCTGATAGTATCCCCCGCGCACGGTGGAAAACGGGCTGTTGTCCGCGTAGGTGAACGGGCCCAGCGGTTTGTCCGATACGTAGTAGCCGTCGGAATAGACCTGCAGTTCGGTCGCGGGTGCGGCGTACTGCAGATAGTACTTCCCGTCGTGCTTGATCATGTAGGAGCCTTCGATCCAGGGTGCGGAGTAGTCCAGCCCCGGCGCGTCGGTCTCGCCCACGCGGAGGAAGCCCACGGAGGGATCGTTGTTCCATCCGTTCCTCTCGAAGCCGTGGTGCTCGGGATCCATGGAGATGAGAACCTGCCGTTCGCCGACAGGCATGAGCGTTTCGTGATCCATCTCGATGCCCCAGATCGGGGTGACGTTATGGCAGCCCCAGTAGAGATAGACCCGGCCGTCGTCGTCCGTGAACAGGGCGGGATCCCAGAACCCGAAGCCGGGATCCGAGAACTTTTCGAACTTCCCGCTCATGGGATCCTTCGTACGGGTGAACCAGGAATGATCCCGGGACGAAGCGCTGTGCACGAGCCACTCGCCTACGACGCGGCCGTCGCCCGCCGCTCCCGGCATGACGCCCAGGTCCCCCGAGAGGCCCGGATACCAGGTGACCAGATCATCGGACCACCAGAAGCCCCGCATGGAGCCGAAAACGTAATACCTTCCCTTGAAGCGCACGACCGCGGGATCCCCGAATCCCCTGTGAGGGACATCCAGGCGCGCGCCGAAACCGAAGCCGGCCGAAGCCGAGGACGTGTCGATGAGATTGGCTGCGTTCATGCTGACCGGATTGCAGATGTACCTGCTCATGATCTTCTCCTTCTTCCGCGGGGCATCCCGCGGTGTATTCGTTCCATATCGACGTTCTATTCCGTACGGCGCCCCCGGACTCCTGCCTTCCGGGACCCCGGAGAAGGAGAACTTTTGCCGACAGGACGGCCGCGGAAACGGCAAAATCCCGCCCCTGCGCACGGCCGCTCCTCCTTCTCCCCCTCATCCGTTCCCCGAAAAGCAAAAACAGACTGCGGGTCATGCCGGTCCGCAGTCTGTCTTTTCGTTTCGGAAATAAAACGGGGCGCCGCAAGGGCGCCCCGAGTTCTCGGAGAGTGAATCATACGATTCTACTGGTTTTGCTGTGTCTTCCTAAGATTCAGATGATCTTAGTTGTACTTGGCCATCGTCTGCTGGAAGCGATCGTAAGCAGCCTGGACAGCATTGATGTACTCATCAACGCGCATCGCCTTGAGTTCGGCAATGTAGGAATCCCAGTCAGCGTCGATATCGCCCTGGCCGGAGACCCACTCAACACCGCGGCGGTTGCAGTAGTCACGGATGTCGGACTGGATCTGGTTGACCAGTTCAGCTTCTTCCACGGTGAACATCAGGGTGCCGGGAACGGCAGAGGTGTCAGCGTAGGGCTTCAGATCGTTATCGATGTGCTGGACCTTACGGTCGGTGAAATGCAGATGCAGACGCTCGTCATAGTAAGCGCGGGTCACGCCCCAGGGGAACCATGCGGCGAAGTTCTGATCGCGGAACTGCAGGATCGTCTGGCCTTCGGGCACGTCGGTGTTAACCATCAGAGCGCGGCCGTTGTTGCAGACGGTGCAGGGCACCAGACGGGGGTTCGGGCCGTCGATAGCGCCTTCGATGCAGGTCAGAGAAACGTCTTTCTGGTAATAGTAGTCACCATAGCGGGCAAGCAGATAGGGCTTCTTGCAGTCGATGGTGATGGCCCATTTGCTGGGGTTGTAGCCGGGATACTGGTTGATGCCGAAGACAGGATCTTCGCCGTTCAGGCCCTTCAGAGGAGCAAGGAACTCATACTCGATGGGGCCGTTGGGGGAAGTGAAGCCGTCGCCGATCTCCCAGATGCCGAAGCAGCCGTAGACGAAGGGCTCCTGGTTGAAAGCAGCCAGGAAGGTATCCCAGTCAGAGGAGAAGCCGAGGGTGGACAGGAGGCCTTCAGCAGCCAGCTCACGCAGCCACTTCACGGCGTTCTTGTACTCTTCGGTGGTGCCGGTGAAGAACACTTTGCCGTTCTCATCAGCATCATAGTAGTTGGTGGTCACATTGACGCCGAAAGCGCCGATGAAATGCTGCAGACCGGTGTTGGCGGAGTTGTAGCCGACCAGGTTCAGCAGGGTGTACAGCGGAACTTCGTCGTTGGCATCGCCGTTGCCGTTGCAGTCGTTCTCTTTGAACGCCTTCAGGACATCTTTGAACTCATTCAGATCGGTGGGCATCTCGAGGCCGAGATCGTCCATCCAGCTCTGGTTGATGATGATGTTGTTGCCGTTCTGCATCCAGCCGCCTTCATTCAGTTCGGGCAGAGCATACATGCAGCCGTCAGCGGAGGTGGAGTAGGCGCGCAGGGCGGGCTTCTCGTCGAACAGACGCTGCAGCTCGGTCATGTAGGTGTCGATGAGCTCGTTCTGGTCGATGAGGATGTGCTGCTGCATGCCGTACTGAGCCTGACGCAGAGCGTTCATGCCGTCGGAGATAACATCAGGATAGGAGCCGGAAGCCAGGATGATGTTCAGCTTCTCGGTGTAGGTGGTTCCGGTGTAGCTCTCGAAATCGACATGAACGTTGGTGATGGCTTCAGCCTGCTGCAGGATGTACAGCTCGTTCAGGTCTTCGGGAGCGTAGGTGGAACGACTGCACAGGACATGGATGGATTCCTTTTCCTTCACAATCGGCCAGCCGGAGGGATTGAAGTTGTCGTCACCGGTGGTGTTTTCAGGTTCACCGGCGGGTTCGTCGCCTTTGGGTTCGTCAGCCTTGGGGGCTTCGGTAGCAGCAGCGGGGGCCTTGGTCTCATCACTGGTCGCCGGAGTAGACTGGCAAGCAGTGAGGCACAGGCCCAGAACCATCAGGACGGCGAGAACAAGAGCCAATTTCTTAGTCATGTTGCATTACCTTCCTTTTTTTGTTCGCCATGCTCCGAGACACATGGCAAATCGTTTTCAATGTGCTCGTCAGCTAATTAGCTGACTATTTCATTATAATGGTAAACTTTATGCATTACACGAACGTTAGGTAATCAGCCCCTGCCCTTCCGGGTTCCCGGACGTTCAAATCTTCGTTCATCCGTTATACGCACATGATGATGTATTGTGCATGTTTCTTTGCTCTCAATCTATTCTTTTGCGTTTTTCATTGAGCATCATTTCAGAAGTCCGCCCGATTTCAATTCCGAACATTTAGCATTGCATCATCAAATATAGTTCGTTTTTAGATTCATATTGCCATTTTTTGTCCATATTTTTAACCTCAATACGCCGCAATCTCATTCTTCCATCTGCCGGCGGATCCTTATCGTTCCACAAAAAAAGCCGTCCCGAATGACGGCTTTCCGTTTGTCTGTTTCCCTGTGTTTCCTCATCCCGCAGGCATTGCGCCCCCCTGATGCTCTTTCAGTCTGAAGGGGCATCCCCGTTCCGGGATCAGCAGAACATGAACGATCAGGACCTGGTCAGGGAATCATATTCCTTCTGGTTCTCCTTCGTGTAACCGATGAGGATGTCCGGTCTCTTTTCGAGGATCCGGTCCTGGATCTCCCGGAGCTCCTCCTCTGAGTCCTTCCTCTTCGGTGCCAGCTTGTAATAGTTCCGGTTCCGGGTATGGATACCGACCAACTTGCCCAGATATACGCCGTTCATGTAGGTCTGCACGAGATGGATCCACAGGATGTCATCATAGCGCACCAGAGCGCCCCTGTTGCGGTTGACGATGTACCTGTCGCCGAAGATCAGCTCCTGCTTCGGGTCTGCCTCGTCCATCATGTGGGCGGCCTCGGCGAACTCCTCCTCGCCGTAGTCGCGGCACTCCCT
>JAEEJN010000007.1 GCA_016281935.1 Bacillota bacterium | reverse complement strand
TCTTCGTAGCCTTCAGGTTGTCGACTCCGAGAGGCTCGCCGTGGACGCCCGCAGTGCCCTGCTTGGCTTCGCAGCCGTAGCCGATGATGGACTTGATCTTGATGAGAGAAGGACGATCCTTGTCGGCTTTGGCGACGTTGATTGCGGAAGCGATAGCGACCTGATCGTTGCCGTCCGCCACTTCGATGACCTGCCATCCATAGGCACGGAAACGGGCTGCCACGTCTTCACGGAACGCGCCGGTGGTGTTGCCTTCGATCGTGATGTTGTTGCTGTCATACAGCAGGATGAGCTTGCCCAGTCCCAGAGTTCCGGCAAGAGAGCAGGCTTCGGAAGCGATGCCTTCCATCATGCAGCCGTCGCCGCAGATGGCATAGGTGTAATGGTCGACTACGGGATAGCCTTCACGGTTGAACTTCGCAGCGAGATGTTTCTCAGCCATGGCAAAGCCGACGGCGTTGGCAACGCCCTGTCCCAGGGGACCCGTAGAGGTCTCAACGCCTTTGGTATGACGATACTCAGGATGTCCGGGAGTCAGGCTGCCCAGCTGACGGAAGCCCTTCAGATCTTCGATCGTGAGGCCGAATCCGAAAAGATGCAGCAGGGAGTAGATCAGAGCAGAGCCATGACCGGCGGAGAGGATGAAACGGTCCCTGTTGTCCCAGTCGGGATCGGCAGGATTATAGTTCATCGCCTGAGCATAAAGGGTATAAGCCGCGGGGGCTGCACCCATGGGCAGACCGGGATGTCCGGAATTGGCCTTCTGTACCTGTTCGGCAGAAAGGATGCGGATGGCATTGATCGTCTTTTGGATGGTGTCCATACAGGGGTCCTCCTAAAATAATGTGTCTATTGGGGCATATCCAACCCGGTTATGAAGCAGTACGCCGGGTACAGCGTCAGAAAACCGTCCCGGATCTCTTCCGCCATCTCAGCGGAAAAGACTTCGGGACCAATGGGCTGGGTATGATCAAAGCCGAAATCTTTTTTATTATACCATGCGGCTATCGCCTCTGGCAAATCCGAATTCGGATTCCTGCGGGTACCGCGTCCGTATGCTTCGAAGCGTTCCATCCCCGGACGGGTCAGCGTCTCCAGAAAATCTTCTCCGTGAAGGACAAGCCTTTCTCTGAAACTCCCTACGACATCCGGATCATAGGCATACAGTCCTGCTCCATATCCCCATTCCTCAGGCGTCAGCCATACGTAATAGGTGAAAGCCTGACTGTTGGACTTTCCCATGGGCTTGTAGGACAGCCACATATGATCCCTGTAAGGTATGCCTCTCGCGATCCGTGCGTCCCGGTAGATCCGAGAGACCACACGTCTCGTCCGAAGATCGAGCCTCGGATCCAGCTCCTCCATCAGTGGAAGAAGCGCATCCGCCAGAGCCTCCGCGGGAGCTTTCACATGCTCCAGGTAAACGTCCTTATGCGCATCGAACCAGGATTTTTCGTTATGGAACCGCAGATCGAGGAAGAAACGTATCGTCTCCTCGCTGAAGCCCTGAAAAGACATCAGCGCCTCCTGTTCCTGTGCATGGGCTTACCGGGATCGGCGTGCCTGTCGACTCTGCGGCTGGCGTCACGGTTCAGGCGGTCTCTCCTGGCACGGTTCTCACGGGCTGCGCGAACGGCGACCACGATGAGAGAGATCAAAATGATCAGGAATGCCAGTCCGAGAAGGCCCATCGCACCGTAAAGCACCCATTTGCTGTCTATGCCTCCCCGCTTTGCGGGAAGGGTCGCCTGGGGAACAGGTGTAGGTGTCGGAGACAGAGTAACGGCCGGCGTAACGGTCGGAACGGATTCCGGCGTCGGTTGGGAAGTCGGAGCAGGCGTTTCCACGACCGGGAACCGGATCTCAAGCGGGCCGACCGAATACTGCTGGACCTTTCCCGCAGCATCCGTGCCATACAGATGGAAAGTCACATTGCGTTCGCGGCTAACGGGATACGGGATATCCTGTTCCGTGGTGCCGGAAGGGAGACTCGGGATCGTGACGAGTGTTTCGCCCAGATCATCTTCGATTGTCACGGAAGTCAATGCTTCCTGGGTCCGGTTTTCGATCGTGAAGTGCAGATCGACTTCCTGATCCGTATCCATCCGGCTGTTATCGATTCTCGCATCGAATCGCACGGGTTCCGTCCCGGGAACAGTCTGAACCGGTTCTACGCCTTTGATCGCGATCTTTACGGTATTGCTCTTGTATGTATGATTCTCGCCGTTTTCATCTTTGGCGGTGATGGCAAAGGTATAGGTGCTTTCCTTCTCTATCGTCACCTTCTTCGTGAACGATGTGGAAGCTCCCACCTGCAGACGCGGTCCGCTGAAGACCTGGCCGAGCGTATCATCCTTGACCGTCAGAGACTGGAAATCAAGAGAACCGGTATTTTTGACACTGCAGGTCAGCGTGACGGTCGTGCCCGCTTCGACCTCCAGCGCCGTAGAAGACAGAGCAGCCTTCAGGTTAGCGGATGCAAGATTGATCGAAAGGGCCGACAGGGTCTCGGATTTGGTTTCACCTGCTGCTGTATAGCTCAGTGTGGGTGTCGATGTAAAGGATTCCGTGACAGCCTTCTCCACATTGAATTCCCATGTCGAACCTGCATTCAGGCTGTCCTTCGTACCTACAGTGCCCAGTGACCCATCCGTGATCTTCAGGTCGCTGACCGGTACGTTGCCTGTATTGACGACGCGGTATTTCAGCGTCGTCTTTTCTCCGGATTTAAGAGACGTGGGGTCGGCGCTCCTCGTAAAGACGACGCTGGTCTTTGCTTCTGCTTTGCTGACAGTAAAGGATTTCAGGTTTTTGCTGTAGGAGGTCCCCCCCTGTGTCCACGAAACGGTGAGCGTTACCGGCGTTCCCAGTTCTTCCTCAGACAAAGGAACGATTACGGAAAAAGTAGGGCTGTAACCGGGTTTTACGTTGCTGAGGCCCGTAAGGGTAGTGCCACCTTTGGAGACGGACACGTTTTCCATGGAGTCCGAGGCATTGATATTCAGTTTGATGGTGAGGGCAACCGTCACGTTACCTGCACCGGACATGGACGAGGGAGATACTCGTTCGAGCGTCAGGGTGACCTCGTCAGCATCCGCCAGAGCGATCACGGGAACAAGGGCACACAGAAGCATGCCCAGGACTAGCATCCATCCGATCCATCTGTTCTTCATCACGGATCCTCCGTTCGAAATCAAAACCACAGGCTGCTTGAGCCTAATCCGATACTTTGAAATCATTATAGCATGAATTGTGCCAAAGGTACATAACACAGCACCGATTCAGCGCATAAAAGTCGGCTTTCAGCGTTCCAGGAGCCTGAATATCACCGTTTCCAGCGCATCTCTGTCGCTGCGTATCCCCTGTTTGAAATCTCTGTCGGCCTGAGCACAGGCTTCCTGCAGAGATACGAGTACTGAAACGGGCGTATTTCTCCAGATTCTTGGGGCTTTTTCAGCCACAAAAGGCTTCACGTCCAGTACGGCTGCAAGTTCCTCGGAAGACATGCCTTTTCTTCCCGCCTCCAGTGCATAACGGGCCACTCGAAGCTGACCGGACAGCAATGCCAGAAGTCCGGCCGGACTCTCATCCGTTTCAAGAGCCTGCCTGTACAAAGACATCGCCCTCTGTTTCTGTCCACTCATGAGTGCGTCCAGCATCGTGAACACCCTGAAGTCAGCCGAAGGGATACACAGAGCTTCGATATCGCTTCTGGTGATCGGACGGTTTCCGCACAGCGCACAGAGCTTCTCCATTTCGCTTTTGACGGAGGTCAGGCTGCCTCCTACGTAATCGAAAAGATACTCGGCGGCCTGGGACGGGATGCTCCCTCCGGCTTCTCTGGCCATCCGGCTGATCCAGGGGCGCGCTTCTGCCGCCTTGAGCGGACGGAAATCGACGGCAGCATCCAGTTTTTTCACGGCTTTGAACCAGGCGGACGATGCGTCGGGAGCTGTCCTGCACAGGAAAACGAGGCAGTTTCCCGGATGAAGATGCGCTTCGATCTTCTTGAAATCGTCAGCGGAGGATCCTTTCCCGATGATCCTAGGATCGTCACGGATGACGATCAGACGCCGTCTGGACAGAAACGGCGGAGTGTCCAGGGCGGCCAGGATCTCATCCAGTGACCGCTCGCCTTCCCACAGCTGGTCGTCGAGTCCGCGCATGGCAGGCTCGATCAGGACGTCCCGCAGTTTTTCCAGGGTCGCGTCCTTCAAGTATTCTTCTCTGCCTGAAAACAGCCACAGACTTCCGGTATCACCGGCACCGATGCGTTTCATGCATTCTTCAGCTAGCATGTTCGTCCTTTCATAGGCCGTCCGTACGCAGACATGCAAACGGCTCTTTCCGGATCAGACTTCGAATACCCGGTTCACTTCTGCCCCGCTGACAATCACGGAGCCTGCCGCTTCCTTTGCACATGAGCCGGGATCCTGCGCAGGGCCGAAGTGGCTCAGAACCAGGCAGCCTGCCCCGGACTTCTCAGCAAGCTCCGCGCACATTTTCGGTGTTCTGTGAGGCGATGCCGCCGTCCAGGCACTCTCCGTCATTCCCGCATCCGCAAGAAGCAGATCGGCACCATGCAGGAAGTCCACCTGTTCAGGGCAGTCATTGGAATCACCCGTATAGGCAAATATGCGCCCTCCTGCTTCCACCTTTACGGACACACAGGGAACAGGGTGCTTCGCAGGCCCGAACGTCACGGTAAACGGCCCAATGGCAACGGTTTTTCCTTCAGCGGCTTCATGAGCTTCGAAACCGCCGAAACCCGTCAGTGCATCCAGGACTGGTGCAGGCTCAAAGGGACAGTACAAAGGCAGCGGAGCGGTTTTTGTTGAATACTGCATGACGAGAGCGTCGCTGCAGTGATCGAAATGCAGATGAGACAGGATGACTGCATCCAGTTCCTTGAGAGATACATGTTCGAGCAGACGGGGCAGGCTCGCACTGCCCGCATCGATCAGAAGGGCATGGCCTTCATGTTCCAGAAGGTAAGAAGAGCAGGCCTCTCCAGGCAAAGGCAGAGGGCCGCGGTTCCCGAGGATCGTCAGTTTCATTGGTTTTCCTCCGTTATCCGGATCAGTCCGGGATTTCGCATGAGGGGCGTGCCCAGATAGAGTCTGCCCCCGAGATTATCGACCTGCCGGCCGTCCACATGGATCAGGACCTGTTTGACCCACGCGTCTTCCGTCAGCGTATTCACGATGGAATAGACCATCATCCTTTCCATCGTTTCATCTTCCACCGGGTAGAAACTTTCCAGAGCAGATGAGAAGTTTACGACAGCATTCACACCATCTGTCTCGACGTGGAGAAGATCTTTCTGACCGATCCCCGGCGGAAAAACGCCGCGCGCTTCCTCGGGATCGAACCGATCGGGGCCTTTCAGCAGTTCTCTCATCCAGGCTTCCGGTGACAGACTGTCCGAAAAAGAGACCGTCCGGCTGACGGGTATGAGGTCCTGTCCGTCTCTGTCCAGGAAATACAGTGTAATCTCCTCCCCGAACTGAGCCCGGATCTCCTGACCTTCATACCAGATGTCATCCTCCCCAAGCGCCTCTCTTACGGGCTCCCCGTCGATCTCCAGGGAGAGAGCAGACAGAGTCCGGTCGTTTATCCGCATGTTCAGGAACAGGATCCCCCGGATCAGGCGCAGATCGTCTCCGTCCAGAGCGGACGGATCGGATGCACGCAAAGAAACGTACAATCCTTCCTTCCCGTCTCCCAGGCTTTCTCTTGAAAAGCCGTCGAGGCTCAGTCCGAACCGATCCGCGAGACTCTCCAGATCCGGATCCGTCTTTTCATTCAGGAGCATCTCCATGTCCCGCCGCGTCATCCGTCCGGTCCAGTCTTCCGTTTCTCTGCAAAGGATGAAGCTTCCGCTGACGTCAGGATAATAGAGTATCCTCTTCTCTTCCCTCATCACAAAGCTGTCAGCGAACTCATCCGGAACAAATCCCTTTTCCAGGAACACCTTTTCGCCTTCCCAGGCAGATTCGTCTTCACAGACTAAAGCACTGATCGGGTTCGCAACCGTACCTTTGAGTCTCACGCGCGCCCCGTTTTTCAGAAGCAGAACGCTTTCAGCTCCTGTTTCCTGAATCAGCGTACGGGCGAGCGCAAGCGCAGACGCATGTAGGATCTTTGAATCAAGACTGTCAGCATAATCGATCTCGACGATCAGCATCTCGCTGCACGAAGAAATATACTTCAGTTCTGCCCCATCCCCGAAAGGAGTGATGAGTTTGGGGTCGTCCACGGGTTCCAGAAGGCTCCGGACCAGCACTTCGGGAAGCCACATGCCTTCTTCGCAGACAATCTCCGCGGTCCTTCTCTGCAGAGACAGTCCTTCTTCCTGCGGATAATACATCCCGACCGCTCTCGTAAAGGCACGCATGGACTCCCCTGAACTGCTTCGTATCGGTTCTCCGGGAATGAGCGTCGGAACGGGTGCGTTCGGATGAATCGTCGAGCAGCCCGAAAGAAGCAGGCACATCATCAGAGCCGTCAGGGCCCGTATCGTTCGGTCACTGCGCATTGGTCACCAGCTGCTCCAGGCTTATTGGAGCAATCTTCCAAAGACTTCCGTCCAGAACGAACCGCAAAGGAACGGAATCATAGACCGTGCTCATGCCGGTCTCCCCTGCTTCCTCAAGTTTCACCGTCACGACCGCTGTATCACCGGATATGATCCCGGAATCGAGGATCTCATAGGTCAGTAGAGACGGATTCATGGAAGAAAGCGTCAAAGCCAGCATCCCTGCATCCTCATTCTCTCCATAGATGGGATCTTTTTTTGCGGTCCAAGACGCAACCTGTCCCCATTCTTTGCGAGCAAACGCAGACAAAAGCTCTTCCGCTGCCATTTCAGGCGTGAATATGAGCGTATCTTCTCTTGTCAGCGGCGGCAGAGGCTGAGTGGGATCTTCTCCTTCAAGGCCCAGATCGTGAAGCGTCAGCCTGACACCTCTTCCCCCCTCCGTACGAACGAGTATCTGTGTGCGTGATATCCCGCCCAGCTGGGTCACAGTATCCACAAGACAGTCCAGAGCGAGGCGCCTTCTCTGAAGGACGTAGGCAGTCCATTCCGGATCATCTTCCCAGTTGACAGGCGCTTCGGGCGGTGCGTTCAGGAATTCCTCAGACAGTGTCACATACACGATATCGCGGGTCTGGGACAGCTCGGCAAGCGTCGTATCCACCGGAAACCACGTCGACAATTCCGGATCCTTGGGTCCTTTCAGAAGTTCACGAACGACGGCTGAAAGCAGTTCATCCTCCGACACATCATTGAGCACACGGCTCTCGGCCGCTATCGCCATCAGATCCTTCACCTGATAATACAGATAAACGACTGAACTGCCACGTCCCGATTTTTCGGGAGCAAGTTCGGCCTGAGGTGTTTCCTGCGGGAGGCTCAGCCGATCCTCTGCCTGTATTTTTCCCCTGACATAGGAGCAGCCTGAAAGAAACAGGAGAGCGGCCAGAAGAAGAGAGACTGTTCTTATCTTTCTCATGCGTCTCCTCCTTCCCCTTCGTTCGCAGCCTCAGGCAGGCTGATGATCATACGCGTGCCGCGGCCCAGTTCAGATTCCACTGCGACGGTCCCGCCGTGGGTCTGAGCGATTTCCTTGACGATTGCAAGTCCGAGCCCCGTACCGCCGGTCTGACGGGACCGGGCTTTGTCCACACGGTAGAAACGGTCGAAAATATGCTTCTGATCTTCTTCTCCGATGCCTATGCCGTCATCCTCTACGGTCAGGATCAGCCGGTGGCTTCTCCGGATGAGTTTCATCGACACGTGTCCGTGTTCGGGAGTATATTTAAGAGCATTGTCCGTCACGTTGAGGACCATGCGCTCCAGAGTGGATGCATCGCCGGTCATCATGAGCCCTTCGGGGATATCGCCTTTCAGTTCCTGCTGCCGCTGCTGGGCAGCGGGAGCAAGGCGGTTCAGTACGCTTCTGCAGATTGCCGAAAAGTCGAGCAGTTCCGGATTCACGATCCTCTGCGCACTCTCATTCTTGACGAGATCCAGAAGATCGCCCACAAGAGCGCTCATCCTGTCGACCTCTGAATCGATGTCCTGCATGAACTCACGGTTCATCTCGGGATCCGGTTCAGAAGCGGTCAGCATGGACTGCACGAGAATCTTGATCGTGGAAAGAGGTGTCTTGAGTTCGTGAGATGCATTGGAAATGAATTCTCTGCGGACTTCGTCCTGTGCCTCCAGCTTTTCGGTCATATCGTTGATTTCAGAGCTGATCTGGGCGAATTCACTATGTCCGCGCACAGGAATCCGGTGAACGAAGTCCCCGCCGCCGATGCGGCGAAGCCCTCTCAGGACATCGCCAAGAGGACGGATGATAGAGTTGGAAATGAGGATTGAGAACAGGAGCATGAACACCCCGACCGCTAGGGTCAGAAGCGTCATTTCGAATTCGAGGACGGAGATCCGGTCCATGACCGGCTGTACGGATGCAGATGCAACGACAGCCCCTGCGACAGAGGATCCGGAAACGACAGGGGTCGCCATATAGACGACAAGCTGTTTTGTTTTGTCCTCCTGCACGAAAATGCTGCGGATACTTTCAAGCCAGCGGGAATTGAAAAGATTCCCGCGGGGAGTGTCCAGTTTGAGCCAGTAATAACTGTAGGAGAAAGACGTGTTGCCCATGAGGACTTCACTCAGATCCGTCAGTTCAAGCCTGACCCCATTATAATGGGAAAAGGCGTCCGCCTGAATGACGCCCGCCGCATCGGAAACAAGGATCCTTCCTCCCAGGGCTTCCGACCAGGTCCTGGTAAGGCTGTACAGCGTCTCGCCGTCGGAACTGCGTAGAGCACTCTCCGCTTCCACCGCGTACTGTTCGATACTGCTGCGGTATTCGGATATCTGCGCCTGAAGAAGGCTGTTCCGGGTCTCACGGACGACCAGGAAGCGAAGAACCGCGAAAGCGGCCAGGATCGCTACCAGGTTGTAGGCAAGCAGTTTCCAGCGTATGCTGATGAAGAACTGTTTAGGCTTCCGCGAAATAATAACCCACTCCCCACTTGGTAAAGATGTACTCGGGCTGACTGGGATTCTGTTCGATCTTTTCACGCAAACGACGGATATGGACATCCACCGTACGCAGATCGCCTCCCTGACCGCCGTTCTTCCAGACGATGTCCAGGAGCTGTTCCCGGCTGTAGACCTTGCCGCGGTTCGTGATGAACAAGCGGAGCAGATCGAATTCCTTCGCCGTCAGATTCACTGGTTTCCCGTTCAGAGTCACGGTCCTGCTGTCTGTATTGAGAAGAATCGCACCGGCACTCAGCGTCACCGTATCTTCGGGCGCAGGCACACTGCGTGAACGGCGCATGACCGACTTGACACGCGCTTTGACCTCCAGGATATTGAAAGGCTTGGCGATATAGTCGTCCGCACCGTATTCGAGGCCCATGATCTTGTCCATGTCGTCGCTTTTGGCCGTAACCATGATAATCGGCACGTCACTGAACTCCCTGACCTGCTGGCAGATAGACAGTCCGTCCATTCCCGGAAGCATGAGATCCAGAAGCACGAGATCATAATCCCCTTCCCTGATCATGGAAAGAGCGCGGATGCCCTCATCTGCGGTATCTACGGCATAGCCGTCCTGCTGCAGACTGTATTTGAGACCTTTGACGATCAGCGGTTCGTCATCAACTACGAGTATTCTGCGAGGCATGATCTTCCCCCTTATCTTATTGTTTTTATTTTGCCACATTTTTACGAATCTGAAAAGTGTTTCTTTTCCAAAACGGCGCTTTGCTTTACAGATTCTTAATGAAATGATACAATAATCTCATATTTCCGTGAAGAGTCAGATCCCAATCCGGAGGTTCCATGAAGAATCGTATCATCTGCGCCGTACTGGCGCTTCTTCTTGCAGTCGTTCCCCTGAACGCATTCGCGACCCCGCCCGATCCCACGGCCGAACTGACGGGTGTGCTGAACGAAGACGGCACGATCAACGAAAACAAGCTCAACGTGGGCGCCGCCATGCTGGTGGATGCCCGTACCGGTGAAGTGCTGTACGAATACAATGCGGATCAGCAGTATTTCCCGGCAAGCATCACGAAGATCATGACCTGTCTGCTCGTTCTGGAGTATCTGGACAGGGTCCCCACAGCGATGGACGCGACGATCACGATTGAGAAAAACTACCGTCTGGAAGACGGGGCGTCCAATATCGGAGTGACGATCGGAGAACATTTCCGTTTCAAAGATCTTTTATACGGACTCATGCTGGCATCCGGCAATGAGATCGGCATCATCCTGGGTGAATACATCGCGGGTGACATCGATACTTTCATCGGCATGATGAACGAAAAAGCTGCCGAATTGGGGATGACCAATACCCATTACAACAATCCCCATGGCCTCAACGATCCGACTCACCTTACGACAGCCAGAGATCAGGCGATCCTTGCGGTCGCCGCCATGAAGAACGAGACTTTCCGCAAGATCGTCAAAACGCCAACCTATACATGTCCCGCTACGAACAAACACAGTGCCCGCACCTGGAGCAATCACAACAAACTGCTTCTGGGCGGAACGAGCGATGACGGTGAGTCCTACGCGAGGGCAACGGGCATCAAGACCGGGTATACGTCGAAGGCCAAGTGCACGCTTGTTTCCTCGGCACGAGATGACAATACCGATGAAGAATACATCGCGGTCATTCTGTACGGTGCCAACACCTCTGCCCGTTTCAAAGCCTGCCGGGTCCTTCTTGAATACGGATTCACACACTTCGATCAGATGAATGCGGCGCTTTATCTTCCCCTCCTCCCCCAGCGCGGCATAGAAGTCGCCGGTGCTGCGGAAGGACAGACACTGAACGCTCATCTGCTCGGAGAAGATTTCTATCTGACGGGACTCCCGGACGAGATCGAAGCTATGAAGAACGACCCCGCCTCTTATTTCACTGTCGTTCCTTCCTACAAGGATCTGGAAGCGCCGGTCTATGCAGGCGACAGTGTCGGCACATACCAGCTGTTCTACGGCGACCGTCTTCTCGGAGAAGGCACGCTCATAGCATCCAACACGGTCGAATCTCCCGTACAGGAAACGCCTGCTCCCACAGGCAAAAAAACCGACGAAGCCACAAAAGCGCCTACTGTCGTGAACAAGGACGATTTGAAACCCAATCCCACAACTGACCCTCAGGATCTCGTCCCGACTCCTTCTTCTTCAAGAGTCTGGTTCTGGCTCGTCCTCATCGGTCTGATTCTGGTCGTCCTGATCGCTCTCATCTGTATTGTTCTGAGCAGAGCCGTACGTTCCAGAAAGGAAGAAAAAGAATCAGCCGCTCAGGAAGAAATGTCGACACGAGGAGGATCCGCATCCAGACGGGTCCGCAGGAGCAGTTCCCGCCGACGCCGCTGATTCCGATCATACAAAAAGAACGGTCCGTTACGGATCGTTCTTTTCTGTTTTCCTTACTGCATTTTAAGCTCCTGTATCTCCCTAAAGCTTTCTTTCAGCTTAGGATACAGCGAATCGAACACTTCATAGACCCGATCATATACTGCCGTTCTTTCAGGATCGGGATCATAATGCTCATCTCTCATATTCACGATGTTCCCGCACGCTTCCCGCACACTTCCATAGGCACCCGTCCCCGTCATGGCAAGGATCGCGGCTCCAAGAGCAGCACTGTTGGATGAGTCCATATCCGGGAGCTCGACGGGAAGATTGTAGACATCGCTCAGAAGCTGCCGCCAGAACAGGCTCTTTGATCCTCCCCCGCACATACGGACAGATACAGGATGGATTCCGCATCCGCGGATGCTGGAAAGGATATCTCTCAGCGCATAAGTCGCACCTTCCAGAACCGCGCGGCTCATATCCGCTTTCGAATGGAAAGAAGACAGTCCGATAAAGCATCCTCTGCACGCAAGGTCAAAGTGCGGAGACTGCTCACCGTTCAGATAAGGCAGAAAGATGAGGCGGTTCGCTCCGGGAACAGAGGATTCAGCGTCCGCATCGATCCGGGCATAATCTCTATCTTCGGGATAAAAATTGTTCCTCCACCACTTAAGGGAGCCCCCGCAGGCGTTGACGCTGCCCATGAAGTGCCAGGCGTCTGGCACAGGCATGCAGAAGGTATAGACAGACCGAGTAGTATCCGTGACCGGTTCTGGACTGTATGCGAATACGGTCCCGCTGGTCCCTATCGTCGTGATCGCCGATCCTTCATCAACGGCTCCGACCCCGACGGCGGCAGCTGCATTGTCACTTGCTCCGCCGGCAACAGGACAGCCCGGAGCGATCCCCAGAATCTTCGCGATATCCGGAAGCACGCATCCCGTGATCTCATGTGATTCCGCTACAGTTCCGAGCAGGGACCGGCGGAGCCCCATGGCTTCCAGAATCTCATCCGACCAGTTCCTTTTCGGTATATCCAGCAGCTGAGTAGCAGAAGCATCCGAGACTTCAGTCGCATATTCTCCAGTGAGCCGGAACCGGAGATAGTCCTTGGGAAGCAGTATGTGAGCCGTTTTACGAAAAACGCCAGGCTCATGATCCATAACCCAGCGGATCTTCGCCGCAGACAGTCCCGGCCTCACCGGCGTAAGCGTGCGGCGGAGGAACAGATCGTCTCCCAGTTCTCTCCGAAGATCCTCACATGCCTGTGTCGTACGTCCGTCGTTCCAGAGGATCGCACGCCGCATCGGCCTTCCTTCCCCGTCGAGCAGCACGATGCCCATCATCTGTCCGGACAAACCTATGCCCTTTACGTCAGAAGCCGAGGCGCCGGAACTCTCCATGACGGAGCGTACCGTGCAAACAGCCGCATCGAACCAGTCTTCAGGATCCTGCTCCGACCAGCCGTTTCTGGGCTGATAAACCGGATACTCGGCTGAGGCGGATGCGATCTCTATTCCGTTTCTGTCAAACAGTACCGTTTTGATGCTGCCGGTCCCGAGATCCATCCCGATATACGTTTCCCTGTTCATCCTATTCTCTGCTCAAACTGCTTCCAGGGGATGTCGAGTTCCGCACCTTCGTTCAGAAGCGCGTTGACGTGCATCAGCAGAGGATAATCCTCTTCCCTGACGATCCCTCTCTTTGCGAGTGCTTTGACCGCGCGCGCGGTCCTCGTGGCAATGACGACAGCCTCAAGGGTCTGGCCTTTGAGCTGTTCCAGGATCTCCTCGATCGCAAGGCCTTTTCCGAGAAGCAGTCCGACAGTACGGCTTCGGCCGGCTGAAATCGTGACGTCCAGGTCTCCTGCAGCAAACATGATGTTTTCCGCTCCCCCGCCCACGAGAGCCAGAAGATCCATCATCTCTCGGACGCTCTGCTGGAAGAGCGCGGATTTCATATTGTTATGGTCGATCCCATCGTCTCCGAGTCTTTCCTTGATGCCGATCGCCATTGCGGTGCCGAGAGCATATCCGTTCTTGAGCGCCACAGCACATTCCAGTCCTACCGTGTCGAGAGTCAGTGAAATGATATAGTACGGAGTCGAAAACACGCTCCGTATCCATTCCAGAGTTGAAAAGTCAGGACCGCAGAAACCTACGAACGAAGGGTCATGATCCGCAAGGTCTCTTGCGGTGCACGGCCCGCCGATGGCGTAGAAACGGAGCGCGCTGTCTTCCGGCACCCTGCTCTTCCAGTATTCCGGATAAGTTTGCATGGATCCGTCTTCATGGTCGAGCATTCCTTTTGTGACCGAGATCACAGGCACGTCCTCGTCGAGAATCGGAAGCACCTCATCGGCAAACCACTCGACACCGAAACTCGAAACGCCGCACACGATGAGGTCTGCTCCCTCGATTGCTTCACGCATACGGTCGTTTTTGTAATATGAGATGCCCTCATGGAGAGTTCTCCTCAGATTCACATGATAACGGTCTTCCCTAAGCCTGTCGATGATCCCGTCATCCAGCGGGCTGCCGATCAGACGGACTTCATGTCCGTTTTCAATCAGGGGGAACGTGAGTGCGGAGGCCATCTGGCCTGCGCCTATCAGAGCGACGATCTTCTTCATGATCCATTTACCACTGTCCGGAGCGGCACCGGGCGTATGTTTCGGATGCGGATGCCGCGGGATTCTCCGCATTTTTCTGTCTTTTGCTGCCTGCTGACTATACAGCTGTGAAATCCATTATATCCAATGCGTGGGAAAGCAGTTCCTCCGCCCTCACAGACGGATCGATCCACTCATCCGCCACGTCTCCGGGCAGAATAAGCGGCATCCGGTCGTGGATGAAAGAGATCCCCTCCCAGGGAGGCCGGGTAAGAATGACGAACTTGGGGATGTCTTCTTCCATTCGGTACAGTCCGCACAGCCATGTCAACTGTTCTCCGGAAGGAGCTATCCGGAATTTCCTTCCTGTTTTCTTCCGCCCGTCAGCCTGCGGGATGTGTTCCCACTCATAGTAGGCAGACGCGGGCAGAAGGCATCTGCGGCTCTCCCAGGAGGGACTGAACGTAGGCCGTCGCGAAGCCGTTTCTGTCCTTGCATTGATGAGCATTCCGCTTTTTCCG
>JAEEJN010000028.1 GCA_016281935.1 Bacillota bacterium | reverse complement strand
CTGATCATCGGTGCGGGCTGCGTTTTCCATGTGCTCATAGGCGTTTATTTCGGATTCTATCTCACCCTGTTCGCCGCGCACGTGCCTGCGGATCATTCCGCGGTCACGTACGGCGCCGCCTATGCCTTCGGAAGTGTGGGGACGTATGTCCTGTCGCTGTTCGGTGATGGGAGATTCCTCGCTTCCAAAGGGGTATCATTCATCTATCTTCTTCTGGCTGCCGCGGTGATCGTTCTCGTGTACCGGGGCGGATCCTTTCTTTCCGGTGACGGAACCGTATCGGATGAGGATCGGCTTGAAACGTCCATCCGGCTGCCGGCGGCGATTGTCGTCGTGATGATGATCATCAGCGTGACTGGAAGCGGCCTCTATTATTCCCTTCCCCAGGCGGAGAACATCGACTGGAACCTGATCCGGGCCTTCTATGCGGTCGGCCTGATCGTCACGGGCGCCGTCATGGACTACAGGCGGTGGATGGGTGAGATCCTGGCTGCTGCGAGCCTGCTGTACCCTCTGATCGCTTTCGCCCTGATAGGGGAAGGAATGAACAATACGGCGGCGCTGGCTTTCAGTTATCTCTTTCGGGGCTGCCTTACGGTCTATTACGTGATCTCGTTTACCGATATCGCTTCTTCCGATCGGAACAGACTGTACGTCGCGCCTCTCGGGCTCCTGATCTCCAGGATCACGGAAGCCATCATGACGCTGTTCCTGATGAAGTTCCCGCTCCCGAACCTGATCCAGATCCTTGTGATGGCGTTCCTGATGATCCCCCTGATCGTCCTCGTCGTGATCAGACAGAAAAGGCAGCCGAAGGCGGCTGCCGGTCCGATCAGCGAGCAGAAGAGGATCGCCCTGTACGCCGAGAAGCACGGCCTCACCGCAAGAGAGGCCGAGATCCTGAACCTGCTCTCCGAAGGACTGACCGACGACGAGATCTCGGCGAGGATCGGCATCTCCAGAAACACAGTCCGCTTCCACGTCTCCAACATCCTGAAGAAGTCCCATGCGGCTTCGAGGGTGGAGGCAGTCCGTTCCCTGCAGAAATTCAGCTGACCTATCAAAAAACAAACAGCCCCGCTGCGGCCTTCCATGCTATGATATATTCGGTTCTGTATGTGCAGAGCCGGACTGATCATCCCATGGGAGGCTTTTTCTATGAAAACGCGTTTCAGACTGCTCTGGCTTCCGGTCGTTCTCATGCTCCTATTCTCGTGTACCGCATGCTCCGTCCTGGAAGACCTGGGCGGGTATCGGGAATCCGTTGTGACAGGCAGACCTGCGGATCCTACCGGCGGACAGACGGAGCCCGGTGAGCCTGACGTGATCCGGGAGCCGGATTCCGGTGATTTCCTGAGAAGGTTCGGATATGACGTCCTGTGGATCGGACAGGACGCGTACGGGATCGTCTCCTGCAAGGAGGACGATTTTTCCACACTCGTCAGTTTCCCGATGAGTCAGCTCTGGGAGGAAGGCGACGGCCTGTATCTGGGCATGAGGACGGGCGATCCGGGAGTCATTCCCTATGTGCTCGTTTCCCGCAATCAGGGGGTCTCCCTGGATGCGGAAGAGTATCTCAACACCCGCTTCCTACCGGAGATGCGGAAGGATTACGGGCAGGACCTGATCCGGGCCGGCAAAGCGAAAGCCGTGACCATCGGCGGAAGACAGCTGTGGCAGATGGAATTTGAATACGAACTGCCCGATAAAGGCGTCACGATCATCATGCGCAGGATCTGCGGAACGATCGGAGATTCCTTCGTCATCTTCACGGCAAAGAAAACGGAAGAGGACAACGACGCCGTGTTCACCAGCCTGGAAGAGATCGTCACCTACTATCAGAACGGCGCGGACGCCTATTCGGGAGGCACCGTGCCTCCCGGTGAACCGACGGCACTGCCCGCGGACGCAATTCCGACAGCGGCGCCTGCGGATCCGGGCCCGAAGGCGGCGGGATACGGGGAATATACGGTCAAACCTGCCGAGAGGCTGACCCTGAATACGGTAAAGGTCTCGAACGACGTCTTTTCCATGGAGGTCCCTGAGAACTGGATCGTCATGACGCACAAGCAGTTCAGCGATTTCGGAGTATACCTGTATGATCCCGAGGTGCCGGAACGGAAGATCTTCTTCTACTGCAAGATGGAGTACTTCAATAAGAGCCAGGCGGAAAAAGATTACTACGCGAGGCTCGCTTCGATGGCGGGGATCACCAGCTTCGCGGCGGACCCCTACGGATATCTGACGCAGGCAAACGTGCCCGTGCTGAACCCCGCGACGACAGCCTGCTTTTACGAGAATTATCAGGCATTCATCAGCCTTATCTACCAGATCAACGGCTATGCCTATATCTATCCGGATCTGAATCAGGTCCGGGTGCTCGAGCGGTACGCGAGCAGCGCGCCCGTCACGCCTACGTGCATGGACAATTCCATTCTGCGCATCACCTTCACGGCGGATTCCGGAACAGCCTGCCAGGGCCTGGTCGGCGGTGAAGTGTCCAACAAGATGACCTACATCGAAAACGGACTGGATCTCGGTTTCTACTGCGTCTACGACATGATGGGCATCACGGCGCCGGACGGCGAATTCTCCGAACTGGAACCGGTCCTGCTGCGCTGTCTGGCTTCTTTCGATCTTACGGACAGCTACGTGAGGCAGACCCAGCAGAACACGGCGAACGAGACAGACGCGATCCTGGCGGCCGGCAGGAGCATGCAGGCGGCCTATGACTCCTATAACGCCGCCTGGAGCAGCAGGCAGACGAGCTACGATATCCTGTCTCAGAAAAACAGCGATGCGACGCTCGGATACGACAGGCTCTATGATCCGGATACGAACGAGGTCTACAGGGCCGAGAGCGGTTTCTATGAACAGTACGATCTGCACCGCGGAGAGTATCCGAATCCGAATCTGAAGATCCTGGATCCCTCGACGGAGGGATACTATCTCCGGCCGGTCGATTACTACATCTCAAAATAACGGCGGTCTCACCGCACAAAAAATCTCCTCCCGATATAGGAGGAGATTTGATTATGTCCCGGTTTTATCCGAGCAGGGCGACCGCGACGTCGTTGACGTTTGTGCCGGTCGGGCCGGTCATGATCAGGCCGCCGCATTTCTGCAGGGCGTGGTAGGCGTCGTTGTCCTGAAGCACGTCGTCGATCTTCAGGCCCTGAGCAAGCAGTTCCCGGCAGGTATCGCCGTCCGCGTACCCGCCGGCTGCGTCGGTGGGACCGTCCGTTCCGTCGCTGCCGACGGAGAAGACTGCGGCGTGATCCATCCCGGCGATCCCGGCAGCCGCCGACAGGGCGATCTCCTGGTTCCTGCCGCCGAGGCCGTGGCCCGTGAGTTTGACCACCGTCTCACCGCCGGCAATGAACGCAAGAGCTTTGCCGTCGGAAGCATGGGTCTTCAGGATGGAAGCAAGGAAGCTTCCGGCTTCCCTTGCCTGACAGCACAGCTGATCCGTGAGGAGGACAGGCTCGTAACCGAGCTCTAGGCAGGTCTTTGCCGCAGCTGAACACAGCTCGCGGACGCTGCCGTTGATCTGGGTATGCACGTTGTCCAGGGATTTGGGTGTTTCGATGCCGAGAAGGCGTTCCGCCTCGGCGGACATTTTCAGCTGATATTTGTCCCGGATCCGGAATGCATCCTCCGCTGTGGAGGAATCGGGGCATGCGGGACCGGAGGCGATCATGTCCAGCGGATCTCCGAGGATATCCGAAAGCACGACCGCTTCGACTTTGCCGGGCCAGCACAGCTGAGCGAAACGTCCGCCCTTCACCTGGGACAGGCGTTTGCGGATGGTGTTGATCTCCACGATGTCCGCACCGCAGGCCAGCAGCTGGCCGGTGATGTCCTGAAGCTCCTCCGCGGGGATCAGGGGCTTTTCGAACAGGGCGCTGCCTCCGCCGGAAAGCAGGAAGAGCACCGTGTCCTTCTCCGTAAGATCGGCCACAAGGTCCAGCGCAGCCTGAGTTCCGCGGAAAGAGTTCTCATCCGGGACGGGATGGCCCGCTTCAAAGCAGGCAAAGTTCGCGATGGGACCCATGACATGATCGTATTTGGTGACGACCACGCCGTTTTCGATCCTGTTCCCAAGACAGTCGGATGCGGCTTTGGCCATCTGCCAGGCAGCTTTGCCGGCAGCGACCAGAAGAACGCGGCCGGAGAATGTCATCTCACTGAGAGCCCGCTGGACTGCGGCGTCCGGCTGGACCGCGGCAATGGCTTCCCTTACGATCCGATCGGCGTGAAGACGTAATTGCTGGTTCATGATTTACTCCTTGAGTCGGAAAAAGCGCGCCGTGCCGGGCGACACGGCGCGCAGGAGATGCCGTCAGAGTGACGGTCAGAAGATGAGACTGAGGATGAAGATCTCCACCATGGCGGCGATGCCGATGATCAGCGTCATCATGGTCTGGGTCTTATAGCCTTCCTCAGGCTTCATTCCGCCGAAGTTGGTCACGACCCAGAAGTAGCTGTCGTTCGCGTGGGAGACGGTCATGGCGCCCGCGCCGATCGCCATGACTACCAGGGCGATCTCTATGGGCGTAGTGAACCCAAGCACGCTGAGCATCGGAGCCACGATGCCGGCACTTGTCGTGATGGCAACGGTGGAGGAGCCCTGCGCGGTCTTCAGGATGGCTGCGAGCAGGAAGGGGAAGAAGATGCCGATGGCCTGCAGTGCGTCAGCGTGGGACTTGATGAATTCGACCATATCGGAGGAAGAGATCACCTTGCCCAGAACACCGCCGGCTGCGGTCACGAACAGGATCGGTCCGACCGTTTTGAGGGTGTCATTGGTCAGATTGTAGAAATCCTTCTGCTTCCCGGCGGTGAACAGCTGCACGATCGCCAGAACGGTACCGACGGACAGAGCCATCACCGGAGTACCGAGGAAGGTCAGGAGATCGGCGACGGGGCCGGTCCAGCCTGCCATGGAGGAAATGGAAGAGAGCGCCATCAGCAGGATCGGGACGACCAGGGGCGCCAGAGCGTTCAGACCGCCGGGGAGCTTGCCGTATTCAGCCTTGAGTTCCTCATAGGTCTTGACGACTTCGCCGTCGCTGCCGGTCTCGTCGGAGCTCTTGATCTTTTTGCCGATGAACTTTGCGAAGATCAGGCCTGCGATCAGCGGGAAGATGGAGCACAGAACGCCGATGCCGATGACCAGCAGCAGGTTTTCGCCCGCGCCGAGGGTCTGGGCTGCCAGAATGGGGCCGGGGGTCGGCGGGATGAACACGTGGGCGATGTACAGGCCGCAGGAAAGGCAGACCGTCATTGCCACCGATGAAACGCCGGTGCGTTTGACCAGCGCCTTGCGGATCGGGTTCAGGATGACGAAACCGCTGTCGCAGAAGACGGGGATGGAAACGACCCAGCCCATGAGCTCGATCGCCAGCTGGGGGTTCTTTTCACCGACCAGACGGATCACCATATCCGCCAGCTTCAGCGCGGCACCCGTCTTCTCCAGCACGGTGCCGATGAAGGCGCCGAGGATGATGACGATGCCGATGGACGTGAATGTCCCGGAGAAACCGGCCCCGATGATGCCCGGAATGTCCTTAAGCGCAATTCCGGCAACGAGGGCGAGCGCCAGAGAGACCACCATGATTGCAAGGAAGGGATGGACCTTCAGCTTGGAGATCAGCAGTATCATCAGCACGATCGCGACGATGAAGGCAATAATCAGGGGAATACCTGTCATGGGATGCTACCTCCTTCACTATATGGAATTGTCATACCGGGGATTTAAGTCATGTATAGCATGACGGCCTGAAAAAGTCAATCGGTCTGCTGAATTCTCCGGTCCGGATCGGCTGTTTTTGCTCTTTTTTCGGGGATTCCGCACTTTTTACTGACTCTGTGACGGCCGACTCCACCAACGGGCGGGACCACTCGCCGGACAGGTTATTGCTTTCGCGGCTTTCGTCCATTATCATGAAACCACGGCCGAAAAACAAACCTGAAGGAGGTTTTGCATATGGAACTCGGAAAAAAGATCAGACAGCTCCGTCTCAAAGCCGGTCTGACACAGGAACAGCTCGCGGAAAAGGTGGGGGTCGTGCCCCAGTCCGTCTCCAAGTGGGAGAACGCAGCCGCCATGCCGGACATCACGGCTCTGCCGATGCTCGCCGAAGTCTTCGGCGTCACAATCGACGATCTGTTCGACCTGACGGTCGAACAGCGTCTCAACCGGATCGAGAACCGCATGGACATGAAAGACGATCTGCCCCAGGACGTATATCTGGAATACGAGGAATTTCTGAAAGACCAGCTGAACAGCGAAGAGCATAAAAAACGCGCGACCGAACTCATCGCGTACCTGTACTGGCACCGGATGCAGGGATTCGCCCGTCTGGCCGCCAGCTATGCCAAAGATGCGGTGCGTATGACGCCGGCGGAGAAGGGATGCCAGTGGATCCTCAATTACACGGACCGTCACAAGGCCTGGGACTGGAACATGTCCAACCATACCAAGGCGATCGAATTCTATAAGGAGCTCGTCGAGAGCAATCCCGACGTGTGGAGCCCCTACCTGTACCTTCTGGACAACCTCATCGCCGATCACCGCGCCGACGAAGCGGAGGCATATCTGGACAGACTGGAAAAAATGGATGCCAGGCCCGATCTGAGAGATATCTACCGCGCACATATCGCCCTGGCCCGTTTCGACGAGCAGAAGGCGGACGCCATCATGGAAGGGATCCTGGAGGCGCGCCCGGACGATCCCGTGGCTCTGTTCGAAGCGGCGCAGTACTACGCAGAAAAATGTGATTACGACAGGGCGGTCGCCCTCTATGAGAAGTCCTTTGAGAAAGAGACCCGCCGGCCCCGCTTCACAGACGATCTCATGGCCATCCGCGACATCCATGAGATCCGCGGTGAGTACCGTGAGGCCGCCGCGGACTGCGACCGCATCCTCGATCTGCTGAAGAACGAATGGGGGATCACGGAAGGGGACGAACTGGGCAACGAAGAAAAGCGGAAGGCGGAACTGCTTGCCAAAGCCTGATGACGCACCTAAAAAACAAATAAGGCACGGCCGCAGCGGCCGTGCCTTTTCCGTCCGCACAGTTCAGAACCGGCGGATACCGTTCTGCACCGCTGGTGAGAAATCCTGAGATGATGCCCTGCAAAGCGTGTGAAGAAGTCGTGAGAGTGGACGGGGGACGGCGATTCCTGTATAATGGGATCGAAAGATCGGGAAGGAGGTTTACGGATGGCAAGAAGAGAAGACGAATTCATAGGACTCGGCAGCATGAAGATCTGGATCGGGGTCCTCCTCGGGATGGCTCTCGTGTCGAGCATCGTGTTCTACACAATGAACTGGTTCAAGAACAATCAGCCGCTGATGAAGCGCGTGTATGCGGACGGATGTTTCGTGATGGGCGACAATGCCCCCTGGGGCGCAACGTCGGACGATCTGTACGCGAAGCTGCGCTTCGCGACCGGGGACCGCGACCGTGTGAGCGATCTGCTGAAGATCCAGAAACTGTCCGCTCCGGAAAAGGACGGAAGTTTCAATATCGTACCGTACGAGACAAAGAAATACCGGGAGACCGAACTGCCTCTGTCGACGTACTACCACATGAATCCGGACAAACGCCTCGTATCCGGCGTGTTCTACAGCGAAGAGGAGGATTATGCCGTCGTCCTGGAGGAAGTCACGAAGATCGTAAAGGCAGTTTCGGCGCTTCCCGTGGAGGCGGAAGCCTCTGAGGACGGGATCCTGGCCGAACTGAACCGTGAAGGATTCGAGAAGGGCGAGTGGACCTGGCGGGCAGGTCAGACCCGTTTCAGGCTCATCGTCAAGAGCAACATGTCCACACTTTATAAATCCAGAAGAGCGGGGACGGTCGAGATCCATATCCTGGGGCCGGACGCACCGGAGGATTAGTTCCCGGAAATGAAAAAGCCTGCTTTTCCGTGAAGGAAGGCGGGCTTTTTTGCAGAAGAATACTCTATATAGGCACATCGTCCGATGCAGTCGGACACATCACGACGTTGATCCCGGACGGCCGGGATCTGAGGAGGAAGACGATGAAAATACTGGCGATCGGAAACAGCTTTTCGGAAGATGCGACCCATTTCCTTCATGACATTCTCTCCGCATCCGGCATCGAGAGCAAGGT
>JAEEJN010000027.1 GCA_016281935.1 Bacillota bacterium | reverse complement strand
CCAGGGAAGTCTCCAGCCGTGTGGTCTATATGGCGGAAGGCGTGATCTGCGAACAGGGGACGCCGGATGCGATCTTCGATCATCCTGAACAGGAACGCACGAGAGAGTTCCTGTCCCGAACAAAAAAAGAATAGGAAAAAAAGATAAGGGCTGCACGGCGTTGCAGCCTTTATTGTTTTCACTGTCATGGATATGTATCACCTCTTCCACAGAAAGTACACCGCAATCCGATCGATTTTACAATCCAAATCCGATGGATTCTAAATTATAATCCGATACATTTCTACATCTCAACCCGATTGATTTCTGATCCTTCCCGGATCCCGATGATTTTCCGATTACGGGAACGGAGTACGCAAACAAAAAAAACGGCAGATGAAATCATCCGTCCGGACGGCTGTCCCTCATAAGAGACCGACAGGCTTCCGCCTTTCCGGAACTTTTGCTTATTACAGCGCAAAAGCCGTAATCAGTAAAGGCTTTCTGCGGTATGACAGTTTCGGGTAAAGTTATCCCGGTGAAGAAACAGGCAGTGCGGAAAAGGAGATGCCCTTCTGCAAGGCATCTCCTTCGTTCTTTTGCAGGGCCGCGGGACCGCTTTTCCTATGTCAGGCTGCGGTCCACTTCTTCCCGGGTCGGGACGGAGTCCGCAGCGCCCGGCCGTGTGACGGACAGGGCGGAAGCGCAGCTGGCGGTGCGCATGCAGTCCGCCAGGGGCTCGCCCCGCATGAGCGCGGTCGGGATTCGGTTTCATGAGCAGAAACAGAAAGGAGAACAACGATAAAGAATACGAACAGGCAGAAGCTGCAATCTGATCATTTCCACTAACAACACAACGGACTCTCCCGCTCCGGGAGAGTCCGTACTTTTTACGGCGGGCATGCCGTCGGTCTGTGGTGAATAAATGCTGGCGCATTCTCGTGACTTCAGTCGTGAGTAAGCCAGCTTGAAACGCTGTGTGTTTTCGGGAGAGATCTTCAGAACTCTTCATAGGGCGACGGCATGTTCCCCGCATTAGTTCCCGTCTCCACGATGCCGGTTGCCGCAACGACATAGATCTCTGCCCGCATGCCGCTTTTATCTTCCCTGTCCGAAGACATAAGAAACACCCATGTCGGAACATAGGCACCGCTGTCTGTACTGAAATCATACTGGACAGTCGGCCACACAGACTGCAGATACGGATAGGTCATCAGCGGATGGTCTTTGTCATGGATCAGGCTCCTTGCGTAATTCAGGCAATAAAGGGCTTCTTCCGCTGAAAGCAGGTAATCCGGATCCTTCTGTTCCACGCTTTCATACTGAACGAAGGAAAGGGTCACATGGGATAGCCGCCCGTTGAGGATCTCGGCGCGTACAGAGGCAGTACGCATGTCCAAATCGGGGATCTTTTCCGGCCAGTATACAACCAGTGTCTGCGCTCCGGCCACCTTCGGATCCTCACCGGATGAAAAGGCTTCCTCGATTTGAGGGCTCCCCTCCACAAAGGTGTCCCATCCGGCATTTGTCAGGAAACCCATGACGAGATCCGCAGCCTCAGCTTCCGTCAGGAAAACATGATCCCCATACAAAAACGGATCCGCTTCCCAGTCGTCCCACAGAGCCACATAGTTGACGCTTCCCATGAAAGCGCCTACTCTCTCTGTGAATCGGCCGTATTCAGTTTCTGATGCAGGACCTTCATACATCCCATTGACCAGGTCCGCGGATCCCCACAGCCTGATGGCTGTTTGACGCGCCAGACTGTCCGTTTCTTCTTTGGATATCTCTGTCTTGCGGTAAGAAGTACTGTATACGGCGGGGAAAAGGCTGTCTCCCGTCGGCAGGACCAGAACTTCCATTTCCGAATCTTCTGCCCACGTTTCCCGCTCCCTTTCTCCTGCGGGCCCAAACACGATGGGAGATGGAATCGGAGAAGCCAGAGCTTCCGCAGTCTGTTCGGCTACCACAGAAGTTGGATCGGCTGCAGGCGTATGTGCAGGTCCAATATAGGGCGTTTCCGTTTCATTGATTGGTTCAGGTTCGACATGGGTCCCAGGATCCCGTCCTGCGCACGACGTACCAAAGGAAAGGATCAGGAGAAAAAATCCGACTCCAATGATTAGAAACATGGTTTTTCGTGTCATGTCCTTCATCAAACTGTAAACCTCCTCCTGTTTCAAAAGGTCACAAACAGACGGCTTATCTTAAGTAAACTATATCATTAAATCTACATGTGAATCCATATATCTGCTACTAAAACACAGATGGGAGATCCTATTCTGTAGGACGTTTCCTCGCTGATCTTCTATAGGGCCTATGGAACCACCTTTCTTAAATTAGGCAGCGGTCCACTTCTTCCCGGGTCGGGACGGAGTCCGCGGCTCCGGGCCGTGTGACGGACAGGGCGGAAGCGCAGCTGGCGGTGCGCATGCAGTCCGCCAGGGGCTCGCCCCGCATGAGAGAAGTCAGGAAATAGCCCGTGAATGTGTCGCCCGCTCCGGTCGTGTCCACGGCTTCGGCGTGAAAGGCTGCCTGCCGGACGGAGACGCCGCCGGCATAGGCGGCGCTTCCGTCCGTTCCCAGGGTCAGCACGAGGTTCATGGAAGGATAGCGTGCGTGCAGGTAGGCCCGGACGGTATCCGGGTCGCTGCTGCCGCAGAGCTGGAAGGCTTCCACTTCGTTGATGAGGAGCCATGAGACGAGGCTCAGGTCCACGGTGCGGATCTTTTCGTCGAAGGGCGAGGGGTTCAGGACGACTGTGAGGCCCCTGGCCGCTCCCTGCCGGACGATCTCTGCCAGCAGGTTGGTCTCGTTCTGGACCAGGAGCCAGTCGCCGGGACCGAAGTCTTCCAGCGTCGTTCGGATCTGTTCTTCGGTCAGGCACTGATTGGAGCCGCCGTACAGGAGGATACAGTTCTCACCGTCCGGCGTGACCTGGATCATGGCGCTGCCCTGCATGTCGCCGCAGGGGCGCAGGTATTCCGTATGCACGCCGTTCTCACGCAGGAGCTCCGAGAGGGTCTCGCCGCCCCTGCCCACGCAGCCCGCGTGGTACACGGGCGCGCCGGCCCGCGCGAGCGCTATGGACTGGTTCAGTCCCTTGCCGCCCAGGTGGACGCTGACCGCTTCCGCGGAGATCGTCTCGCCCGGTCCGACGAAGTGGGCGACCTGATAGACGGTGTCGAGGTTCATGGATCCGAAGTTCAGGATCTTCATACATTTCCTCCGATGCGGATGGGATGGATCAGATGAGGGTCTCCAGGTAGACGTTCCCGGCCTTCAGCGCGGCGTACAGGTCAGCGTAGGGCAGGTCGCGCGTGCCCTTCAGGCCCTTGGCGCTGCACAGGGCGGCCGCGGTGCCCGCCGCCTGGCCCTGGGCCATGCAGGAGACCGTGTTGCGGGTGGACATGTGGGCGTTCCACTCGGACGTGATCATCATG
>JAEEJN010000026.1 GCA_016281935.1 Bacillota bacterium | reverse complement strand
GCGTGATTGATCAGGTTCAGGTGGCCGATATGGAACATATCGTAGACGCCCTGGGTATAGCCGATCTTGTAGTGTTTCATCGATAAGACTCCGTCGTAGGATTTGAGGATGACTCCCTAACGGGAGAACAGTTTCTTCTTCACTTTCTTCACGTGGTCCATCCCGAGTCTGTACACGTACTGTCCCTCTTCCGTGCGGATATTGAGGAGGACGAGGACAGCGGGCACCGCAAGGGCGACGAACACGACGTGGATGCCGACCGAGAACCAGCCGAACTGCGTCAGCACGTGCGTGCAGACGAAGTACAGGGCCAGGCCGGTCACGCTGACCGTGATCAGGTACTTGAGGAACTTCAGGAAGTAGCGCGTGACGGGCACCATGTTCTCGAAGCCGTACCTGTGGATGATGATGGGATCGAACCACATCATGGTGGTCCAGTCCGCGACGAGGGTGCCGACGAGGACGCCGGAGATGCCCCAGTACCGGACCAGGAGGACGGAAACGACCAGGTTGATGATCATGCCCGCCAGCGGCCGGTATTTGGCCTGCTGGAAGAGGCCCATGGTCGTGCGGTACTTGCTCAGGGCGATACGGAAGCAGAGGGTGTACATCTCCAGGCCCATGAGCATGGCGAAAGGCTGCGGGATCAGCCATTCTTCCCCGATCCAGTTCAGGACGAGCTCGTCCGAGCAGACGAAGATGCCGACGCCGGCGGTGCCCCCCAGGATCGCCGAGATGAGCATGACGGATTCAAAGATCGTGTACTCATGCTTCCTGTCCGTGCCGGTGTGCAGGTTCCCCAGGCTGTGCGCCACGGCGTTGTAGACCTTGGCGAGCAGGGTGTTGATCGTCGTATAGAAGATGTAGTAGTTCGAATAGACGCCCACGGCTTCCAGACCGAGGAATCTGGAGATGACGATGTTATCCGTCGCTTTCAAAACAACGTTGTTGAGTTTATAAAGGAAAAGCGCGCCGCAGTCCTTCATAATCCCGACGACTTCCTTCTTCTCGACCGTGTCCTTCGTCTTTTCCCGGATATAGGGATACATCCGGTCCGACAGGATGGCGCAGGTCACGTTCTGGCCGATGATCTGAAGGATAGAGATGACGACGTAGAGGATGAAGTTACGGAAGAGATACAGGCAGACGATCTGCGCGATCGCCGCGGCGACCGTGAAAACGTAGCCGACCAGGTTGACCAGATAGTCCTTCTGGTTCGCCTTGATGATGGAGCTGCGGTAGGCGAAGAAGATGTAGGACGAGACCGTCTTGAAGAGGAACAGGCAGAAGATGAGGACCGCGTTGATGTTCAGGCCGGCCAGCTTGTCGTAATCGTTGATCAGCTCGGGAAGGAATGGGATGAGGGCGAGCCCGATGAGCGCCACGGCCAGGCCGATTACCCGGTAGGCCGTCCGGTAGAACTTCATGAGGACGGCGATCCTGTGGTGGTCTTCCCTGGCGATGGGGTCGTAGAGCTTGTAGAGGATGGCGCTGCCCACGCCGAATTCGGCCAGGGACAGCATGGAAAGGATATTGGAAAAGAGCCCGTTGATCCCCAGATAGGATTTCCCGAGCGTCGCGATGAAGACCGTCCTGACGACGAAGTTCATCAGGATGGTGATGAGCTGCCCGCCGAGCGAACTGATGAAGTTATAGATCGTGTTCGTCGTGCGGGAATTCTTTTTGGCCATACGCTTTCTTTTCCTCTGAATTACTTTTTCAGCAGGCGCTTGATCATGATCTTCCAGCGCCGCAGGCGGATCGAGTCCAGATAGTCCTTATAGGGTCCCGGATCCGATTTCTGATCCAGGAAGCAGAAGTCGGCGCCTTCCGTCATCTTCCGGTATCCGGCCCAGTCCGTCTCTCCGAACTCGAATTCCTGGAAGCAGACCTTCTCGCTGGCGAACGTCTTCTCTTCCGGGATGACGGCGTCCGCTTCCGGGATCTCCATTTCTCCCAGGACCGTCCTGATGAACACGGCGGGCAGGTTCACACCCGAACGGGTCACAGCATAGCCGGATGCGCCCATGCGGAGATTGAGCTCGCAGAAATACAGTTTCCCCCGGCTCTCGTACATGTCGACGTCGAAGAGTCCCGTGAAACCATAGCGGCTCATCATGTCGGACAGCTTCCGCGCGAGATCGCTCTGCGGATCGAGCGGCCGGATGATGCCGGAGGCGGTGACGCCCCGGTGGTCACTCAGCATCTCGATGATGCCCGGGATCAGCACGCGGTCCCCGTCGCAGAACCCGAGCAGCGCGTATTCCTTTTCGATGGAAATGAACTCCTCGGCCAGGACGTCGGTGTTCCTGGAGTCGCCCGCGTGGTTCTTCACCCACTTTGCGAGATGGGCCGTCAGCTCTTCCCGGGAATCGCAGCGCCGCATGATCATCTTGCTGCCGAGATAACTCGTTTCGGGCTTGACGAAGCAGGGATACTCGATCTCTTCCGGCACCTCGTAGGCGCCGTTCTCATAGCGGCAGACCCAGCTTTTCGCGACGCCGATGCCGCTCTCTGCGGCGATCCGTTTCTGGAGCGCCTTGTCCATGCAGCGGACGATCTCCCCCGCCTTTTTCCCGATGTTCGGATACAGGAACGATCCCGGGAACTTCTCCTGATACCGGTCCGTGACGGATGCTGTGAAATCGTCGGTGGGCAGAAGGACGACGGGCCCTTCGCAGTTCCCGAACTTTTCGATCAGGAGACGGACGAGTCCTTCCCCGTCCGATTCCTTCACCGTATCGTAGGACGTGACGTAGCGGCTCTTCGCGTCCGGCTTCTCGTCGTGGACATCCGTCCGCACGACGGCTACCCGGCAGCCGGCTTCGCCTGCCGCCCGGATCATGCCCAGCCTGGAGGTGTAGTTTCGTCCCATGACGACCGCTGTCACGTTTTCCAGCATTCCCTTGTCCTTCCTTCCGGCCTCATCCGGCCGCGTATCTTTCGGCAATGGCCCTCGCGACCGCTTCGGCCGCGCGTCCCGTTTCGCAGGTTCCGAAGAAATCCAGGATCTTTTCGCAGTTCTCCGCCCAGGCTTCGTCCGACATGGCGTCGATGATGCCGTTCAGTTCCTCCTGATCCTTCGCGGTGAGGAACCCCGCGTCTTCCGGACGGGTGAAGAAATCCCGCTCTTCCGAGACGTACTGGTCCCGGTCGAACTGGGCCAGGATCACCGGCTTCCTCCTCAGGATGAAATCCCCCGCGCAGGAGGAGTAGTCCGTCAGGAGCATGTCGGAGATCATGAGCAGGTCCGACATGTCCGGATACCGGGACACGTCGATCACGCGCTCCGGATCCGTGACGGAGATGCCGGCGGATTTGGGATGGGCACGTACGAGGCAGACCCACTCGTCCCCGTCCTTCGACAGATGGCGCAGGGTCTCGTCGATGTCCGCCGCACCCCGGATGACGCCCCGGCCTTTGCGCAGGGTCGGCGCATAGATCAAGACCTTCTTCCCTTCCGGGATCCCGATTCTCTTTCTGACCTCTTCAGTGCCGGAAGGCGCGAGGAGGCAGTCGTTCCTCGGGCAGCCTGCCCGGATGACTTCTCCCTCGTAGGCGAACGCGGAACGGATCCGCTTCGCCGCGTACTCGGATCCCACGGCGAACAGGTCGGTCAGAACTCCATCCATGACGTCGCTGCCCCGCTGTCCTTTGGGGCGGGCGTCGTAGAGGATCTTCTTGAAGCCCCGGTCCCCGTGCCAGGTCTGCACGAAGGTCTGTCCGGGACGCTTGAACAGATCGTCCGTCATGGCCTCGTTGCGCACGTAGGCCGCGGCGGAAGCCAGTTCCCTCAGGTAGGCGAACGAACCGGTCTTATATGCCTTCACGTAGTCCGGCAGGTCCGGGCATTCGACGTCTTCCATCCCCCAGACCAGTTCCCAGTCCGGGTACAGTTCATGCATCTTTTCCGAGACGGCGCGGGGGTTGTCGGAATAGCTCTTCCCGTGGAAACTCTCGAACACCGCCTTCTTTCCGATCTTCGTGAAGGCGGAGGCGCAGAGATACCGGGCGCGGTCCCGCAGTTTCCGGATGATCCCTTTCAAGCTCATGTACGGCCCCTATTTCAGCGTCTCGAGGCTGGATTTGATCGCCGAAGAGCAGATCCCCGGCGTCCTCGGGAGACGCACGACTTCCTTGCCGTTCTCCAGGCACCATTTGACAGCGCGCTGGAATCCGGGATGGGTCTGGTCCGCGCCGACCGCGAACACGTCGAAATCCACTTCGGGCAGTGTCCTGTCCACGTCCTCGTACACGATGACCTCGTCTACGACGCGGAGCGCCTTCACGAGGTCGATCCGCTGCTGGGTCGTGTACAGGACCTTGGCGTCCGGCTTGGTCTTGAGGATGCAGTTCCCGTCCTGGACGGCCACGATCAGGTAGTCCCCCAGCCTCTTCGCGTTCTCGAAGAGCCGGAGATGCCCGAGATGGAAATAGTCGAAGACGCCGACCGTGATGACCTTCTTCATAGGGTCCCCCTTTTATTTCTTCCCCGCTCCGGGGAGTTCCAGTTTCTCTCCCAGTTCGAATTCGAACGAACGGGGCTTGTAGCGGGAGAAGCCCGCCCCGGAAAAGAACGTCATCTCCCCGAAATACAGTCTGCCGTTGATCACGTAGAAGTCCACCCGGACTTCACGGAATCCCTCCGCGAGCTTCTTCGCGCAGGACAGCATCTCGTCCAGGACGGCGGGCCGGGGCACGTCGTCCCCCTTTGGGAAGCTGATCTCCGCGTCCAGAAGGTTCCAGTCCCTGTCGTACAGGTTGCGCCGGTGCTCCCCGAAACGGTCCAGGTCCACCTGGATCATCCGGGGCTCGCCGCCTATCATGAAGACCTTGTAGTCGTTGAGTCCCCCCGTCTCCTCGTCTTCCATGTACTGCTCGCACAGGATCCGGGGACGGATCGCGCGGTAGTGGTATTCCCGCCGGGCGCGCCAGAAGGGCGTCTTCAGCCAGCGGTCCAGTTCCGCGCTGACGGCCGGGATGTCCAGGGCCGACTTGTCCCTGCAGATAACGTTGTATTTCGCGCCGTGGTTGCACTTGAGGACGAAGCGGTCCGGCAGTTTTTCCCAGTCGATGTCTCCCGCCCTGTCGAACACGCCGAGAGACGGGATGAGATAGCGCTCGCCCAGGGTCTGAGCGACGAAATCCCTTACTTCGACCTTGTCCGCGTACTTCGAGTACAGCGGGTTCCGGTCGTAGAGCTTCATCCACTGGAGCTTCTGGTTGAAGGACCGCGGGTTCTTCCAGTCCATGGCGTATCCCAGCCTCGTTTTGAACAGGAGCGACAGATAGGGCCTGTCCGGACAGAGGACTTCCAGGACCTTCCACGCCGCTTTCGTGAGGACGCTCATCTTATTTCTCCTCGAGGCGCAGGATCGCCTGATAGACGCGTTCGCAGTT
>JAEEJN010000025.1 GCA_016281935.1 Bacillota bacterium | reverse complement strand
GTGGCTGTGTCGAATCCTTCAGACTTGCAGTCTTTCCAGGTTTCGCCGTTGTCTTTGCTGTACTGCCACTGGTAGGTCAGATCCGTACCGACGGCGGTGACGGAGAAGCTGGCTTTTTCACCTGCGGCCACGGTCTTCTTGGACGGCTGCTTCGTGATGCCGAAGGCGGGGAGCTTCTGCTTCTGTACGTGACCGCAGCCTTTGCAGACGCGCTGCTTCATGCCGGTCTCGGTGGGGGAGGGTTCCTTGGTGACTTCCCAGGATCCGTAATCGTGCTTGGCCGTGGTCTTGAGGACAATCATCGACACAGCGGGTGTATTGCCGTTGCCCGGGTTCATGATCATGTACTTTACGATGGAAGCGCCTTTGACCGTGAAATCTGCCTGCGATCTGGGGGCTTCACTCCCGGCGACGGCGGTTCCGATATAGACGGTATCTCCGCCCTGGTAGGTGATCTCTTCCTGAGGCGCCGAGTATCCAATGGGACTGTTCGGATCGGAGACCACATATAAGCCCGTAACGAGACCGTATTCCCCGCCGCTGATGGAGATCGGAGCGTTAATCGGATTGTGGGGGCCTGAGGTAGTTGACGGCTCGACCACGGTACCGCATTTGACCGTGGAGACCGAAAGCGTAAAGAGATCGAGCGTGGTTCCGGGCGTGCCGTTGAAGACCCTGCCGCAGACGGCGCACTTCACAGGCTGGGTGCCGGTGGAGGATCCGCCTTCCTCCGCGGGTTCTCCGGGAACGTGCTTGACCCTGGTCTTTACCACCAGTGTGACGTAATAGTAGTCTGTATCTTCGTGACCGAACTCACACTCGAGGAGTGTGCCGTTCTTGATCGTGATGTCGGATTTTGTAAGAGTACTGTTCTCGGGGATCTCTACCGTGATCCCGATGTATGCGGCGTTGCCGCCGTTGTATGTCCTGGAATACCTGAGAGTATCGTATCCCAGATATCCGCTTTCGTCTTCCATGAGAAGACCGGAAAAACCAAGTATGTAATCATCGCTTCCGGATATCGTAACGGGATAGTAGTACATTCCCATCCCTCCGTAGGTCGAACCGCACCAGAGCGTGGGGATCGTGACTGTGAGCGGAGGAGCGGACGTGCTCTCCGCGAAGGCGGGGACGGCGGTCAGCGGAAAGATCCCGACGACCAGAAGCAGGGCCAGGATCAGCCCTGTCCACTTGTTGATTTTCATGGATGACCTCCTTGACAGATTTCGGGAAAGACGCATCATGACGGCGGCACTCTCCCGGTTACAGATAGATACGGAAGACATGATCGGAAGAAACTGCGGTGCACAGGAATGGTCCGATGAGACCGCATCATGGCCCGGCCTCTGTCCGATCATGAGATCTACGATACTATAAAAACACAGAATAGTAAAAAAATCAATGATTACAGACAAAAATAATGGGATGAATATGTAAAATGCCGTTTCTGTTGTGAGCAGAAGCAAAGCACCCCGTAAGTTCGAACGGGGCGCCGCGGTATGTGCTTGTCTTCTTGGATCACTTGACGGTGAGCTTGGCAGTGGAGGACGTCGCCTTGCCGGAAGCGTTCGTGACGACACAGCGGTACAGTCTTCCGTTCATGCCGGACTTGGCAGTGAAGGAGAATGTGGCCTTGTCGTGATTGGCGGAAGTGCAGTCAATCCAGGTGGAACCGTTGTCCTTGCTGTACTGCCACTGATAGGTCAGGCCGGATCCGGTCGCGGTGATGGAAAACTTCGCGGTATTGTTGGCCGTTACGCTCTGGGCTTTGGGCTGTGCCGTGATCTCTGGCTTGGCGCCTGCGACGGTCAGCTTCGCTTTGGCGGACGTCACAGAGCCTGCGCTGTTGGAGACTTTGCAGCGGTAGAACCTGCCGCTCATGGAAGCCTTCGCGGTGAAGGAGAAGGTGGCCTTGTCGTGATTGGCGGAAGTGCAGTCGGTCCAGGTGGAACCGCCGTCCTTGCTGTACTGCCACTGATAGGTCAGGTTCGAGCCGGTCGCGGTGACGGAGAACTTCGCGGTCTTGTTGGCCGTCACGCTCTGGGCCTTGGGCTGGGTCGTGATCTCGGGCTTGCCGGCGCTGACCGTCAGCTTCGCGCTGTTTGAGATTTCGCTGTTGTATGCGTCGGCGACCTTGCAGCGGTAGAGCCTTCCGTTCATGGAAGCCGTGGCGGTGAAGGAGAAGGTGTCCGAATCATGACCCGCGGACTTGCAGTCGATCCAGGTAGAGCCGTTGTCCTTGCTGTACTGCCACTGATAGGTCAGATCCGTTCCGGTCGCGGTGACGGAGAAGCTGGCCGTCCCGCCGGCTTCCGCGGTGACTTTCGCGGGCTGCTTCGTGATGCCGAAGGGAAGAAGTTCCTGCGTCTGCACGTGACCGCAGTAATTGCAGATGCGCTGCCTCGATCCGGGCTCCGTCGCGGTAGGCTCCTGGACGATTTCCCAGGATCCGTAGTCATGCTTGGCCTTGGTTCCAAGGATGATCTCCGTCCTGGTGGGTTGATTGCTCGGAGTGTTCATGACCTGGAATGTGATGAGGGAAGCGCCTTTGACCGTGAAATCGCACTTCGCTCTGGGAGCGGAAGGCCCGGTCACGATGACTTTGATATAGAGTTCGCCGCCGCAACCGGTGGAGAAGGAATACATCTGATAGTAATATCCAGAAGGAACGCTCGGATTGGCATAGGGGTACACGAATGCGGATTCGTAAAGCTCATAACCGTCGCCGCTGAGAGAGACAGGAGCACCGGACGGATCCGGACCGGTGTACCCTCTGTACTCGGTGCCGCCCAGGAGCGTAGGCACCGAAAGCGTAAAGAGAGAGGCCGGGGCTCCGGGCTTGCCGCTGAATGTCCTGCCGCAGACGGCGCAGTACACGGGCTGGGTCGTACCGGCAGGTTCGTCCGGATTGACCGCTTCTCCGGGGATGTGCTTGACCTTGGTCTGCAGTACGATCGTGAGACCTGTTAAATCATCGTTCGGGTTATCGTCATTATAGTCGTAAGCAACGATGCTGCCGTTAATGACCGGGATTTCGGACGGCTGAAAGCTGATGTAATTGGGATAGTATAACGAAATCTCGATAAACGCTGCATTTCCACCGTTGTAGGTCCTGTTGTAAGAGAGCACGTCGTACCCGAGATATCCGTCTTCCTTCTTTTCCAGAAGAGTGGTATACCTCAGATCGTAAACAGAAGCTCCTGAAATCGTAACAGGATAATTGATGATCCCGTGGGGACCGTATGTGGAACCGCACCACATCGTAGGGATCGTGATCGTGGGCGGGGGAAGGGAAGATCCGTCCGCGAAGGCGGGGACCGCAGTCATGGGAAAGATCCCGACGGCCAGGAGAAGGGCCAGGATGAGCCCTATCCACTTGATGTTTTTCATAGGCGACCTCCTTGTTTGTTTCGGACAGGCCTGCCGTGGCGGCCGCCCTGTCCCTGAAAAAGACGGATACAGAATGACATGACAGGAAGAAGCTGCGGGACATATGAACGATCTGATGAATGAGCGATGTGAACCGACAGCAGTCCTGACATGATATTTCCGATAATATGAAATCACAAAAATATGGAAATATCAATATTATATGGGCAAATATCGGGGAAATGTAGAATAATTGCCGTATCAGGCGGAAAAAGCGCCCCGTTCATCCGAACGGGGTGCCTTGGTATGTGCTTGTCTTCTTGGATCACTTGACGGTGAGCTTGGCAGTGGAGGACGTCGCCTTGCCGTAGGCGTTCGTGACGACGCAGCGGTAGAGCCTGCCGTTCATGCTGTCTTTCGCGACGAATTTGAACGTGGCTTTGTCGTGGTTCGGGGAAACGCAGTCGGTCCAGGTCTTGCCGTTGTCCTTGCTGTACTGCCACTGGTATTTCAGACCGGAACCGGTCGCCTTGACGCTGAACTTCACGGTCGTGCCGGCCTTGACGCTCTGGGCGGAAGGCTGGGTGGTGACTGCGGGCTTGGCGCCTGCCACGAGCAGCCTCACGCTGTCGGACGTCACGGATCCCGCGCTGTTGGAGACGACGCAGCGGTACAGCCTGTCGTCCATGGAGACCTTCGGGGTGAAGGAGAAGGTGGCCTTGTCGTGACTGGCAGAAGTGCAGTCGGTCCAGGTGGAACCGCCGTCCTTGCTGTACTGCCACTGATAGGTCAGGTTTGAGCCGGTCGCGGTGACGGAGAACTGTGAGGCCGTGTTGGCGGTCACGCTCAGGGCTGCAGGCTGCTTCGTGATCACGGGCTTGCCGGCGGTGACCGTCAGCTTCGCGCTGTTCGAAGTCGCTTCGCTGTATTTGTCGGCGACCTTGCAGCGGTAGAGCCTTCCGTTCATGGAAGCCGTGGCGGTGAAGGAGAAGGTCCTGCTGTCGGAACCATCGGATTTGCAGTCTTTCCAGGTGGAACCGCCGTCCTTGCTGTACTGCCACTGATAGGTCAGGTCCGTTCCGACGGCGGTGACGGTGAAGCTGGCTATTTCACCTGCGGCCACGGTCTTCTTGGACGGATGTTTCGTGATGCCGAAAGCGGGGAGCTTCTGCTTCTGCACGTGACCGCAGCCTTTGCAGACGCGCTGCTTCATGCCGGTCTCTGTGGGTGTGGGCTCCTTGGTGACTTCCCAGGAGCCGTAATCGTGCTTGACCGTGGCTTTGACGACGACCGCCAACATCGTATGACCGTTATAGACAGAGTATGATTCGTTGAAGAGGATCTCCTCGACAGTCCCGTTTTTGACGGTGACGCTGGATGCCGTCAGATTGACGGGCCCCAGCATGACGTTCACGACGTATGCGGTGTCGCCGCCCTTGAGGACGATATCTTCCTGGGGGGGATTATATCCTACGGGGGAGTTTGGATCTTTGACATAATACGCGGAACTCAGGAGTACGTACGCTGTGCTTCCCGACATCGTTACGGGGCAGCCCTGAGGCTGAGATCCCTGCCCGAGCCCGTACAGTACGGTGCCGCACTTCACGGTGGGAAGTGTGAGCGTGAGGGGATCGGCGGGGACGCTGGGGTCGAACTCCTCTTCCGTACAGATGATCAGTTTGAGCTGCGGATAATCCTTCAGTAGGGAGGCCTCCGGCATATAGACCATGTTGTCCACCGGGCTCGTCTCAAGGACGTGAGTGCCTGTCTGAGCGTCGACGAGCTTCATCGTCACGCCGGTCCTGAAGGCTCCCCAGACATAGCCGTCGGCAAACGTGACGGTCACGTTTACATAAGTGGCAGGCGATGCCGTGACGGCGCCGCCGGATGCCGGGAACGTTACGCCGTTGATCTTGACGCTGACGACGGATCCCGCAGGACCGTCGACGTCCCAGCCCGTGATGGTGAATACTTCATTGCTTCCGGCGAAGACGGGCACTGCTGTCAGCGGCAGAATGCCTGCGGCCAGCAGCAGAGCGAGGATCATGCAGATCCATTTGGTGTTTCTCATTTGTTACCTCCATGAAGGGATCCGGGCATGGCGGATTTCTGATTCAGACCCGTTCCCGGAAAGGATGGATATCGGCTGACACTGACAGGATGCGGCGCAAAGTCAGGATACGATCCTTTGACTTCCTCCGCACCGCCGGATCATGTGCTTTCAATAATATAAAAACACAAATGACGAAAAACATCAATAATAAAAATGCAATATGCAAAACACT
>JAEEJN010000006.1 GCA_016281935.1 Bacillota bacterium | reverse complement strand
ATGGAGATTCGAATCCACCATGGCGATGGCCGCTTCATTGTCGTCCATATCCATGACGACGGCCTGGATCTCTTTCATATTCAGTTCCGTGCAGGCTTTCCTGCGGCGGTGACCGGATATCGTCTCGTAGCGTCCGTCCGGTTTCTGCCTCACCGCGATAGGATTAAAAAGTCCGTTCATGCGGATGCTCAGGATCAGCTTTTCCATGTCCTGGTCCATACGGACCTGAAAAGGATGATCCGGGAAATCGTCGATCTGATCCAGGGGGATCGTGATGATCCCCCTTTCGCTGTACTCTCTTTCCTGTTCTTTGTTCATGTTGTTCCTTTCCTGCATCTGTGTTCCTTGGGTGACTGCCTGTGCCGATCCCTATGGGATCCGGTCTCATGCAGGCAGCTCACGGAGGCCCTCTTGCAGGCATGCCGGGGATTCCGCACGCGGGGTCGATGGAACCCGCCCCGGCGTTTTTCACGCACAGGATTATCATAACAGTGTTCATTCGCTGACACAAAAAAATAAAGGGCTCGAATTGGATATGGTTTTCAGCTCGTCCGTACAGACCTGCGGATGCAGCCCGGCAAGCCTGAAGCGCAGACATACGGCATCCGGATTTCCCGAAGGTACGGGAATTTTGAAGCCTGACACGGAAAAGGATCTGCCCGGTGCTCCGCCGTGGATCCCGGGCTGGTGATGATCCGGGAGCACGCGGAACGAGGTATATGCATATCGTTTTACGATATGTTTTGTGATTTGTCGGTCAAATGATTTTTGTCGTTTTATCGACTCCTCTTGTAGTATGCTGTAGCTGTTTTTGCGATTTTGCTCAGCCTGTGACCATCCGTCAGCCTGAGTCCCGCATTCACATCCAAACATTATTATTGTATATGTTCATTTGTATTTCAATATTCGTTTTGTTTAATATATTTCTAATTATGCTTACAACATACAGACTGCTCCTCTTGTGGAAACGGGCGAAATCGGCTATAATTCGGGAAAAGGGACCTTTTTCACGCATGCTCCCGGTCCCGCCAGGAGGTACAACATGAAAAAAGCGATCCTGATCATTCTCAGTCTTCTGCTCTCGCTCTCCCTCGCCGGATGCGTGACCGTCGATATCCATGTGGACGAAACGGTGCCGACGCCCGTCCCCGAGGCGGAGAACGTGCCCGACGTCACCGCGGTGCCCGGGGAGAAGAGCGAGTTCCTGAAAAGCGCGGAAGCCGTCCTTGAGACCTATGAGGAGATCTATCAGGAATATAAGGACGCCCTGTCCGAAGCCCACGGCGAAGCGAAAAAGAGCCTCGAGGACCTGAAGGCCTCCGGCGTCGACGCCGGCCAGCTCCTGCGCGCCTGCGCCGAGGAGATCCGTCACCTCTCCCAGATCTGCTCGGAAGGGCTGGACATCCTGTCCGAGAAGGCAGATCTGCCGCCCCACTCCCCCGAGGAAGCCGCCGAATGGTCGAAGAAACTCATCGCCGACTATCTCGATCTCGCCACGTCCCTGCAGGAACTGGGCGACACGAAGTCCTCGATCGACATCTTCGGGAACGGTCTCTTTACGGAAGAACGGGGCGATGAGCTGATGAAGGCGCTGGAAGAGGCGAAAGCCGCCCTGGAAGAAGCCAAAGACGAGACCGGCAGAGCGCTGGATGAAGCCAAAGACGAAAAGGACGACGCCCTGCAGGAAGCCAGGGACGAACTGGACAGGGCTGCCGAGGAGGCGCTGGAAGACCTGATCGGCGCGCTCCAGGAACTGCTGCCGTAAAGGGATATGAAAAGAGCCATACTGAAAGACCTGAAAATGACGGAAAGGAAGGACATGATCTCCTTCCTGAAAAAGCTCTGGACCGGGGCCGGCGCCCCCTGCCCCGTCTGCGGGAAGCCGCTGACGCTCCTGCACGGGAAAGCCAAGAAGGATGACTGTGACTGGCAGTGCGCGGACTGCGGCCTGGTCTACAGGACGATCCACCTGATGGATGAAATGAACGAGAAGATGCCCTGAAGGGGCATCTTCGGTTATGGAGACGAAATGGAGATCAACTTCGACCTGCTTGTTGCCGGATGCAGCACCCGCTGCCGGCACTGCTACGTCAGGGGCGGCCCGGGACCGAGCATGCCTTCGGAAGACGCGGTCCGCTGCATCCGCGCGCTGGATGAGATCGCGTCGCGCCTGTCCTCCCCCGTCTCCTTCACCCTGGACAACGAACCCTTCTCCCATCCCGGGGTCGGAGAGATCCTGCGAGCCGCCGCGTCGGCGGAACACGCGAAGTATTTCCACCACGGGATGACGACGGGGATCGCGCTCATGGCCCGTCCCGACAGGGACGAGGTCCTGGATGCGTATCTGGATCTCGGGTACGACGAATTCGGGATCACCCTGCACGGGGCCGAGGAGCATCATGACGGGATCGTGAGGAGGAAAGGCGCTTTCGATGCCTCGGTGCGGGCGGCCGGATGGCTGAAGTCCCGCGGCGCGAAAGTCAGCGTGTCCCTCATGTTCGGCCGTTTCTTCTCCGAAGACAGGGACGGGATCGGAGAGACGCTGGAACAGCTGGCTCCGGACTTCGTCTGGTTCGCCGTGCCCAACTACACCCCTCACGCCGACATGGCGGCCTACGAGCCCTACAGGGGCACGATCGGGGACCTGGAAGCCTTCGCGCCGGTCCTCCGGAAATGGAGAAAGGACGCGGACGCCATCCTTGAGGATGCCGCGCGGCATACGCCCGCTGCGGCCGTGATGGCTTTCGAGGACGGTCTCTCCCTCCGGGAGGAATTCGAAAGGCCGCAGGACGAACTGTATCTGTCCGTCCATGCGGACTGCCGTCTTTACGTCGGCAACAGCGGGGCCGAGACGGAGTACCTGGGAGACCTCCGGACCCTGGATCCCGCGGCCTTGGCGGACAGGATCTCCGCGCTTCCCGGCAACCGGGACTACGGTGCCTTCTATGACAGGAACAGGCTTCCCTCACAGGACGCTCTCGTGAACGCCATGAAGCGCCTGTCACCGGACGTCCTGTACGCCGATCTCCCCAGCGTCGTCTGCCGGGGACTGGACGGACTGGGGATCCCCACGAAGATACTCGCCTGCCCATGAAGGAAAAACCGCACAAAAAAGGGGCTGTGAAAAAAGACCCAAAGCAAAAAGGACCGAAACAGGTGGAGGCCTGTCGAGGTCCTTTTTGTTTTGGTATAATGTTTTTGCAATGAACAATACCAGAAACCTCCCTTTGGTGAAGCCTCACACGACTGAAGTCGCGTGCTTCCTATTGCCGCTGTATACACAGCGGTTCCTCTTTAGGAGGATCGGACTGCCTTTCCACCATACGGCCCGCACTCAGTTGCCTGCAGCCTAAGCCGCAAGCACCGCAT
>JAEEJN010000005.1 GCA_016281935.1 Bacillota bacterium | reverse complement strand
TTGCCCAGCTTTCTGGCGGCAAGCTCCTGAAGCCGATGCACCATGACTTCCAGCTGGACACGGGACTTGGAAAAAACGATCGTGGAGATACGGTTCTCCAGCAGACGTTCCGCAAGTCTCTCCGTTTCGTGCATTGAGCTTTTGCGTATACCCAGACTCCTGTTAACGACCGGGGGATTGTAAAAGATGAAATGCTTCTCACCGGAAGGTGCACCGTTATCGTCGATAAGGGTCACATCCCTCTGGATGATGCGCCCGGCCAGTTCCGCCGGATTGGCAATCGTGGCCGAACAGCAGATGAATTGAGGATGAGAACCATAAAACTCGCAGATACGCGCAAGGCGCCGGAGCACATTACACAGATGGCTCCCGAAGACACCGCGATAGCTGTGGATCTCATCGATGACGATGTAACGAAGATTCTCGAACAGGCGTATCCATTTCGTATGATTGGGCAGTATACCGCTGTGGAGCATGTCCGGGTTCGTAACAACGATATGCCCGGCCTGACGTATTGCCTTACGGGCCGCGGGAGGCGTGTCGCCGTCATAGGTATAAGTCTTGACATCCAGTTCAGCTTCCTCGATGATCTCATAGAGTTCAGAGACCTGGTCAGCTGAAAGAGCTTTTGTCGGGAAAAGATAAAGCGCTCTGGCATTTGGCTCTTTCAGGATTGTCTGGAGTACAGGGAGATTGTAGCACAGAGTCTTACCGGATGCGGTCGGCGTGACGACGCAGATATCCTTTCCTTCAAGAGCCGCTGCGATCGCCTGGGCTTGATGAATATAAGGTCTGCGAATCCCCCGGCGTGCATAAGCTTCCAGAAGACGATTGTCCAAGTCAGCAGGAAATTCTCCGTAACGTGCAGGACGTTCCGGCTCTGTATGCCAATATGTGACGCAGGACGCGAATTCAGGATCGCGTGATGCGGCGTCGAGCCACTGCTTCAGATTCATGGAAAACTCCTTTCCGTGTCCGTGGGGGAAGCCGCTACATCTCCGTCAGAGTTCGAGGCTCGGCCAGGATCAACTCAGGTGTATCCGCCGCTATCCGTTCCAGTTCTTCCAGTTCAGTCAGACGGTCCTCCGCTTCCAGCACCTTATCCATCTTGGGACGGGTCACAGGATGACGGGGGGTAAATACCGTACAGCAATCCTCGTACGGCAGGATCGAGATATCGAATGTCCCTATTCTCCTGGCGATCTCCACCGTCTCCATCTTGTCCGACGCGATAAGAGGACGGAACACAGGCATCTCTGCGATGCGGTCCGTCACAGTAAGGGCATCTATCGTCTGACTTGCAACCTGTCCCAAGGTCTCACCGGTAATCAGAGCCTGGCACCCTGTTCTGCGGGCGATTACCTGAGCAATCCTCATCATGCTACGCCGCATCAGGATCGTGAGGTATTCATCCGGGCCTTTCTCATAAAGATACTCCTGGACCGCGGTGTAATTGATGACATTCAGACGGACTTCTCCGCAATAGGAAGCAAGCACTCGTGCCAGATCGGCAACTTTTTCCTTTGCCCGTTCACTCGTATGCGGAAAACTGTGGAAATAGACGGCTTCCAGTTCCATTCCGCGTTTAGCCATAAGCCAGCCCGCGACCGGGGAATCGATACCGCCGGAAAGCAATAAGGCTCCTTTTCCTCCGGTTCCCGTCGGCATTCCGCCGGCAGCCATCTCCTCACCGGAATAGATCATCGTTTCTTCACGGACTTCGACGCTCAGAATGAAATCCGGATCATGCAGATCTACATGCAGACCGGGAAAACGATCCAGCATCTCGCCGCCCATGTCCCGGTTGATCTCCATGGAATTCCTGGGGAAAGATTTGTCGCTTCTGCGCGCATCCACCTTGAAGGCCCCTTGTGTCAGACCTTTCTCTTTGAGGAATGCCGCACAGGCTTCCGTCATGACATCCCAGTCCTTCTCTACGGCCCAGGCTCTCGACACACTGTGGACTCCGAACACACGGCACACCGCACGCGCGACGTCTTCTTCTCTTTCGAGCGGATAGCCGGCAACATAAAACCGTCCCTGACCGTGGAAAACACGCACGCCTTCCAGCCCTGTGAGGGCAAGTTTGATGCGGCGGACCAGCTGATGCTCGAAATACGGCCTGTTCAGGCCCTTGAGATGGATCTCGCCGTAGCGGACCAAGAGGTAGTGATTCACTTTATTATCTCCTCCGGAAACGAGCTAAACGGGCGGCCAGACGGCCGATGGCTTCTCCCGCCGTTTCCATTTCCTTTTTAGTATTGAAAATGCCAAGGCTCAGCCGGATCGTTCCCTGTGCGGTCTCTTCAGGAACACCTTGTGCCAACAGTACAGAACTCGCACCTTTCCTGTGTGAAGAGCAGGCAGAGCCGGTGCCCACGATGATCTCCTCCGCTTCAAGAGCATGCAGCAGTGTCTCACCCCGCACACCCGTGAATCCGGCACTCAGGATATGCGGAGCACCGTCTTCCGGAGCCGGACCATTGAATACGACTTTGTCATTCGCTTCAAAGATAGCGCGGGCAAGCGCCAGCTTCATTTCACGAAGTCTCTCCCGTTCGGCATCCCCATGCTCCTTCCACCATCGGCAGGCAGCTCCCAGGGCTGCGATTCCCGGCATGTTCTGCGTGCCGGGCCGAAGCCCATCCTGCTGTTCTCCGCCCAGAAGCTGAGGTCTCAGGTGAACGCCATCGCGGACCATGAGTGCGCCGATTCCCTTGATGCCATGGATCTTATGGCCGGAAAGCGTATACAGATCGATCCGTGAAGATGAAAGCTGCAGAGGCATTCGCAGGAAAGCCTGAACGCCGTCCACATGAAAAACGGCTTTAGGTGCAATAACCCGAATCATGTTGCCGATCGTCTGAAGATCCTGCGTCATGCCTGTCTCATTATTCACATGCATGACGGAAACAAGGTCACAGCCTTTCCGCAGTTCACGTTCAAGCTGCTCCATATGAAGGCCGCCGGAACAATCAAGACGGATCACTTCATGTCCCGCTTCCTCAAGAGCGTCCGCGGATCGGGCGACCGAAGGATGTTCCATTCCGCTGACGAGGACACGGCAATGACGTCCCTCGGGCAGAACACCGCGCAGTGCCAGGTTGTTGGCTTCCGTACCGCCGGATGTGAAGAGTACCCGGTAATCTCTGGCTCCCAGAAGAGTCCGTATGAGAGCTGCAGTTCCTTCCGCTTCCTTTTCCGCCAAAAGGGCGGAATTGTACAAAGCGGAGGGATTCGCATATCCCTCCGTCATCGCATAAGCCGCAGCTTCCACAGCCTCAGGCAGGCTGCGCGTGGTCGCTGCATTATCAAGATAGATCAAACTTCAGATACCTCCGGATTGGAAGCCGCAAGCAGTCCGACCATTTCATCATTCGGCTCGAATACGATCAGTTCTTTGCCCTCCGCTCCCTTATTCAGAACGAAGTACAGTTTGGATTCCGGTTCCAGATAAGCTTCTATCTTTTTGATCTCAGCATCGGCCTGCAGCTCCTGATACCGTTCATGGGTGACCGGCGCAAAGAGTTCCACGCTGCTCATGGAGAAAGCGGCGACTCTCTTTCGTCTGCTTTCATCCAGGACCTTATCGATCGTGAAGTCGCCGGCGCTGAAGATGTAGTCCATCGTCTCGCCCATGTTCCGCTTGATGAAATAGAAAGCCACACCCAGAAGGATGAATACCAAGACGAGGATGCCGTCAAGAACGGTACGGTAAGCAGGCGTCTTGAGGAGTACCCACCAGGCCAGATAGAAGAAAGCCAGGATGAAGGATACGATCATCGCGGGAAGTGCGGCACTGTGAAGAATGTTTTTCCAGTGCCTGGGGGAACGCCAAACATACTGTTCAAGATAGTCTTTCACTTGCAAGTCCTCCTGAAATCCATTATCATTACTATGTTCAGGTATTTGCGTTTTCCGCAACATTGTTCTGATGCTTTATTTTATCATGAACGGCGCGAAAAGCACAAGTACGGATTTAAAAAAAGAGGACAGCCATGCGATGTGAACGTTGCGGTGCCCAGATCAAGGACACCCTGACCGTTTGTCCTCTGTGCGGAGCGGAGATCCTTCAGTCGCAACCGCAGAGAGAGATCAAGAATATCTGGGAAGAACCGGATGAAGTGCCGGCCTATATCGATCCTCCCAAGGAGAGTTCGGAAAAAGGCGCTGCCGCGGAAACCAAAAAAAGCGGATCGGGAAAACCGATCCGGCGCCGCCGCGCCTTTGTGAAGGACCCGGATGAAATCCGTTCCCTTTCCGGAAACCAGGAAATCGATATGGTCGTACCTCCCACCCCAGAGATAGGCGCCCGCAAACGCATTCGAATCGACTGGCCCCGTTTCCTTCTCGCCATCGCTGCAGGGGTCCTTGCACTCACGTTGCTGAGTCTTGGAATCTGGCGCATCGGAAAGGCCGTTCATGACCGTCTCGAAGAAAAAAGAGCTGAACAGAAAGAAACGGAAGAAGGCAAAGTCCCGCTGGTCGAACGTGTCCTCATGGACGGAAGTTATTGGCACAGGATCACTTTCTATGGAGATGAAGGTTCCCGTATACTGATCGATGAACCCCGCACGACACTGTCCGTTCTTAACGGAATCGCAGAGTTTATGCTGGAAGACGATGCAGTCATCCCTGAAGCTCCGGAAGATGATGCTGTCGAAGTCTCGATTTCAGCGACTCTGATCCATGCCGACGGTTCCGAAGAACCCATTCCCGCCGTTTCCTATCGAGTGGAAGTGCCTCAGGCTTATCTTAAACTTGTAGAACCCGAAGAACAGGTTCTGACGATCACGCAGACCAGACTTCTCATCACCCTGAAAGTGGATGTAGGGAGCCGTGTCCTAGTAGGCGACAGCAATGTCACGGACCTCGTCAATTCAGACGGCGTCGTGTCCACATCCGTGCCCATAGACGACGTCGGCCTCAATACGATCATGATCAGTGTGGAGTCATCCAAGCACCGCAAAGCGACCTGCCTTCTGGAGGTCCAGCGAGAGCCCATGGATGTAGCCATCGTCCTTGATGATTCAGTTGTCTCTTCCACAGAAGACGGCGCAGTTCGTATCTCGGGCCGTGCTGAACCCGGTGCGGTCATTACGACGGATGCTTCTCTTCAGGGTGAACTGAGTACGAATCAGGACGGAGTCTTTGCTTTCACAGCGAAACTCACACAGTACGGCTGGAACCTCATCCACATCACAGCGGAAAAAGACGGCCGCTCAGCGACTCTGGGCTATCAGGTCCGTCATGTGCCCAACCTGGAATCCTATACACGCAGTGCCTGGGCCATGGATTACAGTTATCTTTCTCTCTCCACAAACGCACTCATGGGCCAGGTGTTCCTGTGCCGAGGTACCATCGTGGAATTCCTCGATGACGATCTTGTAACGCTCATGCGCTTCAACTGCGGAGATGAGGCTCACCCGCAGTACATCATTCTGGAATACAGCGGCGATGCAACACTGCGTATCGGCGGAAGATATCGCGTATATGCTGACGTAGTAGGCACATACAACGAACTGCCCAGGCTGGCCGCCCGGTTCATCTATGCCAGCTGACAAAGTCCTGCAAACAGCAGAAAACAGATCCGGAGAGATTGCCTCCGGATCTGTTTTTGATCGGTCATGCTTTCAGAATATCGGCCGGGCCGAAGACAGGCACTCCGTCGGATCTTTCCACGACAACCTCCGCTCTGCGTGTCACAACAGGCGGGAATGAGGCGATATGTTTATGCCCAACCCCCTTCCCCATGTATACTTCAACCGGTCCCACACTCCCCTCTTTCGGGTATACACGCAGGCTGAAATTACGGATATGCTCTCCGCGGGTGAGGTCTTCCCTGAGGACTGCACCGGAAATCAGACATGGGCATTCCCATTCCAAGGAGAGGATCACCCTGCCTCCGCTGCCTTTGATCGTCTCCTGCCGAAGATCCGATACTTTTCCGTCTGCAAATCTTGCCCTGAGAGCCTGTCCGAATTCTGCCAGACATTTCACATCCGCATCGGGCAGCAGGCCGCGCCGGTCAGGTCCGATGTTCAGAAGCAGATTCGCGCCGCGTCCTACCGAATGCTCATACAGTCCGAGCAGTTCATTCACGCTTTTCATTTTGTCTTCGTTGTTCTCGCTGTAGAACCAATCATGACCGCGAAGGCATACATCACACTCTGCGGGCAGAAAAACCTTATTCTTCCCGTCTCCCGGTCCTACGGCACCCGTTACTGGATCGAAAGATCCGATAATGTTCCGGTATCCGAGTCCTGCCAGTCCTGATTCGTTTCCGATCCATCGCGTATCCGGATCCCACAGATTGAAGATGAGGATCTCAGGCTGCAGCGACCGAATCGTCTTCACGATCCTATCCGCATCATATTGGAAATCTCCTGATCCGCAGGCGTCGAACCAGAGATAATCGATTTTCCCGTACCCGGACAGAAGTTCCGTGATCTGTGAAATGAAATAAGCATTGTAGGAACCTTCATCCGTCTGCCGGGAACCGAACTGGGCAGGCGAATAATACAGGCCGACAGCGAGGCCTTCCTTACGGCACGCCTCCGTGAAATCACGGACCACGTCGCCTTTCCCGTTCCTCCAGGGCGTCTGTTTCACACCGTAATCGGAAAAGGCGCTCGGCCAGTTGGCAAATCCGTCGTGGTGTTTGCATACCAGGACCGCATATCGGCACCCCGCGTTCTTTACCGCCCGGATCCACTGTCCGCAGTCCAGTTCTGTCGGATCAAAGGCATCCGGAGACATAAACAATCCGTCCCAGTCCTTGTGTCCTTCGTAGAACGTCCGTATACCAAAGTGGAAAAAAGCTCCCATCTCCCAGTCCAGAAAACGGAGCTGTCCATTATCGGGTCTGATCGTATGCCGCATCCTGTCCACACCTCATTTTCAATCTTTGAGCATGCCGTTTTCTTTAAGGATTTCTTCCACACAGTCCACGCACTCACAGATAAGGCAGTTGCAGAACGGAGTTTTTTCGCCTCCCTTGGCCGCATTGTCTGCAAGCAGTTCACGGCATTCGGTCATCTCCTCATGCCGATCCATGAATGTGCGGATCAGTGTGTTCGCCACAGAAGGATCTGTGATCCCTGCGAGTCCGAGAGCCATGAGACTTCCCGTGACTGCGCCGCAGACCGATCCCATCTGCATGCCTCCCCTGAAAAAGGTCGCGGCTTTCAGCGCTGTTTCTCTGTCGTATCCCGCATCCTCCGCGAAAACAGCGGCCACCGACTGACAGCAGCTGTGCGCCGGTCTTCCTTCCGGTGTCAGCTTTCTCATTGCAATCGCCTGTTCCGTATACCGACTCATGATTCAATCTCCTCCATCCATTCATTCAGTACTTTGATATAATGCTCCGTATCTTCCACAAAACACATGTGTCTGCAGTCTCTGAACAGTTCCCATCGGGCATGCGGGATCGCATCGGTCATTGTCTTGGCAATAAAGGGCGTGCACAGATCGTTCCCCCCGCTGATGACCAGTGCAGGCTCATCGATCTTCGAGAGTTCACCAGTGACATCAAAATCCTTCAGAGTACCCTGAGGCGTGAACTCGTTCGGTCCCCACGCAGTAAGATAGCTCTCTCTTCCGGCTTTCTTGGGCCGGGTCAGGCATTCCGGCGCATCCTTCGCATATGTACCGCCTGCATAGAGCTGCATATAGGCTGCTTC
>JAEEJN010000024.1 GCA_016281935.1 Bacillota bacterium | reverse complement strand
GTGCGCGACGGATTCTCCTCCTTCATGGCGATCCCCGCGTCTGGGATCCGCGGACCCGTGCGCTGGATCCTCTCCGGAAAAGGAAAGGAAGCGTGAGATGAAGATCCTGCCCTACGACGACCGGTATAAAGAGAAGATGATCGCCATGGTCTCCGAAGCCAGGACGGCGCTCGGCCTGCCTCCCGAAGTCAGGGCGGACCTGTACGACGTAAAGACGAACTACCTGGACAAGGGAGACATGTTCTGGCTCGCCCTCGACGAGGACGGTGAAGTGCTGGGATGCCTGGGTTATTCACGGATCGGAGAAACGGAGGAAGCGTTCCTGCACCGTTTCTACGTCAGGGCGTCCAGAAAACGGCAGGGAATCGGCACAGCCCTTCTCGAAACGGCCGAGAACGCCATGCGGGAACGGGGGATCTCCGTATCGAGGGTCCATCTGGGCGGTCCGAAAGAACAGTGGTCCGAATCCTACGCCTTCTATCCCAAAAACGGATATGAGGAAGACGGGGAGAGGTACATGAGCAAACGGCTCCGGGACTGAAGAACGAAAGAGGCGTCCGGGAAGCATGCGGTCTAATGAAAAAAGATATCCTTCGCTGTGAAGGATATCTCTTTTTGTGATCCTGCGGTCTTACCGGTTGTAGGCGAACCTGTTCCCGGTGATCTCGCCGTAGAGCTCGTCGCATTTTTCGAGCGCTTCGGGGGAGATCTTCGCGCCGTCCAGCAGGCAGATATTCTGTTTGATCTGCTCGAGACGGCTCACGCCGCTGATGATGCTGGTGACGAAATCGTGCTGGGCGACCCATTTCATGGAGAACTCGATGAGGGACATGCCTTCGGATTCCGCGATCTCCGTCAGCTTTGCGACGGCGTCGAAATTCAGATCGGTCCAGTACCGGTTCGCATAGGCCGCATTGTTGGCGAAACGGGTGTTGGCGGTGGGCGCCCCGTTTTTGTGCTTGCCGGTCAGAAGACCGCCTGCGATCGGGTTGTAGACCGTGACGCCGATCGGATGCTTCTTCAGGAACGGGACGAATTCGGCTTCGATGCCGCGGCACAGCAGGTTGTAGACGTTTTCCGAAAGGACGGGTTTCGCGTAGCCTCTGACTTCCGCCGTATGCATGGCGTCGCCGACCTGCCAGGAAGCGAAATTGCTGACGGCTGGATACATGACCTTGCCGCTGCGGACGAGCATGTCCATCGCGTACATCGTTTCTTCGATGTCGGTGTCGTAATCCGGCGCATGCAGGTAGTATACGTCGATATAATCCGTCTGCAGGCGTCTCAGGCTCTCTTCCACCTGCATGACGATATGCCGTCTGCTCAGACCGTGACTGTTCCTTTCTTCACCCGTGGGACTGAACACTTTGGTGGCCAGGATGAGCTCGTGCCTTTTGCCGTTGTCTTTGATCCATCTTCCGACGATCTCTTCGCTTCGGCCCCCGTTGTACATGTTGGCGGTGTCGAAGAAGTTGACGCCTTCCGAGAACGCATAATCCATGATCTCGCGGCTGGCGTCTTCCGGAGTCTGCTCGCCGAACATCATCGTGCCGAGACTGATCTCAGAGACCTGGATGCTGGAGCCGGGGAATAATCTGTATTTCATTATGAGCCCTCCTTGTGAGCATGATCAGTATCTGTTGCGTTCCATACCGAACAGGATTTTCTTTTGTCCGTTCAGTCCTGTTTTCTGCAGCCGGAAAGAGAATCCCGGAGAGCGGCGATATCTTCTCTTTCAAGTGTGACCGTCAGGTAGTTGTCCGTGAGCCCGTCATTCCAGAAACAGATCCGCCATTCGGCACGGATATCCCGGAATTCGCAGCCCGGAGCGATATGGATATAGGAAGGATCCTGACGAAGATCTTCTTTCGGATACAGCGTGAAGATGAAATCCGGCTCTGTCAGAGAGATTTCAAGAGGTTCCGTGAAAGCCCCGTCCAGCAGTTCTGTCAGGGCATTTTCGAGTTCATCCACCTCCTGAGGCATGAACAGTTCCTCATGATCCGCCTCATACCTGAGGATGTCCCCGAAACGGAAGGAAAAAGCGCAGTCGCACCATACGTCTCCATATCCGAACGTCGAAGGATCCCTGTATCCGTCGATCCGGAGCATGATCCGGATCCCGCGTATCTCTCTTTCGAAAACCATGGCCGTAGTACTAGAAGCTCGTGAAGGCGCCGTCGACGACGACGTCGGTGCCGGTCGTGAAGGAAGCCGTGTCGCCGGCCAGCCAGACACAGACGGACTGGAGTTCGAGCGGAGAGCCCAGCCGTCCCATGGGAGCCATGGCATTCCACTGGGCGATCAGGGGCTTGAGCAGTTCTGAGCCGAGGACCAGTTCCGTGCCGATGTATCCCGGGCTGATGCTGTTGACCCGCACGCCTTTCTTGGCCCATTCCACCGCCAGAGATTTCGTGAGCATGATGACGCCCGCTTTGGACGCGTTGTAGGCGCACTGCGGCTGGGGCACGTTGACGATGTGTCCGGACATGGACGCTGTGTTGATGATGGAACCGCCGCCATGGGCGAGCATGTATCTGCCTGCGATCGTGTCTGTCAGGAAGATGCTGTTCAGGTTCACGTCGATCACCCGGCTCCACTGTTCGTAGGTCATTTCATCCGCCGGCGCGTTGATGCAGATGCCCGCGTTCGCATGGCAGAAGTCCAGGGATCCGAGCCGGTCCGCGACTTCGTCCACCATGGCCTTGACCTGGTCTTCCTTCGTCACGTCGCAGCGGATGGCGATGACTTTCCTGCCCGTGGCTTCCGCGATCTCCTTTGCGGTCTTTTCGGCTTCCGGAAAGTCGATGTCCACGATGGCGATGTCAGCGCCCGCTTCGGCGAACGCCGTGGCCGTGGCTTTTCCGATGCCTCTGGCGCCTCCGGTCACGAAACCGGCTTTGCCGTCCAGCCTCATTTTTTCGATGATGCCCATTCTGTCCTCCTTGTCGTTCTTCTGTTTCTTTGCGGTCTGAATAAGGTGCTTCTCAGTCCGGCTGCTGGCCGTCGTGCGCTTCCCAGACGCATTCCGTGATCTTTAGATCCGAGAACACGGCCGTGAAGCTGGAATCTTCCGGGCTGCAGGCGTAGATGCCGAAGCGGATCTTTCCCGCGCCTTCCCACAGGTGGCAGACGCGCATCTGCTCGAAGCGCTGTCCATCCCGGGAACACTCGATGCGGTAGTCGTCTTCACGCCGGCTGAGCCGGTACCACATCACTTTCACGTCGGCCGGGATCTCCGTCGTGGACCAGTCGGAATAGCCGTGGTTCGTGACGACGGACCCCAGATGCTGGTAGTTTCCGTCCTCGAATTCTACGGAACCCTTGAGCCAGTTGTCGCTGTCCAGGTACAGGACGATCCCGCACTGGTCGAAACGGTGACGGCTCTGCGTGTAATCCGTCTTCACGGTGAAGGAAAAGTATGTTTCTTCGGTCTCGATCTGGAGCACGGGTGCGTTGTCGTTCCGGAAATGATAGTAGGTCCTCTGCCAGAGATCGGTATGAGGAGCGGTCGTGATCTCGATTCCGTCCGGGAGGATCCGGAAGTCCGCGGGTTCCCTCGTCCATACGGCGTCTTTGAATTCCATGTCTCTGTCACCTCGCGTTTGCGCTGTTTCGTTGGTTACTGTATGATCCTGATCCCATTATATCATACCGGGACCGGGAATGGGATCCGGCACGAAGATTCAGAAAACCGGAAGTGACCGAAAACAGGCCCCCGCTCTCTTTGGGGAGCAGGGGCCTGTACAGGCATAAGGCTGGAAAGATCAGCGCCGTATGACGCTTCCCGGATGTTCCAGTTCAGATGCCGCCAGTTCCGCAAAGAAGCGGGCGGCAGGGAAGAGCGCTTTGGGATCGGCCGTGAACCGTGGCTGATGCGCATCGCACTGACCGCCGGTCCCGATCCGGATGAACGCGCCGGGAGCCAGAGAGAGATAATCGCTAAAATCCTCGGAACTCATGGAGCATTCCTGCTGTACAACGTTCAGTCCGAGGCTGCGCGCGAGCGCAGCGGCCCGTTCACAGGCAGCGGCGTCATTGATCACCGCGTCCGAACCGCGGGTGTATTCGATCTCGGCTCTGCATCCGTAGGAACTTTCCATGGACGCCGTGAGGTCTTCCAGACGTTTCTGGATCCTGTCCCTGACCTCGGGGTTCAGCGAGCGTACGGTGCCTTCCAGCATCGCTTCCTCGGGGATCACGTTCCAGGTGTTTCCGGATTCCACATGGGTGATGGAAAGGACGGCCTGGTCGAAGGGACTGACGGAGCGGCTGATGATGGACTGAGCGGACTGGATCAGGGAACCGACGGCGGGAATGACGTCGACGCTCAGCTCGGGATGGGCGGCGTGGCCTCCGACGCCTTTGAGACGGATGAGGAACTGATCCACCGACGCCATGACGGGGCCGGGCCGGATGCCCAGCGTTCCGGGCTCGAGCCAGGGATAGGTGTGTCCCGCATAGAAGACGCTCACGTCGTCGAGAAGGCCGGAACGGCACAGGAAGCGCGCGTTGAATTCTGTCTCCTCGGCAGGCTGGAATATGATCTTTACCGTTCCGGGCAGCTCATATTCCCGTTCCTTCAGCAGGAGCGCCGCGCCCAGCATGCAGGCCGTATGGAAATCATGCCCGCAGGCGTGCATGACGCCCGGAATCTCCGACGCGTAATCCAGTCCCGATTCCTCCTGGATGGGCAGCGCGTCGATATCCGCCCGGAGTCCGACGACCGGTCCGCCGTCCCTGCCGGAGATCACGGCGACCGTTCCAGTCTCAAGACCCGTTTCCAGTGTCCGTATCCCGTTTGCCTGCAGGATGTTTTTCAGGAACTCCGTCGTTCTGTATTCCCTGTTTCCAAGTTCCGGATGCCGGTGGAGCTGTTTGAACTGTTCGATCAGCCATTCTTCGTTCATAGATGCTATTTCCTCTTTTCGAATGCGCTTTCGTTCCGATCCCTAAGGGATCCTATTTCGGGTTCTTCACTGTTATTATAGCTTCCGGAAACGGGATTTCCAAGAGACGGGACGGCTTTGAAAGCCCGTCCCGCCGTTTCTTTTTTGTTTTCCGATGCAGACCGCATCCATGGATCGGAACGGAGCGCCTGCGTTCCGTATGCCGTTCAGGACCGGCTGATCCATTCGATGAGATCTTCCAGATCCAGGGGCTGATCCGATCCTGCGGGACCGTTGTGGCTGAGCTGGAGGAAGAGGTCGCACTTCTGCAGATTGCTCCCGAGGACCCCGATTCGGGCGGGCTCTATGCCTGCCGTCCACAGACAGTCGATGAGAGAGATCTGATCCCGTTTCGAATTCTGTCTGAAAGCCTCCCACCATGCTTCCATCAGGGAGACGCAGCGGAGGTCGCCGTGCTTTCTCGGTATGACGCTGGCTTCCAGCAGGCCCCAGTGTTCCGGTATGCCGTGGGAGCGGATCAGTTCTTCGTGGGCCTTCAGAGAGGCCGGATCGGCCTTTTTCTGACGGATGCATGCCTCGACTTCCTCATAGACGCAGTCTCTGTGTTTGTGGCGGAACATAGCGACCGGAAAGCGGTCAAGAGTTGCGATGAGGGGCGTCAGGTCGGAAAGCACCCAGATGTTGGCGTCGATGTATATGCTGTACCGGAAACCGGGGAACAGAACGTGAGGATGCATCTTGCACCAGCGGTTGCACAGGACGGGATCCCGACGGATCTCCTGAGGGATCCCGGAGAGATCCGACTTCATCCAGAGACTGTTCTTCGGGATCTCCCGGTCGGTGATGACGAAATAGTCGATATTGTCGGGATGGAAAAGCGGTTCCCTGAGGACGTCGTAATCTCCGAACAGGGCGGTGTACACGACGATGCGGTCCCCGCGGAAATACAGATCCTTTCGTTCTGCCGCACTCATGCGGTCAAGGCCCAGATCGCCTTCCGGGATCGGACGGGACGGGGCGGAGCGCCGGATCCCCAGGCTGCGGGCCGCGTGTCGGGCAAGTGAACGGCCGCGGGAAAGGACCCGGTGGACCGTATCCTGTCTGCCGGCTTTTCTGCGTTTGTGAGCGTCCCTGTATGCGGACGCCAGCGCTTCCTGTTCCGTGATCCGCTCGAACAGCGTTTCCCGGTCCTTTTCCTGACCCGTCATGGCTTTTCTCCTTCCGTATCGAAGCGTTTCAGCCAGTTGGAAAGAAGATAACGGTCCCGGATCTCCGGATCTGCCGGTCTCACGGGCGTCCGGAGAAATTCTGAGAACGTCCGGGTATCTTCGCCCAGGACGTACACGTTGGCGGGATCGTAGAAATCCGCTTCCAGGATCTCACGGTTGTTGGTGATGAGCTTTTTGTCGAAAAACAGCGATTCCATGCAGCGCAGGGAAAGCCCTGTGTCGGGATCGTTCGCGTAGTCCAGGAGAACGTCGACATCCCTGAGGAGTTCGACGGCTTTCCCGTAGGGAAGGATGAGTTTTTCACGCAGCCCGCGCAGGTGCCCTTTGACGTCGGGGCTGATGCGCAGGTCCACTTCGGCTCCGGCTTCACGGAGTTCCCGCTCGAGGCCGTGAAGGATGTCCGCGCGGCCTTTGTCCCGTCCCAGGAACAGGACCCTTGGCGTGTCCGACGGTTTCAGTTTTCTGTATTCTTCGGCCAGAGGCGCGAGACAGTCGAAGAAAAACTGGGTGTTGCTGCGCAGGGAGTATCTGCGGCTGTCGGTAAGAGAAAAAGACCAGACTTCGATCTCGGGAGGGATCTTTTTCATGCGGTCGGGATTGTCCAGTTTGTTCCAGTACCAGAAGATGATGCGCTTGTCCGGATAGTGCCGGCAGAGCCAGCGCAGGAACCGCGTGCTGGAATAGGTGTCGAAGACGATGATCTTGTCGTCCCCTTCCGCGAATCTCGGACGGGAATAATAGAACAGGGAGGGTGCTCTGGACGTGATGCGGCGCTGGATCGCGAAAAACGACGTCCGGTTCCTGAACTGGCTCATCTGCACGACTCCGCTCTTGCGGAACATGTCACGGAAAAGCGGCGGCCGGCGAAGGTCGAAATAGTAGATCACGGTTCCATCCCTCTCATTGCTGGTCGGTGTTTCGGAAGCATTCGCTTCCAAGATAAAAGCCGATATGGGGCGGCTGATTGTAGCCTGTCTGTTCCGCTGCGACCCCGGCCCGGTAGACCGGATCGTGCATCAGGGTCATGACCGGGTAGGGAGTGGGGATGTCGGATGTGAAGACCCGTAGCGCCCGGTTGTCCGCACGGGCCATGACGATCTCTTCGCGCCAGTCTCCGAACAGGTCCGCCTGCAGGCAGGGAACGGCTTTGGTCCCGTGGATGGAGACGCAGCCTTCGGTACGGAAGACCGGCACCATCCTTCCGTCCTTCCAGGACGTGACTTCCAGCGGCCCTTCGGGCGGACCGTCCAGAAGCTCGTCGTACAGATCTCCGTCCCAGAAGATCCGGAAATTCGTGGAGCGTCCGTCGATCTCGGCCTCCCGGAATCCGTCTGCCGTGCGCATGATGGGCTGCATCTCGACGCGTTCGTCGCTTCCTCTGACTTCCGAGATGCCCCAGATCTGATAGGACCCGCCTGCCCCGACATCGGCCATCATGCCGCGGCCCATGTCACCGGGCGAACCGCAGTGGAAAAGGATGTCTCCCGTCGCGGCGTCCAGGACCGACATACCGTAGTCCATGGGGTACCGCATGATGGGATGACGTCCGCCCGCTTCATGGACCGTGAACAGATCATATCCGTTTTTCCCCGGATCATAGGCGCCCAGGTGGATCGCGTCGCCGTGCCCGAGAAAACTGCACCATCTCACGCCCAGACGGTCCTGACTGTCCAGGCCGTAGCATAAGGCGCCGGTAAGCACTTCGTCCCGTCCGTCGCCGTCCACGTCCGCGACGGCACAGTTATGGTTCCCCTGTCCGATGTAGAGCTCGTTCCCCAGACGGTAGCCTTCCGTGCCTTTATACCGTCCGTCGGACGTGAAGGATGAGGAGGACGCACGTTCCAGATAATCCGAGACCTTGAAGGTGTCGAAACAGCAGGCGCAGCGGAGACGTTCTCCGTCAAAACACACAGCGCAGGCGGACTGTCTCCCCTGACCGGGGACCGTGCGCCCCAGATAATAGCCCCGCATGAAAAAACCACAGGGACGTTTTCCGTCCAGCCAGGCGACAGCGGCAAGATACCGTTCCGAACGGTTCCCCAGATCGTCTCCCCACAGCCGGTGGTCGATGCGCTGGTTCGGATAGTATACGGTGTCGACCGCCTGCCCGCAGTCGCCGCGGAACACGGTGAGAAACTCATCGCCCCGCAGCACCATGCCGTTTTCGTCCCTGAAGTCCGCGGTATCGTCGCATCCGCGGATCTCGTCCAGAGAGGAAGCCTGGCTGACGAAACGTCCTTCGCCGTCCCTGGATCCGGGCGCGGTCTTGAGCATGATCTCGCTTTTCCCGTCCCGGTCGAAATCGTAGACCAGAAACTGGGTGTAATGAGCCCCCGCGCGGACGTTCAGACCCAGATCTACGGGCCGTTTCCACAGACGGCTTCCGTCCATGCGGTAGGCGTCCAGAAGCACGTTCCCGGTCGGACCGGGGACGGAATTGTCCTTTCCTTCGCTGTCCCACAGAACGACCAGTTCATATTCGCCGTCTCCGTCCAGATCCCCGGCGCTGACGTCACTGACGACGTAAGGACCATAAGGACTGTCTGCCGGACGGTCCAGCGGGACGTCGAACCAGTTGGCTCCGGAACGGAAAGGACGGACCGGAGGGCATCCGGCTCCGCCGTCTGCGCTTACGGAATAGTACGAATCCGCGGTCCCGTCCGGATCCAGCCAGTTGGATCTTCCGGAGATCTCCGCTACCGCTGCTCCGTCGCGGAAGACACGGAACACCGGATAGTCTGCCGCGGTCCCGAAAACGGGATCCTCGGTGCAGAGCAGCCGCCAGGAGAGGAAGACGCCCCTGTCCGTCATCATGGCGGCAAGGCCCCTGCCCAGCGGCTCCATCCGCCGGGTCAGAACACCGGGATCTCTCTGCGGACCCGGGCCATTCGGTCTACCGCTGCTTACGTTTGTCATAGCCTCAGTTTCTCCTGCAGAACCTTCAGGAAAAGTCGTTTGCGCTCCGGGAAAGGGCGTAGCTGGTATTGTACATGACCACCACGGTCCGGATCTCGGGATGTTTCTTCAGATAGTCGATCACGGCCGTGTCTTTGCGCATATCCCACCACGTGACTTTCCCGGCAGTCAGCGCCAGATAGGGTGTCACGACGCAGGACATGGAGTCCTTGATGACGAGGAGGTCGCCGCTGCCTCCGTCGAGGTTTTCGAGGGAGCCCAGGCTGTCGTTCTCTCCCATGTAATAATAATACGTATTTCCCATCCCGTCGAGCCGGCCGTTTCTGTACCTCTCCTCAAAGAAGATGATATCGAAGTCTCCTGTGCGGTCGATTTTTCTGTCAGGAACGCGGTAATGCAGATTCGCGTGCAGCGGTTTCCATACTACCAGGTTGTCAAGACTGCCGTACGGCCCCAGGAGCTTCTTGCCCATTTCACCGACGAACGGCTCCTCAAGGACTTCCCGCCGCATGACTTCGGGGGCAATGGCGTCCTCGTCGAGGCCGATATCATACAGCGTATTCAGGGTCTCCGCGATCTTTCTGGCCGCGATCAGTCCGGCATCTGCCGTCCAGTGGTGGTCGGACCGGTAGAACAGGGCGTAGGGATCCTCCTGAGCCAGGATCGTTTCCCGGAGATCCAGAAAGGGGATGCCGTATTCTTCCAGCTTCAGGAGGAAACCGTCGGCGCTGTCGTTCCGGTAGCAGAGAAGACCGTATTCACGCATGTCTTCATCGCGCAGCGGCTTGACCGGCAGAAGGACGTGCAGGAAATCCCGTCCTTCTTCCCTGCAGAACCGGTACAGTTTCAGGACGCCGTCAGCCGCGTAGGCGTCCTGCAGAGCGGCCGAACCGCTGACGATCTGCCCGTCCGGCAGGATCAGGTAGTTTTCTTCCGGATAATACCACCGGTCGAGGATGCTGTTGAACAGCCGGTCCGGAACGAGAGCCTGATCTTTCATGGGCATGACGTTGTTGACGGTCTTTTCACGCATCTCCCCGCCGGCCAGAAGATCCCGGATCTTGCCTTTACTGTATGCTGAACGGATCACCAGGACACAGGCCACGGCGAATACGGACAGCAGTATGACGGCGAAGATCCGCCGGGAAATGCTTTCGGCATCTTTCATGGGTTCGACCTCCTGACAGGTTCCGGCTGCAGCCGGGTCCAGGATCAGAAATTGAAGTACAGGAACGGATTGTAGGAACTGTTCACGAGAGAGGACACGGCCAGCAGCGTGCAGGCCAGGAGTCCCGTGAGAGAGAGAACGTACAGGGCCTTCCGCAGGGAGAGAGGACAGCGCTTTTCCGCAAGCTTTTTCACGTACTGTGCACCGCCCAGCATGAAGAAGATCCCCGCGGCGAGATACGGACCCAGGTCGTGGAGCCAGAGCGTCAGTTCCATGGGACGCCCTGTGGATCTCCGGAAGGAAAACATGCCGGAGAGGACGGCCAGTGCTTCCTGGAGGTCCGAAGCCCGGAACAGGACCCACAGCGCCAGGGTCACGAGAAAGACGGGGATGTGATACAGCGTCCGGAAGAGCCTGCTTCTCGTGTCCGGTCGGATCCACGCCTTTTCCAGGATCAGCATTACGCCCCAGAAAAGGCCCCAGAGCAGGAAGGTCACACCGGCCCCGTGCCAGAGACCGGTGAGGCCCCAGACGATCATCAGGTTCAGACATTCTCTGGGGAATCCCCGCCGGTTGCCTCCCAGAGGGATGTACACGTAGTCCCGGAACCAGCGGGACAGGGTCATGTGCCACCGGCGCCAGAATTCCGTGGCGGTCCCGGCCGCGTAAGGGTGATCGAAGTTTTCGGGAAGCCTGAAGCCGAACATGCTGCCCAGTCCGATGGCCATGTCGGAATAGCCGGAAAAGTCGAAATAGATCTGGAGCATATAGGCGAAAGCTCCCAGCCAGACCATGACGGAAGACATCCGGCCCAGTTCCGGGGAACCGAAGACGTGGTCCGCCAGCCCTCCCAGCGTGTTGGCAAGGAGGACCTTTTTGCACAGTCCGCACGCGAAGCGGACGACGCCTCCGGAGAATCCGTCGAAGTCGGTCTTCCGGTCTGTGAGCTGGGGCGCGAACTGGGGATACCGGACGATGGGGCCGGCGATCAGCTGGGGAAAGAACGCGAGATACAGACCCAGAAAGAACGGGTTCTTCTGCACCGCTTCGCCCCGGTACACGTCGATGGTATAGGAGATGGACTGAAAACAGTAAAAGGATATGCCTATCGGAAGTGTGAGCCCTGCCAGCTTTTCCGCCAGCCCTGTTCCGGAAGGCGTGATCCCTGAGATCCAGGTTCCGTATTTGAAGAGGCAGAGCACGCCGATCTCGCCGGCAAGAAAGAGGATGAGAAAAAACGCCTTCAGCCTCCCTGTGGCTCTGCCGATGACGAGCCCGGAGACCCAGGTCCACAGGATGACGCAGAGGAACAGAAAGACGTAAACGGGCTCCCCCAGGGCGTAGAACAGGACGCTGACGGCGAACAACTCATAATTCCGCCACTTCAAGGGAGTCAGATAATACAGGATCAGCGCCGGGGGAAGGAAAAGGATCAGGAAAGACAGGGATGAAAAAACCACTCAAGCCTCCTGTTTTCTGTTGCCGAAAGCCTGTTTGGAGAACGATCCGGTGCAGCTTCGGCGATATATATCTGAACAGTATCTGACCGCAAGGACGGCCAGACTTATGATTATATATTATCATTGTTCGCTCATATTTACCATAATCAATTGATTGGAGAATGCTTTTCGGATGTCTGATGACTGTCAAAGCTGCAGACTACTGCAGATTGAGGAAAACAAATGAAAAAGATATCTAGTTAGATTGCAAATAGACAAACAATGCATTACAATATAGAAAAAGCAACAAAAAGGAGACTGCAAATGATTACAGGAGACGCGATTATTCAAACCAAAGCGGGCCGCCTTGCCGGAGTCTGCATCGATGGGATCTACCGCTTTCTCGGTGTCCGCTATGCCGAATCCACCGCGGGAGAGAACCGCTTCCTTCCTCCGCAGCCGCTGAAGCCCTGGGAAGGCGTTCGGGATGCAAAAGAGTTTGCGCCGATCTCATGGCAGACGGACACGCCCAGGATGGAAGATGAGGAAGTGACGAAGACCGGCATTCCCGGAAAGTACGCCAAGCTCCTCACCGGAAACACCGATCCTTCCGTGCTGCCGCAGTCCGAGGACTGCCTGGCCGTGAATATCTGGACCGCGGGGCTCAGGGACGGCAGGAAACGTCCGATCATGGTCTGGTTCCACGGCGGCGGCTATATCGCGGGCGGCGCGCCCGGAGACTGGCATGACGGCTGGAACATGGCCAGAAAGCAGGATGTCGTACTGGTGACCGTAGGACACCGTCTGGGGATCTTCGGCTATCTGTATCTCGGACTGTTCGACGAAAAGTATGAGGATTCCGCAAACCTCGGACACCAGGATATGGCTGCGGCTCTTCACTGGGTGAAGGAGAACGCGGAGGAGCTCGGCGGCGATCCGGACAACATCACGATCTTCGGTCAATCGGGCGGCGGCGGAAAAGTCGCGGCCCTCATGTCCATGCCGATGTCCAGGGACTGCGTAAACAAAGCGATCATCCAGTCCGGCGGTTTCGGACGTCTGGCGACGCCTCAGCAGGGTGCCGATATGGCCAAGCAGCTGCTGGATCATCTGCAGATCCCGACCGATCATGTCGATGAGATCCTGAAAGTGCCTGCGGAACGGCTGATCGAAGCGAGCCGAGAGATCAACAGGACCCGTACGAACGGGAATTACTTCGTATGCCCGCTGATCAGGGACGGAAAAGTGATCGTCTATGATCCCTTCGACGGAGCGGAAGGTGCGGAATTCTGCAAGGACGTCACGCTCATGACCGGATACACGAGAGACGACGGCAAACTCAGTGCACTCTTCAATCCGCCCATTTTCAGCTATACCTTCGAGGAACTGCCTGACCGTTTCATGGATCTCGGATATACGAGGGAAGAAGCCGAAAGGATCATCTCCATTTACGAAAAGGTCCTGCCTGCGGATCATGACGCGTCGGATATCTACACGGCTCTGATGCAGGACAAAGGCGGCCTCATGGACAATATCCGCCGCTGCGCGTCCCGTGAGAAAGTCGGTTCCGCACCGACGTACAACTACGCGTTCTGCAGGGAAGCGCCCGACCGCATGATGAAGGCGGTTCACGGCGTGGAAGTGCCGTTCGTGTTCGACAACGCGGTCTATGCTCCGGCGATGTGGGATGCGGACACGAGGGTCACCGCCATGCAGGTCTCCGAAGCCTGCGGCGCTGCCTGGGCGGCATTCGCGAGGACCGGGAATCCGTCGACTCCCTATATGCCGGCGTGGAAGCCCTATACGGCTGAGCATCCCTATACCATGGTCATCGACGTGGAGAGCAAGCTCGTGGAAGACTACAGGAAGGAAGCCAGAGAATTCCTTCAGGAAAAACAGAAAGGGGAACAGGCATGAAAGACAGGATCGTGAGAACGGAACAGGGGAAAGTGAGAGGGATCTTCGGGTCCGATCCCCGGGTCAAGGTGTTCAGGGGCATACCCTACGCCAAGCCTCCGATAGGCGATCTTCGCTGGAAGTCTCCGGTCCCCTGTGAAGCGTGGGAAGGGATCCGCGACTGCTCGACTTACGGACCGATTGCTATGCAGGACGTGCCGGGGAGCGATCCCAACGATTTCTGGACGAGGGAGCTCCATCCCTGCGGACCGGAATTCGAGATGTCCGAGGACTGCCTCTATCTGAACGTATACACGCCGTCCCGCACCGGTGACGAGGGACTTCCCGTTTTCGTCTATATCCACGGCGGGGGGCTTCAGGGCGGATATCCTTTCGAGCAGGAGTTCGACTGGGAGCATATCGCCGCCCGCGGGATCGTGGTCGTGACGATGGCTTACCGTCTGGGGATCTTCGGATTCTTTACCCACCCCGACCTTTCCCGGGAGAATCCGGACGGCCCCAAAGGCAACTACGGGCTGCAGGACCAGACACTTGCGCTGCATTGGGTCAGGAAAAACATCTCTGCTTTCGGCGGCGATCCCGACAAGGTCACGATCGGCGGACAGTCCGCCGGATCCCGTTCCGTACAGTCGCAGCTGACGACGCCTTTTTCGAAAGGACTTTTCAGGGCCGCGATCATCCAGAGCGGCATCGTGACTCCTTTCCACGATACCACGGATCCCCGTACCGTCAGGACTCTTTCCGGACAGGAAGAAATGGGACGTGAATTCCTGGAGCGCGCAGGCATCCGTTCCATCGAAGAAGCAAGAAAGACTGATGCGGCCGAACTGATGAAGATGGCCCGTGACCTGTATCACGGAAGACTGCGTTTCCAGCTGGTGACCGACGGCGTATACCTTCCCGAGTCGTATGAAGATGCGCTCAAGCACGGAAACTGGCACGACGTTCCCGTCATCGCGGGTTACAATACGGGGGAAGTCGCGTCTTTCAACCGGATGGTCTCCTCTCTTCCCCAAAACATGGAGGAATTCGCGGCGTTCGCCGAAAAGTTCGGCGATCGGGCGGAGGAATTCAAGGCGCTTGCGCAGGTACGCACGAACGAGGATGTAGAAAAGCTTTTCTCCTCCGAAACCTTCATGCGTCTTCCTGTCTCGGCAGTCTACGGAGGCCGGACCCTGTCTTCCCAGGACAGGAAAGTATGGATCTATGAGTTCAACGCCGATATGCCCGGCGATGAGGACCGCAGCGCCTTCCACGGAGCGGAGCTCTGGTTCGCCTATGACGCGCTTGCCCGCGCCTGGCGGCCTTTTGAGGGCAGCCATTATGATCTGGCATGTACGGTCTCGTCCTACTGGGTGAACTTCATAAAGAGCGGCGATCCCAACGGCACTGACGCCCGCGGCAATCTCCTTCCCGAGTGGGAATCGTTCACGCAGGATCGGGAGAGAAGAATGTACTTCCGGGACGGCGCGGAGATGGTCGACTGCGAAGTGTCGGCTCTGGCTGATTTCAGGATCAGGTCGGAAATGGAAAGGTAAGCGGCGGCTTTTCCGAGTATGCCGTCAACATCGTACTGCACGATCGGCCGGATACAGGCACGGAAAGCTGTCGCTCTCCGTGCCTTTGTCTGTCCTTCGGCCTTTGTTGCGTTGCGGGATACCGGGTGATACAATCTTATCGGATGACGGCTTGAACAGACGGAAACAGCAGGGAGCGGAGATCTGTGGAATTCTATGTAACGGTTTACCGGGGAAGACGGAACGTTGGCAGCGCCTTTGTCGATGTGATTGTGGATGACCTGGAATATGAACTGCTCAAGCAGTGTTACCGTGAGGGCCTCGGCATCGATGAATGCGGAGGCCTTGAGGGGGTATATCTGGAGATCACGGAGCAGGCACGCGAAGAGATCGAAAGAGAACTGATCTTCCGGGAATGGAATGACGATGACGGCGAACCGTTTTTCGACATCGAGCTCCCGGATGAGATAGCGGACGCCGTGGAGGCGGAAGACGAAGAAACGGAGTCTGCAGAGGAAGAACAGCCTGCGTTTGATCAGGAAGAGGATGAAGACGATGATGACGACTGGATCTTTTTCCAGTGGCTTCTCTGAAAACGACGGGATTGACGTTCGGATCGCATCCGGACGCTTCCGTGTTCCCGGAGCAGTCGAACGGGGCTGTTCCTAAGGCAAACCGATCCGATATGAGAGGCAAGAGAAAGGACAGAGGATGAGAAGGAAGGACGCCGATCTCCGAAAGACAGCTCTGTACGGCGCCGTCGTGGCGCTGTGCTTTCTGTACACCGGGTCGGCCTATATGTCGCAGTTTTACAGGCTCATGGGCTCCTGCGACGGGAATCTGCTGGACATCATCACTTCCGGTTTGAATTATGCACTCCAGGCGCTGGGCATCCTGCTGTTCTGTGTCTGCCTGAAAGCGTGGCCCAGGATTACCGGGGACCGCAGGGCTTTCATCGCAGCTCTCCTCATCGGGATCCCCTTCATGCTCGTCATGCAGCTCGCGGGATCGAAATCGCTGATCATCGGTGCGGGCTGCGTTTTCCATGTGCTCATAGGCGTTTATTTCGGATTCTATCTCACCCTGTTCGCCGCGCACGTGCCTGCGGATCATTCCGCGGTCACGTACGGCGCCGCCTATGCCTTCGGAAGTGTGGGG
>JAEEJN010000004.1 GCA_016281935.1 Bacillota bacterium | reverse complement strand
CCTTAAAAACTGAATACACATCCACCAGATACGTTCTCAGAGCTGAGGGGAGACCCTGAGCCCGACCTGCAGGTGCGCCACGACCCAAAGAAAGGCGAGCGATCAAACCGATGCAGGCGAAGCCGGATTGCTACCGGCGGCAGGCCATGACAGGCTCTGAGGCTAATGATACTTCCGTAATTCGCGGCCCGGCCATAATGAAGGCGGGGAGGTGAGAGTCCTATGGACCTGTTTCGCAAACAGGCGTCTGGTGTGTTCCCCGGTATGCGGGGGTCGAGGACAAATAGCATGCCGAAGCAATTACGATACATATAAGAAATCCAAATGGGAGGAGGAACACCATTGGACGATTGTAAAGTGATTGCCATCACAAACCAGAAAGGCGGCGTCGGAAAGACGACCACCACGGTGAATCTGGGAGTAGGGCTTGCTCAAAGCGGGAAACGCGTCCTTCTGATCGACGCGGATCCGCAGGCGAGTCTTTCGATCTGCCTAGGGCAGAAGAACCCGGATGAACTTGACATCACGCTTGCGACGGTGATGCGGGCCATCGTGGAAGACGACAGTTTTCCAGAAGGTCATGGGATCATTCACCATGCTGAGGGAGTGGATTACATGCCATCCAATATAGAACTCTCCGGTATGGAAACGAGCCTGGTCAACGTCATGAGCCGTGAGTTCGTCCTGAAGGAGTACATCAGCAGAGTCCAGAAGGACTATGACTGTATTCTGATCGACTGCATGCCTTCTCTGGGAATGATGACGATCAACGCGCTGGTAGCGGCGGACAGCCTGATCATTCCGTCGCAGCCAAGTTTCTTATCAACCAAGGGACTGAATCTTCTGTTCGGCTCTGTATCCAGAGTCAGGCGGACGATCAATCCCAAACTTCGCATCGATGGGATTCTGCTTACAATGGTAGATAACCGAACCAACAACGCGAGGAACATCATCTCTTCTCTGAAAGCCACGATCGGTCAGAACATTCGGGTGTTCGATACGGAGATCCCACATTCCGTACGTGCAGCCGAGTGCTCCCTGAGCGGGGGCAGCATCTATACGTACGACAGAAACGGGAAGGTTGCCCAGGCTTATGAGAAGTTCACGAAGGAGGTGGAAGACCTTGAGGAACGGCGAAAAGATCGATCTCGGAATGACGGGATACGCTGAACTCTTCATGACCGATGAGGAACGAAAAACGCAGACCCTGCCCCGGATCGTGGATATTCCCATCGAGCTGATTGACGACTTTCCGGACCATCCGTTCAAAGTGAGAATGGATGAGGATACTGACCACTGATAATAAAAAGCATCTCAGTCGCGCTGGGATGCATTTTTCATTTGACGCTTACGATCTTTTTTTGCCTGTTTCTGCCTCTGCAAAGCGGCAGAAGGAGGTAAATCAATGCTGAAGCGCAAATCGAAGGTGCTGACGCCGGAGCAGCGGGAGCGCCGCAGAAGCCTCCTGTCCAGGCACCGCATGGTTCCTTAACGGGCCTGTCATTGAACGGCCGGTCCGTATGTGCTACAATCTCTCTTGCAGACACTGCATACACCGGGACCGACAGGAGGCAAAGCCATGCAGTACAACCGTTTCGGAAGGACCGGACTTACGGTTTCCGCCATCGCCTACGGCGGCATCGTGTCCACCTCGAAAGATTTCAACCATTATACCTTTGAGGGAGACGGACAGGCCGCATCCGACAATTACGTGCAGTATGCGCTGGAATCCGGTGTCACTTATTTCGATGTAGCCCCGACCTACGGAGACGCCCAGGAAAAACTGGGGAATTCCCTTCGCGGATCCCGCGAAAAGATCACGCTGGCCTGCAAGACAAACCGCAGGGATTACGACGGTGCTGCCCGGGAAGTCGAGCAGTCCATGAAGCTTCTGCATACGGATCATTTCGACATCTACCAGCTTCACGGTCTTTCCGGCATTGCGGAAACGGAACGCGCCTTTGCTTCCGACGGGGTCATGAAGCTGATGGAAGAGCTCAAAAGAAGCGGGACCATCCGCTTTGCGGGTATCACGGCCCACAGCGAAAAAGCGGCGCTCCTCGCCCTGCAGAATTATGACTTCGATACGCTGCTCTTCCCGTTCAACTGGCAGATGAACCTGGCGGCCGGATACGGCAATGAAGTCATGCGCGCTGCGAAATCCCGCGATATGGGGATCCTTGGCATGAAGTCCATGATCGAACGGGCCTTCCGCGGGGCAGACGATCCCGCAAGATCCCGCTGGCCCAAGAGCTGGTGCAAGCCCTTCGATCCCGTAAAACAGAAGGATCTCCTGATCGCGGCCATGAAATATGCCCGCTCCCTGGGCGTGAATACCCTGATCCCTCCGGGCAACATCGAGCACTTCCGCTTTGCCGTGGAGAACGCGGACGAGATCTGGGGCGATCCCATAACGGATGCACAGCGTGCCCTTCTGGACGCGCATCTGCCCGAAGTCCGAAACGATCTGTTCATGCAGACGCAGGACTAGGACATACGAATCATGATGAGAATACCGGCATGCGGGCAGGATCCGCACTGCCGTACAGCAAGGAGAAATCTGAAGTGAAAAGAAAGATCATCTGCCTCATCCTCGCCGCACTGTTTATTCTGTCCGGGTGCAGCACGGTTCCCGGCGGCACGGACTCCGGAAAGACGGCTCAGCTCGTACCGGATCCCACACAGGCCGCATCCGAAGCGACAACGGAACCCGAGACGGAGCCGGCTGTGACACAGGAACCGGCTGCCACGGAAGAACCCGTGCCGGAAGCGACTCCGGATCCGGATGTATACGAATACAATCCGCATCTGTATGTGCCGATGCTGATCAAGGACATTCCGCAGGATTACTGGGATTCCTTCCACAATCTCTGCGATGCCCTGCGCATGGGAGATGATACATTTGCCTGCGTGAGCGAAGAAGCTTACAAGTGGGCCACGGACCCCGCGGTCCTGACCCAGCTGTTCCCGGCCGCGGTTCTCAGGATCCGGCAGGAAGGAAAGGACGGGTCCAAACGTTTCGAAAACGGTATCGGAAGGATTTACTATCAGAATATCACTCCGGATGAATATGTAGTACGGCAGAAGCGTTTCGAAGAGGAGATCGCCTCTCTTCTCAACAGCATTCTTGATGCGGATGACGACGATTTCGAGAAAGCCCTGAAGCTGTATCTGTACATCTCGGAAACCTATGTCTATGAGTATGATTTTCAGGAAGAACGCGATGACGGGAGCATCTATTACGCGCTCATGAAAAAAACAGGGCAGTGTGTGGATCTGGGCGGTATGTATGCCTTCCTGCTCCTGCAGGCAGGCGTGCAGGCCTGTGCGGTCGACGGATCCGGTACCATGGACCATGCCTGGACGTATCTTCTGATCAACGGAAAAGGCTATCATTCGGATCCTACCTGGGGCCTGCAGGCTACGAACGGAGGCCATGAAACCCTCATGAACTGGTTCCTCATGGATAAGGAAACCCGGGGCGGAGGCGACGACTTTGACATGGACGATCTGATGGTGGCCCTGCTTCCCCGCTACTGGCTCCAGTATTCGGAGACAAAGGAACTTCCGGCGGAGAACAGTGAACTCTCTTTCCCGAGAGGATCCTTCTTCCAGTCACTGGATGAAGAAAACAAGATCGCCTACTACGATCTTGACGGTGAGAAAGGAGAAATCCGCTACGGCCTGAAATGACGGCCTGAGTTCTTTCCAGGACCGTACCGATGAGCTCCCTCTGCAGAGACAGTGAAACTGCCAGCTGTCTTCTGCGGAGGGAGCCTTTGTTTTACTCTCTCTGAAGATCTTCCCGTTTATTGTCCGGCAGTCGGATAACCCAAATGAATCACGGGAAAAAGCCTCTTCCGTCTTTTGACAGAAGAGACTTTCATTACGCTGGATGACGGCAGCGGCCAGAACAGGACCATTTTGAGCGGAATCCACGCATTCTACGAGCCCGAGCAACTGATTGGCAAGACCTGCATCGCTATCGTCAACTTGCCTTCCCAGGAAGATGATGGGTATCGACTCCTGCGGCATGCTGATCTCCGCCATGCACAAGGAAGGAGAGGAAGAAAAGCTCCATCTCCTGATGGTCGATCCGCACATCCCGGCTGGTGCCAAGCTCTACTAAGAATCAATACTCACTTTATAAAACTTACGCCGATTTACCCCACAGATAAGGTAAATTGGCGTAAGTTTATGTGCAAATTCGGATAGTTTATGATTGTTGATGGATATCAGGAATACTCCAATCATGCAGCAATACTTTGAGTGAAGAAATTTGCCATTTGAGGCAAAAACCTGCAGTCTACAGTTGACGAATACACAAGATTGCGATTAAATAAATGATATTGATTGGCAAAAGTATATAATTATCAGATCAGAATCGGTCCCGGAGAACATTCCGGTCAGGGAGGTCAATATGGTTTTCTATACCGGTGACATTCACGGCATGCCGTGGAATATAGTCAAATTCAGCAAAATGTATCATCTGACGGAAGAAGATACGATCGTAATCCTGGGAGACGTAGGTGCAAACTATTATTGTGATGACAGGGACAGAGAGTGCAAAACCGCGTTGAGCAGTATTGAGCCCACGGTTTTCTGTATCCATGGCAATCATGAAGCCCGTCCGACCGGTATTCCGACATATCATCAGAAGAATTGGAAAGGCGGGCTTGTATGGTATGAGGAGGAATATCCCGGACTGCTGTTCGCAAAGGATGGAGAGATATTCGATCTGGAAGGCCTCAGGCATCTGGTCATTGGCGGAGCGTACAGCGTAGACAAATTCTATCGCCTGGCTCATGGAGCCAACTGGTTTCCGGATGAGCAGCCTTCCGATGAGATCAAACGGTATGTTGAGGATCAGATTGCTGCAAAGCCGTTTGATATCGTTCTGTCCCACACCTGCCCGTTCAAGTACGAACCTACGGAGGTCTTCCTTCCGATGATTGACCAGAGCACTGTAGATGACAGCACCGAGCGCTGGCTGGATGAAATCGAAGAGAAGATCCAGTACCGGGCATGGTTCTGCGGTCACTGGCATACCGATAAGAGAATTGACCGGATGCACTTTCTGTTCCATTCATTTGAGAGCAGTGAGCAATTTCTGCGGGATCTGGGGAAATAACGCAAATCATGAGCACTGATTACAGTGTATATGCAGAAGCAAACGTGAAAGTTCGAACTGTTCGCATCAGTGACCTCACCGGCATTGCAGAACAAGTAGCTGTCCGGGCACCAAGAGCTTATGCAGCCGTGAAAGTGGACAATCCCTGACCGATGTGGTATCATCATCGTCCGGACTGCAAACACGTCCGGTCAAACAGAATCTATTCGTATATGACATATACAGGGAGGTATTCATGAAATACACATCCGCAGAAGCCGGAAAACTTGTGAAGAAACTGGAAGACCGCATAAGGCGCGCGCTACTTGCGGAAAGCAAAAGCGCCACATTCAACGCAGCGTCCGGCGAGGACGTAGAGTCACTCAGGCCTAAATACAGCTTTACCGACAGCCAGGCAACGATTGAAGAACTGCAGGCGCAGATCCGCAGGGTCAAGCACGCTATCAACTGCTTTAACATCAGCCACACCCTGCCGGGGTTTAACGACCTTACCGTAGACCAGGCGCTGGTACTCATACCTCAGCTTCGAAGCAGGCTTTCCGTCCTCGGCGAAATGGCCGCCCGTCTGCCCAAGGAACGGGTGGATTCAGCCTTCAGGAACACCAGCATCATCGACTACGTCATAACCAACTATGACGCGGCCGAGGTGGAAAAGAAATACAACGAGCTGGATGAGAAGCTCTCCGCTCTTCAGCTTGCACTGGACACTCTCAACAACACGGAGACCATGGACATAGACGTGGCCCTGGACTGACGTGCCCTGACAACTGAATATCCGCGGCTCCCTGCAACGGGACCGCTCTCCGGACGCTCCGCATCCCTTAAAAAGGCTGTGCAGTCATGGTCCATTGTCTGAGGTTATACGTTATTCAAGGCATTTATTGGTTATCGGTCAACGTTCGGCGTTGATAAGACAGATCATGAAAAAACCGCGGAGCGCCGAAAACTTCTGCTGCGGAAGTTCGGTTACATGCAGCCGGGAGGCAGAGGATGAGATCCTCTGCCTCCTTGTTCATTATATGGGGAAGGATACGGTGAACTCCCCTGATATCCGTTACCCTATACAGACAGCGTGAGCGGTCCCTGAACGGCTCCGCTCGATTCTTGTCTGCAGGCCGTATGCTCATGTCATCAGGGCATTCATATCATATGACGTCTCCTTTCCGTTTTTCCTCTTTCCCGATCGGATCCTCTTTCAGAAACAGAAAATGAAAAATCTGCAAAATTTTTCATTAGGTACCTTGACATATGGAATCCGGCGTGTTAATATGTCAAGGTACCAAGCAAAAGGAGGTCATACCATGATAGCGCAGAAACCTTTACGCAAAAAACAATCCGAAACAAGGAGGAAAAACGAAATGCAGAAGATGCATGAAAATATGGATACCGATCAGAAAATCTATCATCAGCTCCGCAGGATGGGCTTTGCCACCCAGCACATGACGGAGGAACGGGGCGGACAGAAGCGCATCCTCACGATGCTGCTCCGCCGCGGACCCATGACCCAGCGGGAACTTACGGAGATCCTCGGCGTACAGTCAGGATCCGCCAGTGAGATCCTGAGCAAGATCGAGGCAGCGGGCCTCATCGAGCGAAGCACCAACGAAAAGGATCAGCGCACGATGGACGTGCGTCTGACCCAGGCCGGCACCGACGCTGCCGCTGCCGCGCAGGAGGAGAGCGAAGCCCGTATCCGTGAGATGTTCTCCGCACTGACAGAAGAAGAAAAGGAACAGCTTTCCGCACTTCTTTCCAAAGTGGACGAAGACTGGCGGGAGCGTTTCCCCCACCGTCCGCGCCGTCCCCACGGCCGTCCCGGCGAAGATCCTGAACGCCACGGCCGCCGTTTCAGGGAAGAAGAGGACGGCTTCCGCGGGCATCATCGCGAAGATATGGGTGAAGACTTCCGCAGGCACCGTCACGGTGAAAAGGAGGAAGGCCCTCACAGACGCCGCCATGACGAAGAAGGCAGAGAGGCTTCCGCCGATACCGCGGATCCTGACCGCTGCCCGTGCTGCGGCCGCCACTGCCCCAGGAGCGCCCTCTCCTGCCCCCGCGGCGAAGCCTACTTTGCCCAACAGGAAGAAAACTGATCAGCAGTTGAAAAACGACCCGGTACAGACCTTGGCCTGTACCGGGTCATTTTTGTGATGCCTGTTTGCAGACAGAGAACGTTTTCCCTGTCCAGTCTCTGCAGGTACTCTCTGTCTACGTGTCATCTCCGCCGAAGACGGTACTGAGTATGGTCAGGGATTGGACAGCGCATCCGGAAAGAAATGGAAGCAGTCGATCCGGATCTCTGCTCCATCCTCCGGTCTGACCTTCAGGCAGATGTCCATGACGTCAGGAAGCGCTTCCATGAGACGGATCGACGCAGTCCTCCTGTTCCTCCAGCGGAAGACCGGAGACGGCCTCTCGATACGGACTTCACCGAGCAGGCGGCCGTTCCCGTCCTTTTCCCTGAGTTCAATCGTTCCGCCTCCGCCGACACAGTCATAGTTCACGGCGAAGCCGGTCTTGCCCGAGAGATTCCGGACTTTGGGATACAGGAGCACGGCTTCGGAAACAGCCGATACCGAAAAGCCGAACAGGTCTTCGTTTTCGACTTTTCGGGCATTCCGCGCGCTCATGAACCACTCCGCCTCGATCCGGTTCGAGTCGGAATCGTACTGACCGACGCCGTACTCGACGATCAGAGGATCCGTGACGAGTCTTCCGTCTTTCGTAACGTGCGCGTAGCACAGCCCGCTGGAACGGTATTCGCCGAAATGGTCGACGACGGTAATGGCATTGAAAAGCTGTCCGTTCCATTCACAGAAACTGGTGTGATCGATGCTCGCTCCCGTATGACCGATATACCTGTAAGGTCCGTATACGCAGTCGGATACGGCATAGAACCCGCCGAAGGTGAGATAGTACCGGCCGTCGATTTTGTTCAGGGATGCCTTGTCGTCGCCTTCATGATCCAGTTCGATCCTGCGGGGAGTCTCCGCGATGGAGACCATGTCGTCTCCCAGACGCGCGATGAAATACCCGCAGCCTTCACCGTAGGCCCAGGAGGGGCCGCCGAACACGATGTAATACGTTCCGTCGTCGTCCCGGAACACGGCAGGATCATATTCCCTGGTAGGCGTTGCGGTCCCGTCGAGCAGAGGACGCCCGAGCACGTCCCGGTACGGTCCTTCCGGCCTGTCCGCGACGCCCACGCCGGTGGCGCGGTTCCCGTCTGAAAAATAGAAGTAATACTTCCCGTCCCGTTCTGCGCAGTCGGTCGCCCAGCATCTGTCGGACGCTCCCATCCAGAAATCCTCGGGCCTGACGGCGCTTTCGAGCCGCCACTCCACGCAGTCGGCGGAGGACCAGATCTGCCAGTCCTTCGTGCAGAACGTGCGGTTTCCCGGGAGCGCGTCGTGGGACGCAAAAAGCCACATCCTGTCTCCGAAGACGTGGATGTGCGGATCGCATACGCCCATAAGAGGGATGATCGGATTCTTATGGGCGGGATTGGATACGGTGTTCATACAAATATCCTATTCGTTCTATTCTTTTTCTTGTCCGACACCATGTGGCCGGACCGTCACAGGCCGGAAAACAGACCGTCGATTTGTGAGACGCATTCGACGGCGTCGCGGACCGCATCCAGGACCGCTTTCTCGGTCCGGAGTCCCGGCATGAAGTCCTCCTGCGGGAAAAAGCCGTTGCTCTTCACGTCTATGCCCGCGATCTTTGCGGCCCACAGCAGGGCGACCGCATAGCGGCCGTACAGAAAATGCATATGGAAGCCGTCGCGTGTGATGCGCAGATCCCCCGACGTAAAAGCCGGAAGGGCGCGGATGAGCTGGACCGCTTCTCCCGAGCGGATCAGGGGAAGGCCGTAGCGGGCCGCTTCTTCCTCGTAGGCCTCCTTCAGGGCAGAGAACATCAGGTCCTGTCTGCGTGAATAGCGCATGAAGTTCGGATGCGGACTGGTCGTTTCATACGCCCAGGTCTCGTTGAGAAAGATCCTGGCCGAGGAACGTTCCTTCAGATAATCCAGCATCAGTCCGAGGAACGGCTCATAGCTGCACTTCCATCCGCTGTCATGGCTCGCCTGATGGGTCACGACCGCGTCGAAGGATTCTTCCGCAAGCACCTCCCCGATCGATACGTAACGGTCCGTCTTTCTCCCATTCAGCTGATACTGATAGTCCCTCCGGTCCCCCTCGATGTTCTGCCAGTGCCGCTCCAGGCTGCATCCGCCTATATACAGGTTCACTACCTTGCTCTCGATGCCGGATGCGGAGAGAATGTCATGAAGGAAATGGGTCGCATCTTCCGAAAAGCTGTTTCCGATCGCCAGTATTTTCATCGTCTTCCTCCTCAGATCCCGGCCGTCCGGGATCAACGTCGTTGTGTGTCCGTCCGAATCGGACGATGCACCGTTTGAAGAGTATTCTTCTGCAAAAGCCCGCCTTCCTTCACGGAAAAGCAGGCTTTTTGATTTCCGGGAACTAATCCTCCGGTGCGTCCGGCCCCAGGATATGGATCTCGACCGTCCCCGCTCTTCTGGATTTATAAAGTGTGGACATGTTGCTCTTGACGATGAGCCTG
>JAEEJN010000003.1 GCA_016281935.1 Bacillota bacterium | reverse complement strand
TCTTATTGATATGCTGGCCGCCGGCGCCCGTTGAGCGGTAGGTATCGACGCGCAGGTCGTCCGGATTGATCGTGATCTCGTTGTCCTCCTCGATCTCGGGCATGACTTCCAGAGAAGCGAAGGAAGTGTGTCTGCGGGCGGAAGCGTCGAACGGCGAGATCCTGACGAGACGGTGCACGCCCTTCTCGCATTTCAGGAATCCGTAGGCGTTGGGGCCGGACACCGAGAACGTCACGGATTTGATGCCCGCTTCGTCTCCATCCAGGAAATCCAGGAGCTTCACGTCATAGCCTCTGCGTTCGGCCCAGCGAGTATACATGCGGTACAGCATCTGGGTCCAGTCCTGCGCTTCTGTGCCGCCGGCACCGGCGTGCAGCGTCAGGATCGCATTGTTCCCGTCGTATTCGCCCCGGAGCAGCGTGGTCAGACGAAGCTCTTCGGCATCCTGTGCAAGTTTTTCCACGTCCTCCGTGATCTCCGCCGCCATCTCATCGTCCTGTTCCTCTTCGCAGAGTTCCATCATGATGAGGAGATCGTCCGCACGGGAAACGAGCTTCGCGTGGCCGGAGAGTTTCGTATCGATGACCTTCATTTTCTGATTGACGGACTGCGCATGCTCGATCTCGTTCCAGAAATCAGGCGCGGCCATCTCTGCTTCCAGTTCACGTTTGCGGTCTTCGAGCAGCGGGAGATTCAGCGCTTCCCCCGCTTCTTCTATGACTCGGCAGACTTCCTGAAGCCTCTGCCGGGCATTGTCGATCTGGATCAATGGGTCCTCCTTAGTTCGCGCCGTTCAGACGGCCGTGGCAGTTCTTGTATTTCTTTCCGCTTCCGCAGGGGCAGGGATCGTTGCGTCCGATCTTGCCGTGGACGCGGATCGGCGTATGGGTCTGTCTGGACGCCTCGCCTGCCTGAGCGGCTCCCGTGGCTTTGGCTACTTCCCTGCGCTCGGGCACACGGTTGACCCGTACGGAGAAGAGCATCCCGATCGTCCCTTCCTGGATGTCCGTGATCATGACGTCGAACATCTCAGAACCTTCCATGCGGTATTCGACCACAGGATTCTTGTTGCCGATCGCGCGGAGACCGATGCCGCGGCGGAGCTGGTCCATGTTGTCGATGTGCTCCATCCACTTCTCGTCCACGACACGGAGAAGGATCGTCCTTTCGACTTCACGCATGTCGTAACCGGCATCCGTGATCTCCTTTTCCTTTTCCGCATAAGTCTCAAGAAGCACGTCGCTGAGTTTCTTTTTCAGCGTCTCGGGCGTCAGTGACAGCTTTTCCTTGTCGTCGATCTTCAAAGGATCGATACGGCAGAGACGTCCGTGCTGCTCCAGGATCGGTCCGAGATCCCAGTCTTCGGGGAACTTGGAGAAGGAAGTCACGGCATTCACCCAGGTGTCGAGGACCGAGTCGGCCATACCCAGGATCGAGTCGTGGACGTCGGCTCCTTCCAGGACCGACTTGCGCTGGGCGTAGATCAGGCTGCGCTGCTGGTTCATGACGTCGTCATACTGCAGGACGCGTTTGCGGGTATCGAAGTTGCGGCTCTCCACACGTTTCTGAGCCGATTCGATCTGCCCGGAAAGGACCGAGAATTCGAGAGGCGTATCCTCGTCCATGCCCATGCGTCCGATCAGAGGTTCGATCCTGTCAGATCCGAACAGACGCATGAGATCGTCTTCCAGGGAGATATAGAAGCGGGAGCTTCCGGGGTCACCCTGGCGTCCGGCGCGGCCTCTGAGCTGGTTGTCGATACGGCGGCTCTCGTGACGTTCCGTACCGATGATGTGAAGTCCTCCCAAAGCCACGACTTTGGCATGCTCTTCATCCGTCCTGACTTTGGCTTCAGCGTACAGGGTATGGAACAGTTCACGCGCGGCGAGAACGACAGGCTCCTCCGTCGACGCGATGCTGATCGCCGATTCGATCACATCGTCTTCCAGGCCCCTGCGCTTCATCTCCTGCCTCGCGATGAACTCGGGGTTGCCTCCCAGCAGGATGTCGGTGCCTCGGCCGGCCATGTTGGTTGCGATCGTCACGGCGCCGAGCTTACCGGCCTGTGCGACGATATCCGCTTCCTGCGCATGGTATTTCGCGTTCAGGACCACGTGAGGGGTCCCCGTACGCTTCAGGAGCCGGCTCAGGTATTCGCTCTTTTCGACCGATACGGTACCTACAAGGACAGGCTGGCCTTTTTCGTGGCATTCCACGATCTCACGCACCACCGCACGGAACTTGCCTTCTTCCGTACGGTAGACCACGTCGTTGTAATCGTTGCGGATCATGGGCCGGTTCGTCGGGATCTCGACGACGTCCATGCCGTAGATGCTTCTGAATTCTTCCTCTTCCGTCTTGGCCGTACCGGTCATGCCGCAGAGTTTGTCATAGATTCGAAAATAGTTCTGCAGGGTGATCGTTGCCAGCGTCTTGTTCTCGTTCTGGACTTTCACATGTTCTTTGGCTTCGATTGCCTGATGGAGCCCGTCCGAGAAACGGCGCCCGACCATGATGCGGCCCGTAAATTCGTCCACGATGATGACTTCGTCGTTCTGGACGATATAGTCCCTGTCTCGCTGCATGAGCGCATGGGCTTTCAGAGCCTGCTGGATATAGTGGTTCGTATCGCTGTTCTCGATGTCGCTCAGATTCTCCAGATTGAAGAAGTTCTCCGCTTTGGCGACGCCGAGTGCAGTCAGCATGACCGTATGCAGCTTTTCATCCTTCGTGTAATCAGCGTCCTCGCCTTCCTTCAGGCGGGATACAAACTGATCCGCACGCTCATAGCCGTCGGTGCTCTTTTCCCCGCGGCCCGAAATGATGAGCGGCGTACGGGCTTCGTCGATCAGGATCGAGTCGACTTCGTCGACGATCGCATAATGGAGGTGCCGCTGTACGAGATCCGCTTTGCGGACGGCCATGTTGTCGCGCAGATAATCGAAACCGAATTCGTTGTTCGTTCCGTAAGTGATGTCGCAGAGATAGGCTTCACGCTTCTGTGCAGGAGACATCCCGGGTACCACAAGGCCCACGGTCAGTCCCAGATACTGATAGATCTTGCCCATCCATTCGCTGTGGAACGTAGCCAGATAATCGTTGACGGTCACGACGTGTACGCCCTGACCGGAGAGCGCGTTCAGATATGCGGGAAGCGTCGATGTGTTCGTTTTGCCTTCGCCGGTTTTCATTTCGGCGATCCGCCCCTGATGGAGCACGATGCCGCCAAGAAGCTGCACCGGGAAAAGGTGCTTGTCCTGGATGCGCACGGTCGCCTCGCGTACGACGGCGTAGGCATCTTCCAGGATATCGTCCAGGGTCTCGCCCGCAGCCAGTCTTTCTTTGAGGATCCGCGTCTGATCGCGCAGTTCCTCTTCCTTCATAGCATGGTATCTCGGCTCAAGAGCAAGGATCCTGTCGACCCTTTTCATGAGCTTTGCGACCTCCCGCTCGTTGGCGGAAGGAAAGATCTTTCTCAGCCAGTTAGCCATATGTTCTCCTTATCGAAAAGCGTATGCGAAATACGCGGGTATATACTTATACCTTTCTGTATTGTACCAAATACAGGGAGAAAATACAACCGGAACCAGGCATTGAAAAAGCCCCGGACATTGTCCGGGGCGATAGCGGATCACCGAATCATTCCTCTTCAGGCTCGAGCAGACCGTAGCCTCCTTCACGCCGTCTGTACAATACGTTGATGCGGCCGGTCGCAGCGTTTTTGAAAGCGAAGAAATCGTGGTCGACCATCTGAAGCTGCAGGATCGCTTCCTCAACTTCCATGGGTTTGGTCGAGAAGCGCTTGTCTCTCGTCACTTCGGATTCGCCTTCGTCGTCCACTTCATAGTCTACGTCGGTAGGGGCAAGATTGGCGACCCATTCAGCGAGAGAACCGTCGCGGACGCGCTTTGCGAGGCGTGTCTTGTGATGGAGGATCTGCTTTTCGACTTTCTCCGTCACGCGGTCCAGAGATGTGCGCAGATCGTCGCTGGCTTCCTCACCGCGGATCACGATGCCGTCGACGCGGATCGTGACTTCGGCTATCTCCCTCTTCTTCACGGAAGCGAGCCGGACGTGGCATACAGCGTCAGGCCTAAAGTATCTCTCGAGCTTCTTCAGCTTTTTGGCGACCATCTGTTCCAGGTCATCAGTTACCGTGATGTTTTTTCCGTTGATCTGGATATTCATGGAGAAACCTCCTTCGTGGTAGATATGAGTCCACTTTTCGGACTCATATATCAATTCGCTCTTTGTTCAAAATATCCTTCTTTTCGTCATAAAAATATTCATTATTTTTCAAGCGCAAAAACTTGTCCATTTTTTATAATCTAATTTTGTTATATTTACACAATTATAGGATCGCATTGCAGCGGACCATGCTTACGCATTCTTCTTCCCTTCATCACGAAATTTCCTCGTATACAGGGCATTTCCGGTTGACAGAAGGCCCGGGAAACCCTACACTATCTCTGTCGGAGAACGGTCGGATTCCTCATGCCGTCATTCCGTCGTATACTTCGTAAAGGAGCCATTTCATTGTTCATAGGCAAGATCGATATCGGTGTGGATCTCGGCACGGCCAGCGTCCTCGTTTATCAGAAAGGAAAGGGCATCATCCTGAGAGAACCCTCTGTCGTCGCGATCGACGCGAAGACGGAGGAAGTCCTCGCGATCGGAGAAGAAGCTCACAGAATGATCGGAAGGACGCCCTCGGATATCCGCGCTGTCAGGCCTTTGTGCAACGGTGTCATTTCCGATTACAGACTGACCGCGCTTATGCTGCAGCATTTTATCGAAGCCGCTGTGGGTTCCCGCACGCCTCTCAACACGCTGCGGATGATCATCTGCGTCCCCTCTTCCGTCACAGACGTCGAGAGACGCAGCGTTGAAATGGCAGCCCGTGAAGTTGGAGCCCATTATGTACGGCTCGTTCAGGAACCTATGGCAGCCGCGCTCGGGGGCGGGATCGATCTCGGATCGATCAAAGGCGCACTCGTTGTGGATATCGGCGGCGGAACGACAGACGTTGCGGTCATCACGCCGAGAGGTCTGTTCATCTCCAAATCTCTCAAAGTAGCCGGAGACCATTTTGATCAGGCGCTCATCCATTATGTAAGGCAGAAATACAATCTCCTGATCGGCGAGCCGACTGCCGAGAAAATCAAGATCCAGATCGGATCCGTCGACAAACGGACAGACGTCCTGACGATGGATGTCACAGGCCGCTCCCTGCTCTCAGGCCTTCCCAAGACGATCACCCTGACTTCAGATGAGACGCAGGAAGCCTATGAGTCCCAAACCGTCAAGATACTTGACAAAATCCGGGAAGCATTGGAAGAGACCCCCTCCGAACTGCTGAATGACATCTGTACGCGCGGGATCCTCCTGACAGGAGGAGGCGCCATGGTCCGCGGACTGAGCCGCAGGGTCGAATTGAGTACGGATATCCCCTGCGTCCTTGCAGAAGATCCCCTTTCCTGTGTCGTCAACGGAACGAAAATCCTCCTGGAAGATCCGAGGTTTTTCCGCAACGTTCCCAGAACGAGAAAACGCGGATACTCCTGGTCCTGATCGAAACGACAAAACAGGCATGACCGGATGTGCGGTCATGCCTGTTTTGTTATATCCTTTATGGCTTTACATGCGATTTGTCCGTATTTCCGCATGATCATCTTTCATCCGAAAATGGATACTGCGGCTATGCGTATGCCGATCACGATCAGGATGATGCCTCCGACGATCGGTGCCCACCGAGTCAGTTTCATCCCGGCGTATCTTCCGAAATGAACTCCAAGCAGACAGATGACATAGGTCACCGCGGCTATGATGCCGCTCGCAACCAGTGCGTGCAGAAAACCGTATTCTGAAAAAGTGAGGCCGGCTGAAAGCGCGTCGATTGATGTGGCGATACCCTGAAGAAACAGCGACGAGGCCCTGACCTTATCGCTTTCTTCCTTTTCTACATCAGGATTCAGCCCTTCCAGTATCATCCGTATGCCGAGATAGCCGAGAAGCAGCAGTGCGATCCATGGGATCCAACGCTGCAGGCTTTCAAAAAACAGCAGAAGAGAATGCACGAGGAACCAGCCCAGCATGGGCATAAGCGCCTGGAAGAACGCAAAAGTGCCCGCTACGGCATGTCTGCCTGACCGGGGCATGTTGGGAGAATTCAGTCCGTTGACTACGGACACGGAAAAAGCGTCCATCGCCAGACCTATACCGAGAAAAGCACTCGTAAGAAAAAAAGCAAGATCCCAGTTCATGATTCCTCACAGATGACATTCGACCGCTCTCAGGCAGACCGGAAGCATCGAAAGCCCGTATTACAGTGTTTCCACTATTATAAGCAACAGACATCCGCATTTCAACTCCTTTGCTTGAAAAGGCCGTATTTACTGCGTATAATGGACAGGAATACAATGCAAGGAGGTTCCCATGAAATTCTCCCAAATGCCTTATGAACGTCCGGATCTGGACGAAGTCAAAGCTGAGTTCGGCCGGTTAATCGAACATCTGCAGAAAGCCGGGTCCTACGAAGAGGCCCGCGGCGTGTTCCTGGACATGGAAAACTACAGCAAACATGTCAGCACGCTGGAAACGCTGGCTTCCATCCGCCATTCCATCGACACGAGGGACAAGTTCTACGATGAGGAAATGAACTTCTGGAACGCGGCGGGTCCCGAGCTCAACGAATACAGCCAGCGCTGGTCCATGGCCCTTCTCGAGTCAAGGTTCCGTCCGGATTTCGAAAAGGAATACGGCACCCTGATGTTCGTCAATGCCGAGATCGCACTCAAGACCTTCTCTCCTGAGATCATCCCCGAGCTTCAGCAGGAGAACGATCTGACGACCCGTTACGAGAAAGTGCTCGCTTCCGCCCAGGTCCCCTTTGAAGGCAAGACCTATACGCTCTCCCAGATGACGCCCTTCAAAACGGACGCGGACGACGACCGCCGTCTGGCGGCATGGAAAGCCGAGGGACAGTGGTATAAAGACAATCAGAAGGAACTGGACGACATTTACGACCAGCTCGTCCATCTCCGCGACAAAATGGGCAAGAAACTCGGATATGAAGGCTACACGACGCTTGGTTACTACCGTATGGGTCGCAACTGCTACACAAAAGACGACGTGGAGAAGTTCCGCGCCGCGGTCGTCAAGTATCTCGTCCCCCTCGCGGATCAGATCTACCGCAGACAGGCTGAACGTCTGGGAAAGACCTATCCGATGAGCTTTGCCGACAACGCACTGGAATTCCGTTCCGGCAATCCCCGTCCCGCCGGTGATGCGGACGCCATCCTCGCTCATGGCAAGAAATTCTACGACGAGCTTTCTCCTGAGACCAGCGAATTCTTCAACTGCATGCTGGACAATGAGCTTCTGGACGTTCTCTCCACGGAAGGCAAGGAAGGCGGCGGATACTGCACGAGCCTCGCTGAATATGAAGTCCCCTTCATTTTTGCGAACTTCAATGGAACCCAGCATGATGTGGAAGTCGTGACCCACGAGGCCGGCCACGCGTTCGCGGATTACACGAACCGAAAAGCCGTACCCGCTGAATATGTATGGCCTTCCATGGAAGGATGCGAGGTTCATTCCATGTCCATGGAATTCTTCGCCTGGCCCTGGGCTGAAGGTTTCTTCGGGAAAGATACCCGCAAGTTCTATTACAGTCATCTGTCAGGCGCACTGACCTTTATCCCCTACGGTACGATGGTCGACCATTTCCAGCACATCGTTTTCGAGAAACCCGACATGACTCCCGCGGAACGCCATGGTGTCTGGAAGGAACTGCTTGGCATCTACATGCCCTGGATGCGTCTGGACGGCGAAATCCCCTTCTACAGTGAGGGCGAAGGCTGGCAGCGTCAGCATCATATCTATTCCATGCCTTTCTACTACATCGACTACTGCCTCGCACAGACCGTAGCGCTCCAATTCTGGGCCAGGATCCAGAAGGATCAGGCGGACGCCTGGAAGCACTATATGGCCTATACGAGACAGGGCGGACGTTATGTATTCACAGAACTCCTGAAGAACGCCGGACTGGACAGTCCTTTCGAAGAAGTCTGCCTCCGCACCGTATGCGAAGCCGCCGACCGTTGGCTCAGGGATTTCGATCTCACAGGCATCCTTTGATCCCATGACCGCAGAGCAGCCGGATCCTGACGATCCGGCTGTTTTTTCTTTTCAGTCTTCGATACGGATCTCGAGTCCGGCCTTGAAACATACCTTGACGTAATCATAGGTGACTTCGATCCTGTCGATATAGCGTTTGGTCAGATCGTCGGAATACCCGTTCTCAGGGATGTCATCAACGACGTCCGTCCTCTCGAAGAAATCCAGAAGATCATAGCATGCCGGGTCCTCTTCTTTCTTTTCTTTCCTTTCACCGTCGATCAGTTTGCTCAGCATATGGATCTGGACTTCCTGCATACTGAGATCCGCTTTCTCCTCCAGATATCTGACCTTTCTGTCCTCCAGCTCCGATAGTTCTTCAGCGATCTTTCTGTCGATGAATCTCTCCCTGTCGTTCCCGCCTACAGGGTCTCTCGACTCGCGTTCATGGATGTCGGCCTCGAGGTCCGCGATCCTTTTTTCCGTGATGCGCAGCGCTTCATCCCGCATACTCTTTTTTTTGTTTCTGAGATCTTTCTGGATCCGGATCAAAGCCTTTCGGTTCGCTTTCAGCCGTGAAAACGCCTCCGCAACAATGGCTTTCGCTCTGGCTTCGCTGATTGTTCTTGCTTCGCACCCTCCTCCATCCAGACGTGTCTTGCAGCGCCATACGGTCTTGTAAGGCAGCGCCAGTCTTCTGTACTGTTTCCGCACATCCCGCAGCAAAGCCTGCCGCTTAGGGCATTGTGGGGTGTCGTACGGACCCTTTTGCCGGTCTCCGCTTTGTGCCGTTCCCGTTTGAGAAGGATCCCCTGTACACAGCGAAACACTTCTTTGGGGACGATCGGCGGATGAGCGTTCTCCACATAATACTGGGGAAACCGTCCGCTGTTCTTCGCCTTTTCCTTTGTCAGAAAATCCACCGTGTAGGTCTTCTGCAGCAGCAGATCACCCATATACTTCTCGTTGGTCAAAATCGACTGGATCGTGCTCGCATACCACACATCCTTTCCTGCCGGCGTCGGGATCCCGTCGGCTTCCAGCCTTTCCTTGATTTCACCCAGTGTATAACCTTCCATATACTCACGGAAGATCCGGCGTACGATCTTCGCTTCTTCAGGAACGATCGTGAGTTCACTGTCGCCCCGTGTTTTCGTATACCCAAGGAAAAGCGAATGATTGAGCATGGGTTTCCCCTGCTGAAACCGGTACTGCAGACCCATACGCACGTTCTGCGAGATGCTTTGGCTCTCCTGCTGCGCAAGACTCGACAGGATCGTGATCAGCAGTTCTCCCGACGCATCCATGGTGTTGCAGTTTTCCTTTTCGAACAGTACGGGTATCCCCAGCGCTTTCAGCTTCCGGATCGTCTGAAGGGAATCCAGTGTGTTCCGGGCCCATCTGCTGATGGACTTCGTGATCACCATGTCGATCCTGCCCTGCTCGCAAGCCTTGAGCATGAGGTTGAACTGTTCCCTTTTTGCCAGAGACGTGCCGCTGATGCCCTCATCCGCATAGATGCCTGCCAGATCCCATCCGTCATGAGACGAGATATAGTCCGTATAATGGGAGACCTGAGCTTCATAGGAAGTCTCCTGTTCTTCGAGTTCAGTACTGACCCTGCAATACGCCGCGACCCTCAGTGCAGGCTGGATCTCGATCTTTCTTACAGCACTCTGCCGTCTGGCAGGAATGATTCTGACAGCCATTGTATCCTCTCTTTCTCGATCCATTTTCTGACCGCTCTCTGATAGGTGACCCGCGTCCTTTTCGGAACGATCAGGCTGTAGATGTATTCTGCGGTCTTCGCCGCTGTCCCGGGACACGCATTTTTTCGGGGCTTCCGGAACACGAAGACCCGCATGGCTTTGACCGGTTCTTCTTTCGTGCGTGACCCTCTATGCGTCCTTCGCATGTACTCAACGCGGATCTTTTCCGCCAGTTCCTCCGAGAAGATCGCAGGATATCCGTCTGACCCCAGATACACATCATCCTGAAGGATCCTGGTGAGCGCTTCCTTCCCGAGCGGAAGACCGGCCTCCGTTCCTGCCTTTTCGATGGACGCGCCTTCGAGATACAGCGCTGTAAAGGCAAGGATCTCCCCGACTGCCTTTTCATCGGCAAAGAGACTTCCGTTTTCCATTCTGTACCCGTAAATCATCTCAGATCCTCCTTCAGTTCCAGGCCGCACCTGAGTCTGAACAGCACCGAATCTCCCGTTCTGACTGTCACCTGATCCGTGATCCTCATGAACAGGTCTCCGTCGAACACGCCCCCCGGTTCCCATTCATCCAGTATCCTCACCAGTTCCCTGGCCTGTTCCATCTTGGGGGTACTGGAAGTCAGGCTCTTCAGTTCCCTTTCCAGTCCCGCATCCTCCTCCGTGAGCTCCATGATTTTTTTGCGGGCCGTAAAAGATCCGCTTCTCTCTGTCGATACCAGAACGAGGAACCTGCCTTTTTCTTTCGTGATCTCTCTTCGTCTGATCAGAATCTCCCCGGCTCTTCGTCTGGATTCCGGATCGTATTCCTCGACCGTCAGCAGATCGATGTAGGTCCCCATGACTTCGCGGCTCGCATATTTCAGTTTGCGGAGCATGTTCATGAATGCATTGAACAGGCTTTCCTCCTTCTCACGCCTCATCGGACAGATTCCTGCGTCCTTCGTATGGGCTGAACAGCCCCAGTAATAGCGCACGTCTCCGTTCCGTCTTGCCGTGATCCTCTTCATGGGGCCTCCGCAGCAGGCGCAGGTCAGTCTGTCGGACAAGGGATAACGCCGATGTGTGTCTTCCCCGTCCATCTTTGCTGCCCGTTCCGCGATCACGCGGTTTGCGTTCTCGAAGATCTCGTGGCTGACAATTGCTTCATGATGACCGTCCATATAGTACTGATCTCTTTCTCCCTGGTTCTTCATGCGCCGAAAACTAGTATCCGTATAGGTCTTCTGCATGAGGATATCACCTGTATAGGACAGATTGCGGATCATCCCAAGGATAATGGCCGAAGACCATTGTCCCTCGGTTCCGTTCCGTTTCTTCGTTCCCGTCCCGATTCCCTCTTCATTCAGCTCCTTGGCGATCGTCAGTGTGCCTTTCCCTGACAGCACTTCACCGAAGATCCTGCGCACGACGGCAGCACGATCGGAATCAACGGAATAACTGCCGTTCTCAAGCCTGTACCCGAAAGGAGCTTTGGAGAAGCGGTATGTTCCCGAAGCAAACCTTTTTTTGACCGCCCACTTTGCGTTGGTGGAGATGCTTCTCGATTCTTCCTCCGCCACAGATGAAAAAAGAGTCATGAGGAGTTCCGAGTCAATGGTTCTCGTATCGATCCTTTCCTTTTCGAACAGAACCCCCACTCCCAATGCAAGAAGCTTCCGGACCATATCCAGGCAGTCCGCTGTGTTCCTTGCGAACCGGCTGATCGACTTCGTCAGGACCAGATCCACTCTCCCTTCCCTGCAGTCGTTCAGAAGTCTTCGGAGCTCCGGCCGGTATTCTCTCTTCGTTCCGCTTACGCCCGCTTCCCAGTATATCCCTTTGAATTCCCACTCCCCATGGGATCGGATCAGCATCTCAAAATGCTTTCTCTGCGACTCGATGGACGATTCCTGCTCTGTACTGTCAGTAGACACTCTGCAGTAAGCCGCGACCCGCGTCTTCTGAACACCGTACACTGATGCAGGCACCGTCAGTACTTTTCTGACTGCATGGCCTTCTGTACGGTGTTCCATGGCGTCATCTCCATCTCTGCCACCGACATGCATTCCTTCCTGTTGAACTCGTTTTCTTCTGTCTTCAACAAGGCCATACCTGAGATCCGATGTTTTTTCCTCTTTATGGATCATTTACAATATCCTCCATCGTGCTTCCCTTTGCCAGTCCTCAAAAACCGAATCTGTATAAATCCGCCTGCCACATGACATATGGTGCCGGCATGAGAACTGCTTCTGCCGAATGATATCTCGCCTTATAAATATAACATATTGTTTAAAGATTTTAAGTATACTTTACACATTGTTTAATTATATTTGTGTTTTTGACACGATTTCTACACCTCAAACGTAAATTCCGAGATATTCGACAGATTACATGTTGCTTTTCAGATAAAAAAATGGTATCGGAAATCAAAATGGTTCTGATTCTTTACCTGAACACAGGAATGCATCGGCAGTTTCAAAAGGAATAATAACAGAAAGACCTCTGTGAACAAACAGGTTCACAGAGGTCTTGTTTGAAAGTGTTTTATCCAGTTATTCAGGTCTCTTCTTTCTTCTCAGTGTCATGAGAAGACAGTATGACAGAATCAGACAGAATCCAAGCGCGTAAAGCAGATCTGTTCCGGTCCCGCCTGCCGCCGGGAGCTCCGTTCCGGAACTGTTGGTGATCTTCAGTGTATAGATCCCAGTAGACGTATCCTGGACAGCGGTAAGACTCGGTGCTTCGGGATCCGAATACGAGACCCCGTTTGCGGTGACAGTGATCACGACAACGGAAGTTTTCAGCTTGTATCCATCCGGAGCTGCCGTTTCCACCAGATGGTATACACCGACAGGCAGATCGAACACAGAGATCCTGCTGTTGTCAGATGCCGTATACACGAGGAAACCGTCACCACCGGACTCGAGGTCTTCGTACAGGGCCGTGTCCTTGCGCACGCCGTCGATCGTTTCGTAGAGATCGAAGACAGCGTCGGAAAGAGCCGTACTGTCAGGAGCGGCAACATCCACCTTCTTCATCCGGACGTTCTGCACTCTGCGGTTCAGGATCTCGATCTCATAGGTCAGGGTTCCGTTCACGTCCGACATGCTCATGCTCACCCCGTCCGGGTTCACAGTACCGAGAGTGATTTCACCGGTCTCAGTCTTGGTGAAATGGATATGAGAGGCTGGCGACCTGTAGCCGTCAGGCACAGCTTTCTCACGGAGTTCATAAGTTCCGGGACGGAGACCGTAATTCAGTTCCGGAATGATGCCGTTTTCATCCGTCACCAGATCTTCATATCCGACCATCGGGTTCAGGTCAAAGGACGTCATGCCGCCGACCGTGATCTGACGGTGCAGCTCGAAGTGCACACCGGCCATGGGTTCCTTCGTATCATAGTCTTTCTTGACCGTTCTGAATTCATACTGACGGTTTCGAACCGTGAGGACAGCCGAATCATCGCCGGATGCCTGCACGAGGGTATACCATCCATCCGTATCATCACCGGTGCTGCCGTTGACAGTCACGCCATCAGCCGTTTTACGGATCGTCAGAGGCGCGGCAAGGCCGCGGTAGCTTTCCGGCGTCCTGGTCTCGGTCAGCGTATAGTCCGCGTCGTTTCTCAGATAGGCGACCGTAAGGAAGCCTTCGTTGTCAGACGTATAGGTACCGAGCAGGTTGTCACCGTCCTTCAGCGTAAAAACGGTACCGGGAAGAGGCTCGCCGTTCCACTTCGTCTTCTGGATCCGGATGCCGGGGCGTTCGTTGCTGACTTCGTCCACACGCACGTTGGAACCTTCTTCGACTTCTCCCACGGTATAATGGACTGTATAGGTGAATCCGGAGCTTTCCGTCTCTCCTTTCTGCTTTCCATTCAGAGTGATGGTATCACTTTCATCCAGAGGATGAGCAGTACCGAATCCGGTCACAACGCCATTCCCGTCCACTTCTGGATGACCGCCGTTCAATTCAACTTCACAGATCACATAATTGCTCAGAACAGTATTCTGACTAGGCAGTGTCGGGAAGTACCAGTAAAGGGTATCCGAACCGTATGGCAGCTGTCTGACGGTTTCTCGCAGAAGGTTCATACCATGGCCTTCTCCGCTGCCATGTCTGACAAAGACGGCGAAATACGTCGGTTCTCTCTCTTCCATATAATCCGCGTCAGACCAGGTCTTGTTCACGCGGAGTCCCCAGCCCTTCAGGTTGCAGACATCCACGTGCGGATCCGTTCCGGCACTCACGATATCCTGTACGCCGGGTGCTCCGTTCCGATCGACGGGATCTGTTACAACAGTATCGTCCTGAACGTATTTCTGGAACGAATAACCGTCCGGGATCTCCCAGGGACGCTCCTCCACCCTGTACCGGGTACCTGCCAGGACTTCCCTGACTTCGACCACATGATCGACGGGGATCTCGGAGATCGCGCCGTTCATGGAAGTATGGAAACTGATCTGTTCCTTCTGAGCCGCAGTAAGCGATGAATAATCAGTGAATTCGGTCGGCACGAGTTTCTGCAGTTCGTTGTCCCATCTGCAGTAACGCCCCTGCGGATCCTTCACGTGATAGGTATGCATGTCCGCGGGCTGAAGCCCATCGTCGTTCTCCGTACCGAAGTACAGACGGAAATTGAATTTGGGCAGATCATCGCTTACCGCGACAGGAGTGACGCCATCTTCGCGGAACAGTTTCTTTGTGAAGGTAAGCGTACGAAGCGCATCCTCATCCACTCTGTTCCTGTATGTCACTTTGGCACGATCCTTCGTCGTTTCATAACCGATCGGATAGTCTTCCCTGTCGTCGTGGCCATCCACGGGCACTCCGGTAACGGGCATATCATTGACGTATACCGCGTCGTAGATTCCCGTATTCACATAGCATTCCGTAATCTTATAGTCCAGGAATTCCTCGCCTTCCGAAAGAGGAACCGCGGTAAAATCGATCTCCGCAACTTCCCCGGGCTTCAGCAGGAACACGTTTTCAAGCACCGTACCGTCGATGGTCAGACTGTCCCTGAACTCCACCGGTCTGTTCGTGTCTTTATAGAACACATAGTCATGTGAAGTCGAAGCGCCCTGGATCAGTGTCCTTTCTTCCACTTCACCGTCAGCCTTCTTCACACGGTATCTGACCTGATAAGGGAATTCCGCAAGGATCGATTCCGTGGCGTCCACACCATCCAGCTCCTTGTTCAGAAGAACGGTGCCGGGACGGATGGAAGCCAGATTGAAGCGCATGTGGAGATTGGCTGCGCCGGCACCTCTCTCCATGTAGAAGATCCGCATCGTATGCGTACTGTTATCCTTGAAGATGGTCCCGCCGTCTTTGAAATAACCATCCAGATAAGCATTGACTTGTGCGTCTGTCGCATCAGGATGCTGACCTCTGTAATTGCTTTCAAACAATGCGCGCAGCGTCGTCCATGTCCCGTTGACGAACACGTTTCCCGTACTGTAGTTGACTGATCCGGGAACGGCACTGTGGATGCCGCCCAGGTCGATGACCAGCTGGCCGTCCACATAGAGCCAGAAATCGTCGTCCCCGGAGAACTCGAAGATGATATCGTGCCCCCAGTCATCCAGACCGTTGGGCGTCTGTACGAAACTGGCTTCGAGTTCCATAAGATAGAAGGGATCTATGTTCTTGATCAAGTAAAGCTGTTCATGCTTGCGGGGATCGCTGTCCGAAAGTTCATTCTGGTTCGCATCATACAGATTCTCCGGGTTTTTCACAGAGAACACTCCCGGTTCAAGATCATTGAACGGGAAAAACTGACCGTGCATCATCGACGGTCTGGAAACCGAATCGTAAGTACCAAGTTCCTTGTAGACGACGAAGTTCGTGCCATGCAGAGACGCAAAATTCTGTGCGCTGTCGAATTCGTAATAACCGCTGGAATTGTATGTACTCTCGATAAAGAGATGGTTGACTTCGTAAGCGCCGTCATAAAGACCGCCGAGATTCTGATCGGTCAGTCTGGTCCTGGGGTAGCCGTTAGCTTCCAGATATGTGGACAGCAGTCCCTGATGCAGAGTCGTGCCGACACCACCGTCATTGTTGCCCAGGAAATTGCTCATGGTCTTCCTGTCATTTTCATTGTTCGTGGTTCCGATATCCCTGACCTTGATCGTGATGCCGTAACGGGTATTGTCGACCGTGGGTACGGTATGCAGATCATCGTTGACAGGTGTTTCTTCCATGTGGGCAAAATAGAAGTCCATGGCTTGGGATTTCGGGCAGGGCACGATCCTTCCGTTCTCCACTTTGAGTCCGGAATAGGAATAGTTCCCGCTGTCCCATGCCAGGATCGTCGTATAGTACTGTCCGTTCCTGCGGCCGTTCAGATTGATGCCGATAGTATCATCGGACACGGTCTGGTCAGACGAAATCTGAGGAGCGATATAGGTCTCGGAGTACTCGTTATACAGCTCATAATAACCATTCGAATAATCCGTGAGATCCCAGAGCAGCTCGTTGAACTGGCCGCCCACCCATTCGATGGAATCGCCGTTCTCATAACAGGGCACGACAGTCCCGTCGCCTTTCACGGCGTAGAAATCATATTTTGATTTATCTTCATTCCACAGGCGGGTGTAGACGATGACCTTCGAACCGTCCACGACGCTCGGATCCGACACTCCCACCTTGCTCGCGGAATAGGGCTTGAAATAATCGTTCGTCAGCTCGGAAGGCGTCACGAAATAGAGCCACTCGCTTCCGGTGCCTCCGCCCTTTCCAAAGCCCTGCAGAATATCGCCCTTATAGGTCAGTACGGAACTGCCTTCCAGACAGATCTCCTGTTCATGGATACCTGTCCCGGGTTTGACGCGGATCGCACTTGCTTCACTGCGGTCCTGTGTCAGATGGACCCCCTGAGCATCCAGAACCATATAGCGCAGGCTTCCGTCGATATCCGTTTTCACGTAGTACCGGTCGTCATCGATCCATTCGAAAGTCCAGAGGGAGATGTCGCTGTCGCTGGGGATGAAGAGCTTGTCGCCGTTGTCATCCTGTCTCGACATCACCGTCAGAAGCTTTGCGTCCAGCGAATCTGCATTGGAGGAGTCCGACATAAGGGCTTTCCCTGCAAGTCCTCCGTTCCAGTTGATGAGGCCATACTGCTTTCCGTCCAGTCCGTAGGGATCCTGTGTGATATCCTCACGGTACCAGATGTACATACTGCTGTTTGGATCTGTTTCCTGGTTCACATTATATGTGCAGAAACGAGCACCATTGGCTCCTCCCTGCATATTGCAGTACCATGCTCCGTTCCTGATCCTGAATACTCCCTGATCGTCTACAGTAACCGTAAATGCCGTCTGGGGAGCATCAGAGAAGGACAGGCTGTTGTTCCCGTTGTTATATAGATATTTAGTCTCTCCATCGGTACCTGTGCACGAAATATAGAACTGATTATCCGTACCTTCCTTTTTGTCAAAGAAGTACAGTGCCGCATCGTTTACAGGGCCATCCGGATGAGCAGGTTTTGTTTTGGTAACACCGGTCCGTTTGTTGTCTTCTGTGAGGGTGTTCATGAAATAGTATCCGTCAACATGACCGATACAGAATTCCCTGCCATCCAGTTCGGATACAGTCGATGCCTTATACCAATTCGCAATCTGAACTCCCGGTCCGCTCACGATCGCGTATGCGGAGAAGCCTTCGGCCCGGAAGGTGATCCTGTCTCCTTCCGTTCCCGTGACTTCCACTTCGCTTCCTTCACGGCTTCCGTCCTCAAAGTGCACGATCCGGAACGTTCCGTCCGTTTCTTCATTCCGCCTGTCAGCCAGTTCGACCATCACGTCTACGGGCGCCTCGATCGTGACCTTGTCTCCTTGTTCATCCACGATCGTGATGTCGAAGAAACGGATATAGCCAAGATCGCCGTTCTCATACCCGAGGGCTTTCCGAACGCCTTCGATATATTCTTCATAATCCGATGCGCCGTCTTCGTGCAGGATCTCCCTCACATCCAGACCGGCTCCATCAGGCACGCCCGCTTCGGGACCATAGGTCACGGTCACGGTATAGTTCTGTCCATCGCCTGCAGTCACGGTCTTTCGGATCGACGTCTCAACGACTGCGTAGATCGAGAAGGACTCGGCATCGAACACGACCTGATCCTTATCGGATCCGCCCTTTTCCATGATGCGGGTCTCGCCTTCGTCATCCATATGGATCACGGTGGCGTCTTTGGCGTTGTCGATCCTTCTGCTGTCCATGGTGACGCGGACAGGCTTCAAAGGTTCTGTCTTTTCACCGTCTTCATTCATGAATGTGATGTCAACGGCAACGAGAGACGTCACACGCATGTCCGCATCTTTGCTCTCGGCTTCAGCAGCTGCTGCGATGGCGTCAAGAGCCGATTTCTCCTCTACGGGAACGACAGACATGGTCGTATTAGCCGGGAAGGTATCTTCATCGGCTTCCACAAGGACGGTCAGGTCAAGTTCTTCCAGCGTCTCTTCGAAGCGCTGCGCGGGCATCGAAGCCTCGATCGTCACTGCGTCGGGCGCTTCGTTGGGCATCACACCGTAGCCGACAATTATCTCGTCATCCAGCGCGTAATTCGTACGCAGCACGCGATGTGCAACGTTTCCTTCGATCACGCTCAGGATTCCTTCTTCAATCTTCTCGACCAGTCCCACATGGCTGATCTGTTTCGTTTCTTCATCCAGGAAGAACACAAGGTCTCCTGCAGCGGGTTCGTAGTCTTCGGAGGACTCGAAGGCCCCGATCGCTTCCAGAGCGTCGGCCCAGCGGGTCGCGGACGGTGAGAACGGCAGCGTTCCCTGCGGGATCTGCGCATATTCCATGCAGAATCCGAGGAAGTTCGCGCACCATTCGTCATAAGGCAGGCCGTACCAGGCTCCGTAACGGGTATATCCGCTCCGGCTCCCGTCTTCCTCGACCCGATAATTCGCTTTGCTTTCCTCATACCCCAACTGCGTCTGCGCGATAGTCACGAGATCCTGACGCCAGTCCCCGCTCAGCACGATCGAAGCAAACATAGTGTTCCAGGTGCCCGTGCCTTCCACGTCAGCCGTGGGATCCGGTTCGTCCGCATCGATCGTCACGATCTCAAAGCAGCTGTCGCCATGCACATGGAGCTCAGTCGCTTCTTCCAGACCGCAGCTCAGCACGAGTCCGGTCTCATAGCACCCTTCTCCATGGATGTGGGCGCCTTCCCCTTCTTCCTTGCCGCAGA
>JAEEJN010000023.1 GCA_016281935.1 Bacillota bacterium | reverse complement strand
AGGGATCCTGCAGGGAGCGGGGAAGACGGTCGTTCCCTTTGTGTTCAACATCATCGGGATGTGGGCCGTGAGGATTGTGGGGACATACGTTACGACTCAGATCTTCCATTTGAATCTGGTCGCTGCTTGGGCCTGTATGATCGCTCACAACCTGTTGCTGTTCGTTCTGTATGTGATCTACTACTCACGTGGAACCTGGAATCCGTTGACAAGTCAAGTGCATGTCTTCGATATGTCAAGATAAAAATGGATTGCTAAAATTGACATATATGTCTCCTTCTGGTAAGATAATGGCAAAGGAGGCAGAAACATGCGCTTTAGAACAAGGGATCTGGCTTATGTCGCTATGGGTGCGGCATTTCTTACACTATGCTCGTGGATCAGCATCCCAATGCTTGTGCCTTTTACACTTCAGACATTTGCAGTCTGTCTTATAGCTGCGGTCCTGGGGTGGAAATCGGGAACCCTGACAGTAGGGGTATATATATTGCTTGCGCTTGCGGGAGTACCGGTTCTTTCAGGCTTCCGGGGTGGGATAGCGGCACTGGCTGGGCCTACAGGCGGATATGTCATTGGCTTTTTCTTCACTGCTCTGATCACGGGGTTGGCGGCTGAAAGGCTGGGTAGGGATTGGAGAATCCTTGCTTCTGCCATGATTGTTGGGTTGCTCATATGTTACGCATTCGGGACTGTATGGTTTGTGACCGTCTACAGCAGGGGAGGAGATCCCATGAGTTTTGGTTCCGCTCTCATGATGTGTGTCGTACCCTATCTGATCCCTGATGCTGCCAAAATCGCACTGGCAGTCTTTTTGACCGGAAGGCTGTACCCTCTGTTGAAACGGAACAATCGAATCTGATCATTGAGGAAAAAATGAGTACAAGGGATGAAGTGCTGACTCTGCTGCAACGTGAAGAAGGCAGTTTCGTATCGGGTGAACGCATGGCAGAGATTCTTGCCTTGAGTCGTGAGAGCGTGCGGATTGCAGTTGCAGAGCTGCAGTCTGAGGGATACCGCGTCGATGCAGTTCGCCGGCAGGGCTACAGACTGCTGCCGGACAGTGATGTCCTGAGTCAAGAAGGGATCCAAAGCCGTCTCCGGCACAATGATCTGGTCCTTCATGTGAAAAAGAAAACGGGTTCCACGAACACCGATCTTAAGAAGATGGCAGCTCAGGGAGCACCAGAAGGCACAGTCGTGATCGCACAGAGCCAGACGGAGGGAAGGGGAAGACTCGGTCGGTCTTTCTATTCTCCGATGACTTCCGGACTGTATATGAGTCTGCTGCTCCGACCGCAGATCAGCATCATCGAAGCGTTGAATCTCACGACCTGTGCAGCTGTTGCTGTAGCTGAAACGATTGAGGAGATCTCCGGCAGGGATGCGCAGATCAAGTGGGTGAACGACGTATACGTCGGACGCCGTAAGGTCTGCGGGATCCTTACGGAAGCTGAACTGGATCTGGAGCGGGGAATGGCACAGTACTGTGTCGTAGGAATAGGCGTCAATACTGCGGTGCCGGAAGGAGGTTTTCCTGAGGAGATCCGGGATATCGCGGGGGCTGCCTTTGAAAGAACAATCCCAGACCTTCGATGCCGTCTGGCTGCGGGAATCCTGGACAGAATCATGGATTATTATGCCAGACTGTCAGAAAGAAGCTATTATGAAGCTTATCGATCCCGTTCTCTGGTGTTGGGCAGGAGGATCAAAATACTGAAAGCCGGAGGAGAATCTGTTTCAGCAGAAGCGCTGGACATAGACAGGGACTTTGCTCTTATCGTACGTCATGAGGATGGCAGCATACAGAGAATCCAGTCCGGGGAAGTATCGATTCGGTTGGATGAAGGAGATCAGGAATAAAGAAAGTAGCCTTTTTGATCCGAACAGAATGTTTTTGATCACACGGGATGGATCCACATGGCCTGTGAAGCATGATTTGACCAAGCAGTTCTGTTCGATGAAGTTGCTGGACGTGGAGTTTTCCTAGTCGCAAAAACGGCTCCAGGATTGTCAGGACGAAGAATAAGAAGATGCCGGCAGTAGAGAAGACTGCCGGCATTCTGTTTGGATGAGAAAAGAAGTACTGTACAGTGTTTATTCCATGTCCGAATCTGTTGCATTGCCCAGTCCCTCAAAAGCCAAGGATTTGACGACCAGGGCCCGGATGCCTTCTTCAGAGTCGAAGTTTTCATACTCCGATTCATCGATTGTACCATCGAAAACCACGGTGTATTCGAATGACTTAAAACTCATCCAGAATTCCATGGTTTCCAGATTATAACCGCTGTCGTTATGCCATCCTGCATCCATAAGATCCTGTCCGGTTTTTCCGATGAAAGCTTCCATCTCTTCGCTGTTCAGCTTCTGATCATCCAGGCATTCGACTTTGTCGATCTTGAGAGGGGAAATGATCGCATTGCCTTTTGCTTCATAATCTTCATCAAAAAAATCCAGGCCGTTATAGTCTGCCTGATCTTTTTCCGAGATTGCTGCAGTCACGCGGTAATAGGAGCCGTTGTATTCAAAAGCAAAGATAACTTTGCCTTCGCCGATAGCAGACTGGCATGATCCTTTTGTCAGTTCAAGTACGTCGCCGATGGTATTAAGTGAGTCGATAGGGGAAGCCTGTTCCTTTTCTGTTTCATTTTGATCAGGAACATCGCTCTTGGAGACAGAGCATGCCACAAAGACAGACAATGCCAAAAGAAGCACGAGAAACAGAGAGATGTTTTTTTTCATCCTGACCTCCTGATGGCCGAACGACGGCAGCCGATTTCGATTTGTATCTCTAGGAACGGGAATCCTACTGGTACCGCTTGAAAAGTCCATAGAGATATCCAGCACATTATATATCCAATCAGAAAACGGTGCAAGCAAAGCCATGCTGTTTGCTAGAGCTTTACTTGGAACTGTTCCTTAAGCGTATTCCTGAGTTTGTCAATATCAAGATTCCGGGGCAGAACGCTCTCTTTCAGGCACAGGCCTGCCGCTGTACCTGCAGCACAGCCGAGTTCCATCATGTTGCCCATGCTCTTTCCTGCGGAATGACCAAGGAATGTAGCAGATGCGCAGCGGCCGGTGACAAGCAGATTGTCGACTGCAACGGGAAGAAGGGATCTGTATGGATAGGCAAAACCCGAATCCATTTTTCCCATAAACAGTTGGTTGGCATCGATCGCACCATATTTTCTGGCTACAGTATCTTTGAATTCTGCTGATTCCTGAGTGTTCTCAAAAGTCAGAGTATACTCTCCTTCAATCCTTCTGGTATCACGCACTCCGAGTATGCCTCCTACGCGGTCCAGAGCGCAGCATTCACATCCCGGGATACCGTTTTCTCTGAGGATTGCAGCGAGATCCGCAGCAACCCTAACACCGTTTCTTCTGGCGTCAGTCAGATCAGATGAATTCAGACCGCTGGATGTGAGCTTCTGATGGATCCAGGCTCCGTTGTTGACACCCATGACACCCGGAGCAGTACCGTGATTGAAAGCGTACCAGGCAGCTATATATCGCCCTTTTTCGTCTTCTTTTCCCAGGATTTTTTTGAATGAGGAGGTGTTTTTACCCATCCAGGTGAAAAAAGGTCCTTCCTCGATTCCAATCAGTGAAAACCCCAAGGTGATGGGCATGTGGATGGATTTTTCCTGTATGTCCTGTGTCCGAAGCATGAAATCGGCATTCATTGCGATAGAAGGGTCCACAGTTTCTTCAGACTTACCTTCCCAGAAACCACATCCGGCAGCTGCAGCCAGGTCTCCATCCCCTGTAGCGTCGATGAACAGCTTGGCGCGATAGTGTATCATGCCTTGCTTTTCACGTACGATGATCTCCCGGATTGCACCGTTTTCCGTCACTGCGTCTACAACGGGTGAGAACAGCTTCAGTTCAATGCCTTCCTGTTCCAAGAGCTGATAGATCGCCAACTCAGCATATTCAGGCTGCGGACAGAAGCCATCTCCATTCACGGAATCTTCGGGACCGGGGTAACATGCTGCTTTTCCGAAACTCAGAAGGCTTTGGACAAAAGCTTCATGTACTTCTGAGCGCAGTTTTCCATGAATGCGCAGCCGATTAACCGGCATGAATGGCACGGCACAAATCGTGCCTCCAGGTTGGCCTGCAGCTTCAAGAATCATGACTTTAGCACCCAAACGTGCACATGCCACAGCAGCGCCGAGTCCGGCAGGACCGGAACCTGCAACAATGCAATCCCAATGCTCGTTGTTTGTAATGTGTCTCATTGCTTTTTCCTTCCTCGAACTGTTTATCATGTTGAGACCATTATAGCATGCTGTTGTATGGCAGAACAGGGGGAAGAGAAGCGAAAGAAGACTGGATTAATCTATGAATTGTTTCATACTCATGTTTTCGTGGTACTTCCTTCCTTTGTAATCAACGCTGAAAACAAAATGATAACTGGAGGTGTGAGTGGTTGAATAATATGGATATTCTAGAAATGATCTCGATCAAGTCCTCCAGTATATATACCAAGTATTGAATCGAAATGGATGTAAAAAGCCCTTCGCTACAAACCCACAGCGAAGGGCTTTCACAATATGGATCGTTTCAGTTGCAAACCGTCAAGAACGACTTTTGTACTCCCAAACCCCTTGATACAGAGAACAAAGAGAAATCATGCAACTGTTATCAAATAGACCTTGGAGATGCAGGAATCCCAAAAGAATACGGGATTTTTGCGAACTAAGCGGCTCACTCCCACTCGATCGTTGCGACTGGTTTCGGAGATAGATCGTAAAGAACACGATTGACTCCGGGGACCTCGGTCAGGATGCGGTTGACGATCTTTCCGAGGAGCGCATAAGGAATCTCCTCGATGCTTGCTGCGGTGGCATCTACTGAGTTGACGGCACGCAGGACGACGGGCCAATCATAAGTGCGCTTGTTGTCCTTGATGCCGGTAGACTTGAAATCAGGCACAATCGTGAAGTACTGCCAGACTTTCCCTTCAAGACCGGCGTTCGCAAATTCTTCCCGCAGGATAGCGTCGGATTCGCGGACTGCCTCGAGTCGGTCACGGGTGATAGCTCCTACGCAGCGGACGCCGAGACCGGGTCCGGGGAAAGGCTGACGATAAACCATGCCGTCCGGAAGACCCAGTTCTTTACCGACTACACGGACTTCATCCTTGTAGAGGAACTTGACGGGCTCGACCAGTTCAAAATCCAGTTCGGGGGGCAGACCGCCTACGTTGTGGTGAGCCTTGACACCGTCGGATTCGAGGATATCGGGATAGATGGTGCCCTGAGCCAGGAACTGGATACCATCCAGTTTCGCGGCTTCCTCAGCAAACACGTCGATAAACTCCTTGCCGATGATCTTGCGTTTGGTCTCGGGATCGGAAACGCCTGCAAGTTTGTCCAGGAAGCGGTCGACAGCATCAACATAAATGAGATTTGCACCGAGTTCTTCGCGGAAAACGCGGATCACCTGCTCAGGCTCGCCTTTGCGAAGAAGACCGTGATTGACATGTACACAGACCAGCTGACGGCCTACGGCGCGGATAAGCAGGGCTGCGACGACGGAAGAATCTACGCCGCCGGAAAGTGCGAGGAGCACTTTCTTCGTGCCGATCTGAGCACGCAGAGCTTCGACCTGTTCAGAAATAAATGCCTGAGCAAGTTCAGGGGTGCGGATCCTTTCCATGGTTTCAGGGCGCTTGTTCTGTTCCATCGGATACCATCCTTTCTCACGAAAAAGAAAATGTGCCTGTGGCCGCGTCGGTGGGACAACCACAGGTTTTACGCGGATATTATAAACTTCCAGGAGATGAATCGTCAACTGATTTGCATAACTTTCCTGCGAGATCAGAAGCAAAGAATGAAAAGATCTTGCGGCGTTTTATCGTCCGATACAGGTCAGTTTTCCCGCAGGGAGTACGATGGGTTCTCCGTCGATTTCAATCCATACAGGTAGGACGGAAGGATTAAGGACCATTTCTCTGTCTGCAGAAAACTCCAGGCGCCTGACAGCTGTCACATAGTCATAGATCTCGATATTTGTAGCATACCATACATCATTTTTCCCGGCGGCCTTATCACAGAAGCGCTCCATGATCTCCCAGTTGTTGTTCCGATCGAACTCGTAACTGTGTCCCCAAATATAGAAGAGGGCAGGGGTATCCTTCCTTGCATTTTCAAAGCGATCCCATATGGCATCCAGATCGTCGTAGTGATGACATGTGGGATTCCAGCGCATGAAATCGGAGGGTATGCCGAAGGAACGGGTGGACACGACCGTGCGTGAATAAAGCATGCCGCAGGAGCGGGCCAAAGCAATGATGCGGTCATCTACCTGTCCATAGGGGTAACTCATGCCCCTGACAACGTAACCCGCAGCCTTTTCCAGTTTTTCCTTGTCCCGGAGTATCTCATCCAGGATCAGACTGTCCGGGAGATCCGGAAGATGAGGATGGGTATAGGTGTGCAGGGAGATCTCATGATCGAGATAGAGCGTCTGGGCCTGCTCCGAAGTGATATAATCCGGCGTGTCCCAGAAGCCTGAATTCAGGTGGAAAGTAGCTCGGATGCCATGATCGGAAAACAGAGGAGCCAGCCGCTCGTCGTAGATGCGTCCGTCATCGTAACTGGCAGTAAAGGCTTTCAGCCGGCCTTCAGGAAAACGGTTCAGACGAATAGTCATGGTAAACACCTCCTGGAGATATTGTAGTGCAAAGAGACTGTGCACACAAGAAGAAAGAGAATCCGAAAACAGGCTTCATGGGTTTTGTAGGAAACACAGAAAATCGTTCCGCATCTTGCAAGAAGACGGGGCAGATGATAAAATGATAGCAGTGAAATGTGGGCTTAACGCAGGAATGCGGACAGCCTTAATAGAACAAATCCACAGCGAAAGGTAGGTTACCGAATGACCAAGAACCAAACAGTTCTGAATTGGGTCAATGAAATGGCTGCTCTGACCCAGCCTGACAAGATCCTCTGGATCGACGGGTCCCGCGAGCAGGAGAAAATGCTGCAGGACGAAGCCACCGCCACAGGTGAAATGATTCCCCTGAACCCTGAAAAGCTGCCCGGCTGCTATCTGCATCGCTCCGCCATCAATGACGTCGCTCGCGTAGAAGCCCGCACGTTCATCTGCTCCCGTGAAAAGCGTAATGCCGGTCCGACCAACAACTGGTGGGATCCCAAAGAAGCCTACGCCAAGCTGACTGAGCTTTACCGCGGTTCCATGAAGGGACGTACGATGTACGTCATCCCTTACTGCATGGGACAGGTAGGTTCTCCCTTCGCCAAAGTCGGCTATGAGATCACCGACTCCATTTATGTCGTGCTCTCCATGCTGATCATGACCCGCGTCGGACCCGAAGTTGAAGACATGCTGGGCGACTCCACCGATTTCGTCCGCGGCCTCCATGCCAAAGCCGAACTGAGCGAAGAGAACCGCTACATCTGCCACTTCCCCGAAGACAATACCATCTGGTCCATCAACTCCGGTTACGGCGGCAACGTGCTGCTTGGCAAAAAGTGCTTTGCCCTGCGCATTGCTTCCTATCAGGGATGGAAGGAAGGCTGGATGGCCGAGCATATGCTGATCCTCGGCGTCGAGTATCCCGACGGACAGATCAAGTATGTCTCCGCCGCCTTCCCGTCCGCCTGCGGCAAGACCAATCTGGCCATGCTGGTGCCTCCGGAAATCTATCGTGAAAAAGGCTACAAGGTCTGGACCGTCGGCGATGATATCGCCTGGCTGCGTCAGGGCCCGGACGGCCGTCTGTGGGCTGTCAACCCCGAGAACGGATTCTTCGGCGTTGCTCCCGGCACGAATGCCAAGTCCAATCCCAACGCGCTTGCCTCCACATCCCGCAACACCATCTTCACGAACGTCGTGCAGAACCTGGACGACAACACGGTATGGTGGGAGGGCATGACCAAGACGCCTCCGACCAATGCGAAGAACTGGAAGGGCGAACCCTGGGATTGCACCGACGGCTCCAAGGGCGCGCATCCCAACTCCCGCTTCACGGCTCCTGCCAAGAACTGCCCCTGCATCTCTTCCGAGTTTGAGAATCCTGCGGGCGTTCCCATCTCCGCCATCGTGTTCGGCGGCCGCCGCGCCAAGACCGCGCCCCTGGTCTACCAGTCCAAGAACTGGGCCAACGGTGTGTTCGTAGGCTCCGTCATGGCTTCCGAGACGACCGCTGCTGCGACCGGTGCTGTCGGCGTCGTTCGCCGTGACCCCATGGCAATGCTGCCCTTCATCGGCTACCATGTAGGCGACTATTTCCAGCACTGGCTCGATATGGGCGAGAAGCTGGGTGACAAGGCTCCCAAGATCTTCAACGTCAACTGGTTCCGTACCGATGATGAAGGCCACTTCATCTGGCCCGGATTTGGTGACAACCTGCGTGTCCTGCTCTGGATCCTGGCCCGCTGCGAAGGCAAGGTTGATGCCCGTGAGACGGCTATCGGCTATGTGCCTTATGCCAAGGACATCGATCTGGACGGTATCGATGTGGACGAAGAGACCCTGGAAGGCCTGCTGAACGTGGACCGCGATCTGTGGAAGACCGAAGCTGAAGGCATCGAGGAATTCTATGCCAAGGTCGGCGATCCGCTGCCTAAAGTCCTTCGCGCTCAGCTTGACAGCCTGAAGGCTGCTCTTGCGTAAGCATTTTGCGTGATCTGGCTCCTTCTGCTCCGGCAGAAGGAGCTTTTTTTGCGAAAAATGAAGATCACCGCACGAAAAAGACGAACGTTTTCTGCTGATTGACGCTTGACAGACGGGATGTCTGTGGTATAATGTGTCTAATTTCCAAAAGGCGTTGAAGGTATTACGATCCTTTTCAACCCGTATGCAGAGAGCCGGCGCAGGGTGAAAGCCGGCTGCGGGAATTGGATCGGTCTCACACCGGAGCCGGCAGCCGGAACCGAGTATGGCTGCACGGGTAGGCCGCCGTGATCCGGCCGGGACTTGACAGAGTCCTATGAGTGACCGTGCTCTGCATGGTAATTCGGGTGGTACCGCGAATTTGATTTCGTCCCGGAAGCATTGATGCTTCCGGGTTATATTTTTTAGGAGAAGACCCATGAAAAAACTGATCGTATCAGAAGAGACCCTTCGCAGGGAGTCGGCTCTTTCCTTCCGGGAAAAGCTGGAGGTTGCCCGTCTCCTGGACCGTCTTGAGATCGATACTCTGGAAGTAGACGGCGTACGGGGCGATAAGGAAGAGACAGTATTCAATAAAACCGCTGCGCACGAACTGAAGCATGCGGCTGTCTGTGTGCGTGTTGGCGACAGCATGGACACGATTCGCGCTGCATGGGAGAGTGTCTCCAATGCAAAACGTGCGATCCTTCAGTATGCGCTTCCGCTTTCGACTGTCAGGATGGAATATGCATACCACAAAAAGGCGGAAGCGATGCTTCCTTTCCTTCGGGAAAGGATCGCTTCCTGCCGTACTCTCTGCCCGAACGTGGAATTCTATGCTGAAGATGCGACGCGTGCCGAGCCTGAATTCCTCAGACTTGCCCTGAAGGAAGCGATCGAGGCTGGTGCGACAAGAATCACGGTAGCCGACAGCGCAGGTATGATGCTGCCCGGCGAATTCGGTGACCTGATCGCATCGCTCCGTGAGGACGTTCCCGGTCTTGCCGAAGCGGAACTCATGGTAGCGATCCCCGGTGAACTGCACATGGCGACCGCCTGTGCGATGGAAGCCATACGCCGCGGAGCGGACGGAGTGAAGACGGAATCCAGAGGACAGGATACCGTGGTCCTGGAAAAGATTGCGGAGGCCATGACGCGCCGTGCGGATTACTGTGGCGTGGAAAAAGGTCTCACGACGACGGAACTCCACCGCACGATGCGTCAGATCCTCCAGATTCTGAATGCACCGAAAAACGACCGCTCTCCTTTTGACGCGGGTGTAGCAGATGAACGGGAAGACATCCGCCTGAACGTGAACGATGATATGGCAGCCGTGCTTTCCGCAGTGGAACGCTTGGGCTACGATCTGTCTCAGGAGGATAAGATTCGCGTATACCAGGCATGGAAAGCCGCTGCGGAAGGGAAGGGAGAGACCGGAACTCGTGAACTGGAAGCCATAATCGCTACGGCGTCCCTTCAGGTTCCGCAGACCTACAGTCTGGTGTCCTATGTAACGAATTCCGGCAATGTCATCACGTCAACGGCTCATGTGGTCCTGTCGCGCGGAGGTGTGAATCTTTCCGGTGTCTGTCTTGGCGATGGCCCTATAGACGCTGCGTTCCTTGCCATCGAGCATATCCTGGGCCGTCACTTGGAACTGGATGATTTCCAGATCCAGTCAGTGACGGAAGGCCGTGAAGCTATGGGAGCGGCGATTGTCAAACTGCGTTCCCAGGGACGCCTGTATTCGGGCCGCGGACTGTCCACCGATATCATCGGCGCTTCCATACTCGCATATGTGAACGCCCTGAACAAGATCGTATATGAGGAGGAAAACCAGTGAAGCTTTCCTTTTCTACCCAGTATCAGTCCCTTTTTCCGGCTGAAGCATTCCAGCTTGCAGAGGATACCGGCGTGACCTCAGTGGAACTGTACTGCGATATTTCCAGACCGTTGCCCTATGATCATCCGCTGCAGCCTTCCCGCGTTCATACGCAGCGAAGAGAACTGTATCTGAGACATCTGACGGTGCCGTGCATTTCCGCTTCGCCTGACTGGGGGGATCCGGACTCCGTGCGAAGGGTGACAGAACTGATCACTGCAGCTCAGGACCTGAATGTGGACTGTGTCGTGCTCCGGGCAGAACCCGGCGACATGCTGACACGTGCGCTGCGGAGTCTTCTGCCTACGGCAGAACGTCTTAAGACGGCCATCCTTCTGGAGAGCAGAGGAGCTTTTGCGGACACGGATCGTCTTCGCCTGACGCTCGATGCATTTGCCAGCGACTACCTCGGTGCCTGCTGGTGTCTGGATGAGACTGTCCAGTTCGGTGAGACGCCGGAACAGACAATCACCCATCTGGGTGCATATGTCCGGCATGTCCATTATACCGACTTCCATAAAACGAAAGACGGAATCACTCCCGCTCTGACAATGGAAGGCGATCTGCCGATGGATCAGATCTACAATGCGCTGCGCTCTGTGAACTATGACGGTGCACTGTCGCTTGTCTGGAATCCTGCCTGGCTTCCGGATCTCCCGAATCCTTCTGTCTATCTTCCTCATTTTGCCGCATGCCTTACACCGTATACCGATACGGCAGGCGGAGATGAGAACGTTTTCTGGAACCGAGCCCATACAGGACGCTATCTCTGGGAAAAGGATTCACTGATCCCCATGACCTTCCCCCGTGTTCTTGATGCCATGGTGGAAGCGTTCCCCGATCAGACTGCCATCCGTTATACGACGCTGGACTATACGCGAAGCTATGCTCAGTTCAGAGACGATGTGGATGAGTTTGCGAGAGCGTTGGTCGCACTTGGTGTGAGACCCGGTCATCATGTGACGATCTGGGCAACGAACGTGCCTCAGTGGTATCTCACCTTCTGGGCCACAACGAAAATCGGTGCAGTCCTCGTTACGATGAACACAGCTTACAAGATCCATGAGGCAGAGTATCTTCTGCGTCAGAGCGACACTCATACGCTCGTCATGATCGAAAACTGCAGGGATTCGGATTACAAAGGCATCATTCAGGAACTCTGTCCTGAACTGGCAGATACGGTCCCGGGTAAACCTCTCCATGCAGCCCGTCTGCCGTTCCTTCGGAACGTGATCACGGTGGATTTCTCCATGCCCGGCGCTATGACCTGGGAAGCGGCTCTTTCCCGTGCCCATGAGACGCCTCTCGAAGAAGTCCTTCGCCTCGCAGCGGCTGTCACGCCAGGGGACGTTTGCAATATGCAGTACACCTCCGGTACGACCGGATTCCCCAAAGGCGTCATGCTCACGCATCATAACGTGGTGAATAATGGGAAATGCATCGGTGACCGGATGGATCTTTCAACGGCTGACCGTATGATGATCCAGGTGCCCATGTTCCACTGCTTCGGCATGGTCCTGGCCATGACGGCATCCATGACACATGGAGCGTCCATTTATCCGCTACCGTATTTCTCGGCTAAGTCGTCTCTGGCCTGCATCCACTCAGAGAAGATCACGGCTTTCCACGGCGTTCCGACGATGTTCATCGCCATGCTGGAGCACCCCGATTTCCCGAATACAGACTTCTCCCATATGCGCACAGGCATCATGGCGGGCAGTCCTTGCCCGATCGCCGTCATGCAGGATGTGGTTGACAAGATGCACATGACAGAAATCGTGATCGTGTACGGCCAGACGGAAGCCTCACCCGGATGCACCATGAGCTCTACGGACGACCCGCTGGAGGTCCGCGTGGCAACGGTCGGCAAGGCGCTGCCCGGTGTAGAGTGTAAGATCGTCGATCCTGAAACGGGAGAGGATCTGCCGGATGAAGTGACGGGAGAATTCGTAGCCCGTGGATACAATATCATGAAAGGCTACTATAAAATGCCCGGAGCCACAGCCGCGGCGATCGATAAAGACGGCTGGCTTCATACGGGAGACCTGGCTGCACGTACCAAGGAAGGAAACTACCGGATCACCGGAAGGCTGAAGGACATGATCATCCGCGGCGGTGAGAATATCTACCCCAAAGAGATCGAAGAATTCATCTATACTCATCCCAAGGTTTCAGACGTGCAGGTCATCGGTGTGCCCGATGAAGCAATGGGTGAAGAAATCATGGCGTGTGTCATTCTCAAGGAAGGCGAGACCATGACGGAGCAGGAGATGAAAGCCTTTGTGGCTGCCTCCATGGCCCGTCATAAAGTGCCCCGCTACGTGGACTTCGTTGACGAATTCCCGACGAACGCTGCCGGGAAGATTCTCAAGTATAAGATGCGCGAAGCAGCCGTGGAGAAGCTCAATCTCCAGAAAGCTGCCAGCATTGAAACTGCATAATGAAAGGAGACAATCATGGAAATCCGTATTCAGAAAACCGATCATCCCGCAGTCAAACCCGATCCTTCGAATCTCGGGTTCGGCAAATACTTCTCCGACCACATGTTCATCATGGAATACACTCAGGGACAGGGCTGGCATGACGCTCGCATCGAGCCTCTCCACAATCTGAGCCTGCATCCCGCCTGTGTCGTGTTCCATTATGGTTCCGAGATTTTCGAAGGCCTGAAGGCTTACCGTCGTCCTGACGGACAGGTACAGCTCTTCCGTCCCATGGAGAACGTCCGTCGTCTGAACAACTCTGCTGAGCGTATGACTCTGCCCCAGATCCCCGAAGAGGATGGTCTGCAGGCAATTGAGGAATTCGTGCGGGTTGAACAGGACTGGGTTCCCTCTGAACCCGGTACTTCACTGTATCTGCGTCCCTTCATGTTCGCTACGGAAGCCATGCTGGGCGTGCACGCGGTCCGGAATGCCGTGTTTATCATCATCGCTTCTCCCGTGGGCAACTATTACGCAGAAGGATTGAACCCCGTCTCCATCATGATCGAAACGGAAGATGTCCGTACGGTTCGCGGCGGTACCGGATATGCCAAGTGCGGCGGCAATTACGGCGCTTCCAACCGTGCAGGCGCCAAAGCCGAGGAGAAGGGATTCTCTCAGGTCCTCTGGCTGGATGGCGTAGAGCGCAAATATATCGAGGAAGTCGGTGCCATGAACGTCATGTTCAAGATCTCCGGCAAAGTTGTGACCCCCAAACTGACAGGGTCCATCCTGCCCGGCATCACCCGCAAGTCCTGCATCGAACTTCTGAAGGACGCCGGATATGAAGTGGAAGAGCGCCTGATCTCCGTAGATGAGCTGCAGGAAGCCGCAGAATCCGGAGCACTGGAAGAGTTCTGGGGAACAGGCACCGCAGCAGTCGTGTCCCCCGTCGGCCTGCTTGCTTATGACGACAAGCGTATCACGATCGGTGAAGGCAAGATCGGCCCTGTGACTTCCTGGCTGTATGAGACCCTGACCGGTATCCAGTGGGGACGCACGGAAGATAAGAAAGGCTGGACTGTTCAGATTCCCAGAGACTAAGATCTGTTTGACTGTGACCGCCAATGAAAGCCTCTTCTGTCAAAAGACGGAAGAGGCTTTTTTCCGTGATTCATTTGGGTTATCCGACTGCCGGACAATAAACGGGAAGATCTTCAAGCCTCTGCAGGAGAAAGAAATGATTATGCAGAAAAGTACAGATGTGCAAGGAGGATGGAGCATTGAAAAAAGTCAGACTGAATGGTACGGATCTTTCTGTTTCATCGATAGGGATGGGCTGTGCGAATCTGGGAACGCCGAAGGTTCCTGAAGGTCAGGCACATGAGCAGATCGACATGTTTCTGGAACTGGGAGGAAACCTTCTGGACACTGCGCATGTATACAGTGACTGGATCCCGGGAGAAAAAAACCGATCGGAGCATGTGATAGGGAGATGGCTGGACAGTCATCCCAGAGAAAAGATCATCCTGTGTACGAAAGGAGCTCATCCTGATCTCGAGCACCCGTCTGTTTCCCGTGTTACGCCTGATGATATACGACGTGATCTTTCAGAGAGCCTGGATTGCCTCCATACGGACCATGTGGATATATACATGCTTCACAGAGACAATCCTTCCATGAAAGTAGGTCCCATCATGGACTGCCTTGCAGGCTTCGTCGAAGACGGCCGTGTTCGGTATCTTGCCTGTTCCAATTGGACGGCAGAACGTCATGCGGAGGCAAATGCCTATGCGGCGGCTCATGATCTGCCCCGTTTTTCAGTAAATGAACTCATGTGGAGCATGGCGGAGATCAACCGCACCGCTCTACCTCGGGATTATGTAGCCATGGACACTGACATGATGGATTTCGGAAGAAGAGAAGGGATAAGCTTTTTCTGTTTTTCATCTCTCGCCAAGGGCTATTTCACGCGCCGTTATCTTGGACTGCCGATCCATGATGCAGCAGTCTACAGCGGAAAAGCCAATGACAGAATGTCGGAGAAATTGAAAGGGCTCCCTTCGGCGGCAGATGTGACGAGAGAAAGCCTGCGCTGGTTTGCTTCGCGTGAGGTGCCTGCGATTCCTCTCGTCAGCTTCTCGAATGCAGATCAGCAGATGGAATGCTGCAGTGCTTTTGCCGAATGATCTGAAGGGATCGGAAGAAGGGCTATAATGTGATAACCTGTGCCGTTGATTCGGCAGGGAGAAGGCATGCGGCAGATTGATTTCCGACGATATATCCATTTGGAAAACATGACAACAAAAAAGTCCGGGGGCTATATGCTCCCGGACTGATTTGCTGTTGCAGCGGCGGATGGATCATTTCACTTTGATCAAGCCTCTGTCGATATAGCTTTTTACAGCCAGATCGATCGTTTCCAGACAGGTGTATTTCGGCTTGTACCCGATGAGCCTCTGTGCTTTTTCAATCGGGAACACTCCGCTTCTTGCGATATGGTAGTATGTAGCGGAGCACTCTGTAGGATTGCCTTCATATTCACACCACTCGGGCCAGGGCATGAAACGGATCTTCGGTTCATGTCCAAAGTATTCGTACAGGTGTTTCGCATAACCGTAGAGCGTCACGTGTGTCGCAGCTTCTGCGTCAAAGGATTCGCCCAGAGCCTGACCGCGATGTGTGACAGCCTGGAAAAACACCTGAGCTACGTCATAGCCATGCACATGATGCAGGATCTCCTGTCCGAAATTGGGCAGGGCGATCTCTCCGCCTTCCGCAATCGTCTGAATCGGACGGAGGGAAGTGTTTCCCCACGGTCCGATAATCGTCCATCCGGGGCCGGAGATCTGACCCGGCATGACGATCGTGGCGGGGAACCCGTTCCGTCTGAACTCGTCTTTCAGGAACATTTCACTGGCGTACTTGTCTTTCCCATAAGGATCCAAAGGTTCTTTGCAGATCGAGTCGGGATCAAACGGGATCGTTTCCGCCATTCCGTGTGCCCAGCAGGAGGAGCAGTACAGGTAATGGCTGAGTCTCGTTCCACGAAGCGCTTCAACCGTTTTCTTTGTATCTTCGATGTCGAAATTGACGAGATCGATGACGATATCAGGATCTTTTTCGCGAAGCATAGGGAGAAAACCCGGGTCTCCCCGGTCGATAAGAATGCGTTCCGCTCTGTTCCAGGCTGGATCGTATTCATAAGGTTCCGACATCGTTCGGGTGACGGCTGTCGTCTCAAAACCTGCTTTGACCAGCATGGGCACGAGATAAGTGCCTATGTGTCCGGCTGCTCCAATCACTACGGCTTTCATTTTTTGGCCCTCTCTTTCCGAATGGAAAACGCATCCGCTGCCAGATGACTTCGGAGCCGTTTCCGTTTCTTCGTTTGTTTGCTTACAGTCTCATTATACCATTCAAGAGCTCAGTGGCAAGGATAGTCATTGTCCATACATGCGTATCGCTGCTTTGTAACGGTCTCATTTGCCCTGGTCCGTACAAAAAAGAGACAGAAAAAAGAAAAGAGTCATCCTTCGGATAAGTCGTCATCGAAAAGACTGTGCTATACTGGTATCGGAGAAAGAGGGGGAATTAGCGATCATTCCCCATGAAGAAAACGGAAAGGAGCAGTCCAATGAGCGTAATCAGGAAAGTTATCACGAAACCCGGGGAAGTCATCGATTTCGAAACGGTATTTGAGGAGAACACCCGGATCCGGACGGGCGTGCCTTCCAAGCGCGGACACTGTGAGCGTCTCGATTATGAGACATCTGTGTACGAAGACGGTATAACCTACAAGAAATACTGCTACGTTTATCTTCCCTATGGATATGATCCGGAGGACAAAGACAAAAAGTACAATGTACTGTATTTTCAGCACGGCAATACCTGCGACCCGCAGATCTTCGGTGTGGGCGGCAATATGCCGATGATCGACATGCTGTTCGATTCCGGTGAGATCGAGCCCTGCATCATGGCATTCATCACGTACTATATGGATCCTGAAGGCGACTATAAGGACCGTGTCGTAACAGGCATGGTCCCTGCAGGCGACGGAGCCTGGCCGAGTATCAAAGGTAACTATTATAAGGAGATTGTAGAGAACATCATTCCTCTCGTCGAAACCAAGTACAATACTTACCTGACAGATCCTTCCCGTGAGGGGATTCGTGCCACACGTGATCATCGTGGATTCTGCGGATACTCCCGTGGCTGCGGCTGCACCTGGAACATCATCCACAGGGATTTCGAGTACTTCCGCTGGTATGCGCCTATGAGCGGTCATATCAGTGCTGGAAAGAAAAGGGGAGAGACGGTCACACCCAAGGAAGTCTATGACTTTGTGACAGCCGGTATGAAGGAGAATCCGGATCTTCCGTTCTTCATCTACGCTTCCTGCGGCAATCCTGACGCCGAGGAAATGAAACGCCAGATGAAGGAACTGACCAAAGCGGACGGTTTCTCTTTCGGCCGGGATCCGGAGAAGAACAACATCTATTTTGCGATCTCCGATTTCTATCATACGGACTTTCTTGTGCCGTATTACCTCTGGAACTCGATGAAGGTCCTTTTCAAGGGCATCTGATGAACCTGACAATGAAATCTCAAATGGGAACAGCCGCTTTCATGCGGCTGTTTCACTTTTCCTGGACTTGCGGAAACAGGTGAACTGTACTATGATCGTGCTGTCTGACGGAAAAGATGATAACAGGATAAAAAGGAGAATAAACCATGAAACCGGACGCCGACAACCGTGATCTTCAGACCCCTGAGAGATTCAGAATCCTTCTGAAGGAGCATGGGATGGATCTGCCTGTCGAGGCGAACGCCGAAAGCCTTCGGCTGTCGGCTCGGACAGACAGAAAAACGATTCCGAACAGGATCTGCATTCAGCCGTTGGAGGGATATGACAGCCTGGACGACGGATCGCCATCAGACCTGGTCTACAGGAGATACAGACGCTTTGCGCACAGCGGAGCGGGGATCGTATGGTTCGAATCGGCGGCTGTTGCTGAGGATGGAAAGAGCAACCCGCATCAGATGATGCTCAGTTCGGATCATATCTCTGGATTTCATGCGCTGCTCGCTGAGATGGACCGGATCTGTCTGGAAGAATACGGATATACGCATTATAAAGTCCTGCAGCTTACGCATTCGGGCAGGGTGTCGAGAGGCAGTGAATGGAACAGACGGCCGGTTGCGGCAAGAAGAAGGGCATCCGATCCGGATGGTCTGATTCCTGCATCTGACGAGAGGATCTTCCGCCTGATTGATGAGATGGTCGAACATGCGGTCATGGCATGGAAGGCCGGATTCGATGCAGTGGACATCAAAGCCTGCCATGGGTATTTCCTGAGCGAACTTCTTGGTGCTTATGAAAGAAACGGAGAGTTCGGCGGCGCCCTTGAAAACAGGATGAGGGCCCTGCTGTGCATGATCGACAGAATACGGAAACGGACAGACGGTGAACTGGGCCTTGCGGTTCGGCTCAACGCTTATGACAGCGCGCCGTATCCTGACGGAAGGGGCCTGAAGAGAGAAGGAGACAGGTTGTCTCCGGATCTTTCGGAAACAGTCGAGATCTGCAGGATGCTCCGGGACAGGGGAGTCGGAATCATCGATATCTCGGCTTCACAGCCCAGACAGCCTTTGTTTCTGGATGCTGCCGATGAAACGACCAAGCCATATGTCGGAGCCTTTGACCTTATCTGTGCCGTAAGGGAGATCAGAAAACAGGTACCGGGTGTTCTGTTCGTTTGCAGCGGCCTCAGCCAGTTTCGGCAGTTCGGTCCTGCAGTCGGAGCCGGAGGGATCAGGGACGGCTGGTTCGATCTTGCGGGATTCGGAAGGCAGGCGCTGGCTTATCCGGGTTTTGTGCAGATCGCGCTTGCCGGCGAATGCCTGGATCCGGACAGATGCTGCGTTTTATGCGGAAGCTGCTTCCGTCTCATGGATCCCGGCCTTTCAGCGGCAGGCTGCGTCGTCCGAGATCCGGATCCCTATGCTGTTCTGTATCGGGAAAACGTCGCGGGGAGAAGAAACTGAATTCCCTGGCAAGCTTGAACATCTGCATGAAATGAGGTATAAAAGTATAGTAAGCATGTTGCAGTGCTGCGATCCCCATATGAGGAGGGAATGATACGAATGAGAAAGATGAAAAGACTGATGCTGCTTTTGCTGGCAGCGTCGATGCTGTTCATCATGTGCGCATGCAGTCGGAAAACAAGCAGTCTTGTTCCGGATGATCCCGGAGCGGATCCGACGCAGGAAGTACAGGAGATCCCTGCTTCTGAATCTCCATCCGGTCCCACGCACCAGCCAACGGCTGCACCAACTTCAGTTCCGACCTTCGAACCTGAGTCGGATCCTACTCCTGCGCCTACACCGGATCCTACGCCGGAACCGACTCCTGAACCTCTGCTCGGAGAACTATATAAAGGAGAATTCTCATCTGACACCGGAACGGCTCTCAACCTTGTTGTAAAATGGACTGCGGTGCGGGGATCGGACAGCACGTATACTGTAGATTTCGAATTCTATCTGGAATGCTATACGCTTTATGTTGGAGCGCGAAAAGACAACACGCTCAGTGTTGCCACGGGAGGGTCATCGACAGAGTATAAATTTGCATCTGACAGCGTAGACAGATCCGAGTCTGCAAAGGGGACTGTCAAGATCGGTGAAAAAGAAATCCGCCTGACAGAGAGCGAATTGGCAGAAGGGGCAAAGGTCGAGGCGGTCTGGAAATTCAAAGGATCATATTCTGGAACGGATCTTCCTGTTGTTACGGCCTCCGGTGAGGTTAAAGGCAAATAGCAGAATAAGCTGCTCAAACAACCGGCGGTTTCGATTGTGCCCGCGGCAAAGAGATGCCGCGGGCATTTATCGAACGGGTTCAGCAGAGTTAGGATTCAATAATCGGTGTTTTCGGCAGGCTTCCGGCCGAAGGACGTTATATATCTCCGGTTCACTGTCATGAAGCAGATCAGACAAAGCAACACCTGAAACACAGTCGAGCAGGGTGTGGCAAGACCAACATGGAACATTGAAACCGGCACTTCCTTACTCATGAGGAAGGCGACGGGGATCCGTATGAGAAATGCTCCTATGATTCCCTGAATCATGACGAAGCGCGTCATGCCCAAACCGTTGAAAAAACCGATGAAGCAGAACAGGAAGCAAGTGAGCAGGCAGTCGATAGCATATGCTTTCAGATAGTCAGCAGCAGCTGATATGACTGAAGAATCATTGGAAAAGATACCTGCAAGCAGATCACCTCGCAAGAAATTCAGTGCAAACATCAGAATAGCAATGACAGAGGAGACGCTTATCGCATAGGCGAGGGCTCTTCGAGCGCGTTTATATTTTCCGGCACCTATATTCTGGGCTACGAAGGCAGCCATAGCCTGCATGAATGCTGCGGGGATCAGCATGATGAAACCGCATACCCTCTCTGCTACGCCGACGCCTGCAGAAGGTATGAGACCTAGCCCGTTGACAATCGCCAGCAGTACGAGAAAAGAAACCCCTACGAGCAGATCCTGTAGAGCGATCGGTATCCCAAGAAGAGAAATCCTTCGTATGACAGGCTTCCTGAAACGGATATCTGCTCTTCCAAATGCGAATGGAAGCCCTTTCCGCTTCAGTATCAGAAGAGAGACAGCAACACTCAAGGCTTGAGCGAAAACTGTTGCAGCTGCTGCACCAACTGTTCCCAAGTGGAAAACGGCTACAAGCAGGAGGTCGCAGGCAATGTTGCATACACATGCAATCGCGACAGTCATAAGAGGTGTTTTGGAATCCCCTAATCCACGGAATATGCTGCCTATCAGATTGTAGGCAATGATAAATGCAGATCCTGCTCCGCAGATTCGTATGTAGGATGCGGTTGACTCGAAAGCTTCTTTCGGAGCATTCATCACGGAACTCAGGAGATAAGCCAATGCAGGAATCAGGACAGTCAGACAGATCGCAATGGAACCAAACAAACAAAGACTGCTGCCTATTACCTGTCCGCCTTCTTTCCCGCGTCCTTCACCTATCCTTTGACCGAGGAGAATGGTCGTTCCCATGGCGAAACTCGTAACGAGATTGGTGATGGTCATCATAATCTGAGATCCCGTTGATACTGCAGATACGTCCGTTGACTGAGCAAAGCGCCCTACGATAAGAAGATCGACGGCCCCGTACATAGCCTGCAGGAACATGGCGAGAAATACAGGAATCATGAAACGAATCAGTGGACCGAGGATTCTTCCGGACGTAAAATCGTTTGTTTTCTGCATGTTGACCTCCAAGAAAAAAACCGGATAAGAAACGGACGTCTCAGTCCGTCATCTTATCCGGTCGATCATTTCTGATGAATCATCTACCCTCCGATGAACGATTCAATTGTAGCATGAAATAGTGATAAGTCAAGCGGAATGATATGCGGAATAGATCTTCGTGAATCGAAACCCTTCAAACACATAGGGATACCATGCTTTTCAAGGCGGATTGGCATTAATCATTCTGCTGCGCAAAAAAAGATACTCATATATGATGCTGGCAATTTTATACAGTTCTCATTTCATCGTATACCAGTAACCCATAGGGAGCAGAGGATTAGAGGCTGCGGAGATCCTATGAAAGGGTTTACTCGCATACGATGCTTGCCCGGAAATGACGTGGAATCAAGGATTGAAGCCAAAAAAGTCACAACCCTTATCTCGTATCAAGAAAAGGGCTGTTTTGTGTGAAAGAGCGCGTAAAAATGTGCTAACCCATAGAAAGAGCGCCTAAAAGGCATTTCTGTCTATTGCACTTGATCAAGCGATCATCCACGTCGCCAATTGATTGACCGGTTCCGGGTCGTACGAAAAACCCATGGAACGATAGAGAGCGATCGCAGGGGCGTTGTCGACGTCGACGATCAGCATCATTCCCTTTGGCCGGTTAGCTTCGATCGCCTTCGCAAGCAGCTTTCTGCCCCAACCATGTCTTCTGCTGTCCTCCTTGACAAGAAGGTCAAACGGTTCGTTTTCTTCGTTGTTTCTGGTCACGTCGATGTAGCCGACGACGCTCCCGTCATCTACCGCGAGAAAGACATGAAATATATCTAAAGCGTTTGCAACCTTGTCGCCGGTCCAGTAGCCGTCTGTGCTGTGCATCGCTATGTACTGATCCCGGTACTGCTCGGACAGCGGCTCTATTCCGGCGGAATCGATGAACACAGTGCTTTCGGTGAGCACCATCTTCATCTGCTCTGGGAAGAAGGCTGCACCGCGTTTTTGCAGCATGGGGCGAATCGCCCGGTTTCTGGGATTGAACACGAAATCGACCTGATAACCGGAGCAGTGCGTCTGCAGCCAGTCTGCGATTTCCTCATAGGCATCCGGCTCACGCGAAAGCCCAACGAGCATCTCAATATACCGATCTTCCTTCACGACCAGAAACACGAACAGTCCTGTCATCGCGCTGCCTGAAAACACGCCTAAGGGGATCTGATCCTGAGATGACAGAGCATGTTTTAAGCTGCTTTCCATTTGCTCTTTTGTTTGGATCATCAAATCTGAAAAGTCGGGGTCTGCGTTGATCTCGTTGATAAACTTCTGGCAAGTATCGAATTCCGTAAGTATTCGGACCATAATATATCCTTTCTTTGTTCAGACACATTATGAACATCTATCAGCTTTATTATATAACACGACATCAAAACCGGCAAATGAAAAACCTCTTTTGCCAGGGAGACAAAAGAGGTTCCTGTTGGCGGAGGCGGTGGGATTCGAACCCACGGACGGTTGCCCGTCACCTGATTTCGAGTCAGGCCCGTTATGACCACTTCGATACACCTCCATGGATCGGAGCGTACACCTGTAACCAAAACGTTCCGATGAGTGCATTATTCAGTTTTTGCGATTTATCCAGTCTGTGTTTTCCTTCAAAAACGGCTGAATAAAAGAGCGAGTCAGGCCTGTAAGCCGGGTTCTGTCGTGGATGGCCATCTATCTCGACCTGCCGTTACCGGCAGGCTCAAGCGATTAGCGGGGAAGCGACGGGCCGCCGATGATCCCCTCAATCTTGCACCGGGTGGGGTTTACAGCGCGGAGGTGTTGCCATCTCTGCGGGTGAGCTCTTGCCTCGCCTTTTCACCCTTACAGCCGAAGCTGCGGTATCTCTCTGTTGCACTTTCCCTGAAGTCGCCTTCGCCGGCCGTTAGCCGGCACCCTGCCCTATGGAGCCCGGACTTTCCTCATCCCAAAGGGACGCAGCCATCCGGCCTGCTCGTTTATCAATCATAACATAAAACAGGAAAGCCCGCAAGACGGAATCGACGTTCAACGAATCTGTCCTTCACCTCGTATGACGTACTTGTAACTGTTGAGTTCTTCAAGTCCCATGGGGCCGCGTGCATGCAGTTTCTGTGTGGAGATGCCCATTTCGCATCCGAGCCCGAACTCTCCTCCATCAGTGAATCGTGTGGAAGCATTGACATAAACGGCGGCGGAATCTACCAATGCCGTAAACATATCTGCGTTTTTACTGTTTCGAGTCAGGATCGCTTCACTGTGTCCCGTGGAGTGTTCCGCAATGTGTGAGATGGCTTTCTCGGTCCCGGAAACGACAGCAACTGCAAGAATGTAATCCAGGAATTCCGTATCAAAATCTTCGCTTTGTGCAGGTGTTCCAGGGATGATCTGTGCTGCGTGCGGATCAAGCCGAAGCTCGACAGGGATCTGTCCGGCATTCTTCCGCTCAGTCACGAGGCGTTCATAGAGGAGGGGAAGGAATGCTTCGGCTATAGCTTCATGAACAAGCAGAACCTCTTCTGCGTTGCAGACGGAAGGCCGGCTCGTCTTTGCATTTTCGATGATGTCCAGGGCCATGGGGATATCGGCGGATTCATCCACATAGATATGGCAGATGCCGGTTCCTGTCTGGATACAGGGAACTTTAGCGTGTTCCGTACACCTGCGGATGAGACCTGCTCCCCCACGAGGAATCAGGAGATCGACGAGCCCGACGGCCGTCATGAGTTCTTCAGCACTTGCATGATCTGTATCTTCCACGAAGCCTACAAGTTCGGGCGGAAGTCCGGCGTCTTCCAGACCCAGGCGGATCGATTTGACAATCTCCGCATTGGAACGGAAAGCTTCTCTTCCTCCGCGAAGAACGACGGCATTTCCGGATTTAAGGGCGAGAACTGCAGCGTCAGATGTGACATTGGGACGGCTTTCATAGATGATCGCGATGACGCCGAGCGGGACGGAAGTCTTATCTATAATTAGGCCGTTCGGACGGACTTCTCTTCGAAGGATACGGCCTTCTGGATCCGGAAGGGAGGCTACATCACGTACTCCCTGAGCCATTGCGGCGATACGGGAAGGATTCAGAGCCAGACGGTCCAGCATGACCTGTCCGTATTTCTCCCTGGCGGCATCGACGTCTTTTCGGTTCGCTTCGAGGATTTCATGTTCGCGGGACAGGATGCGCCGCGCGATTGCTTCGAGGGCCGCGTTCTTGCGCTCTTTCGACGCAGTAAGCGCAGGCAGGGCCGTACGGGCTTCCATAAGGATATCATGTGTCTTTTTCATGCCTGTTTCCTTCCGATAAAGAGCGTTCCAGCCGGCTTTCCATCAAGCACGTCATAAAGGAGCTCAGGACGGGCACTGTTCAGAATCAGCATATCCGTACCCCGTTCCATGCAAATGGCTGCGGCGGACAGTTTGGTTGCCATACCGCCTGTTGCCAGTTCGCTGCCTCCTCCGCCTGCGCCTTCCAGCATCTCAGAGGTTATTGCTTCCACGACCGGGATCAGCCGGGCATCCGGATCCCTGCGAGGATCAGCGGTATACAGTCCGTCGATATCTGTCAGGACAATCAGAAGATCGGCTTTCACAGAGACGGCAACAAGTGCGCCTAAGGTGTCATTGTCGCCGACTGCTATTTCATCCGTGGAGATCGTGTCGTTTTCGTTGAGTACAGGAAGCACACCCAGTTCCAGCAGACGCTGAAGCGTGTTGACGAAATTCTCATGCCTCTCAGGTTCGCGCAGGTCCTCACCGGTCAGAAGAATCTGAGCAACAGTATGATTGTATTCGGAGAAAAGTTTGTCATAGACATACATGAGTTCGCACTGGCCAACGGCAGCAGCAGCCTGTTTCGTGGGCATATCGGAAGGCCGGCGGGTCAGATTGAGTTTGCCCACGCCCATGCCGATTGCGCCTGAAGACACGAGCATGATCTCATGTCCTGCATTCTTGATGTCGCTGAGTACTTTGACCAGAGATTCCACATGGCGTATGTTCATGCGGCCTGAAGCATGGGTCAGAGTGGAAGTGCCGACCTTAACGACGATTCTCATGTATTTCCTCCCGTGTTGGATTGAACATCAGTTTACTATACAAAAGCGCTGCGGTCAAGCAGGGATGTTAAGAGAGGTGAATGACCCTGAACTTTGCATTTTGTATAATGGAAAATTGCTATATGGACATAAATCACACTTGCAAAACTGTCGGTTTTGCATTACTCTTAAATAGGAGGTATGTATGAAGGCAATACTGTTGACCGTGCTGGTGGCCATGGTTCCCGTGATTGAACTCCGAGGCGCGATCCCCTTCGGCATGGGACAGGGACTGTCTTTCTGGACGGCCTTTCTATGGGGCGTTGTGGGCAATCTTCTGCCCGTTCCGTTCCTCATCCTTTTTGTTCGGAAAGTATTCAACTTTCTAAAGTCGCGTTTTCCCAGACTCCGTTCCCTGGTGGAAAAACTGGAGACGCGGGGAAGGGAGAAAGGAAAGCGGCTTTCACGCTTTGAATGGCTGGGCCTCATGCTTCTCGTGGCGATCCCGCTGCCCGGGACAGGCGCATGGACAGGCTGCCTCGTTGCGGCCATGCTCGACATCCGGATCAAGAGAGCATTGAGCGCTATCCTCGTGGGCGTGATCACTGCCGGACTCATCGTTTCTTTTGTGACATACGGCGCAAGTGCGCTGTTTAACGGTCTATTCTGAACTCCCTGTCTTATACATAAAGGAGGCACCCATGAGCAGATATCATATCGTTACGATCGAGCGTCAGTACGGAAGCGGAGGCAGTGAGGTCGCTGAAAAGCTGGCCGACAAATGGGGCGTGCCCCTTTTGGATCACAAGATCCTTGAAATGACGGCCGAAAACCTGGATGCCTTGCCGGAACGTGTGGCGAAGCTGGAGGAGAGCAACACAAACAGCCTCCTGTATTCGCTGATCATGGCCGGTCAGGTCATCAACCCCAACGAAATCCCCCTTTCTCCCGGAGAACAGGTGTTCCAGGAACAGTCTCGGATCATCATGTCCGCAGCCAACCAGGGCCCCTGTGTCATCGTAGGGCGTGCTGCCGGCTACATCCTGAGAGACAATCCCAAGGTTCTGCGTGTTTTCATGTATGCTTCGAATGAAGACCGCCTGCGCCGCTGCATGGAACACTATAAACTGTCGAAAAAGGAAGCACAGGAGAATATGCGCCGTTTTGACAGGAACCGTTCTGAATTCTACCGCAGCGTCACGGATCATAATTGGGATGACAGGGAAGCCTATGGACTCCTTCTGAACACGTCTTACCTGAGTATCGATGCCTGTGTGGATCTGATCGATGCCACGGCTCAGTTCAGCCGCACTCAGAACTGATAATCCATCAAAGACCAATCACCCTCCGCAGTGCGGAGGGTTTTTCAGGAGATAATGATGTTTTCTCTATCTGATTATGAAGAAAGTGCGTCCTGTCTGAAAAACAGGCTGCCCGGTTTTGTTCCCAAGGTGCTTGTAGTACTTGGCTCCGGCCTTGGAGGGCTGGGAGACCGGGTGAAAGAGGCTGTCCGGATCCCGTATGGAGAGATCCCACATTTTCCCGTTTCTTCGGCACCGGGCCATAAAGGCGTGCTGATCGTGGCTGAGCTTGCCGGTGTACCTGTTCTGCTCATGCAGGGCCGCACACATGTATATGAAGGATTCTCAGCCGCGGAGGTCTCTTTTCCGATCCGTACTGCAAAACTGATGGGTGTGAATACCGTGATCCTTACCAATGCGTCAGGAGCCGTGAATCCCGGGTTTTCTGTCGGTGAATTTATGCTGCTTTCTGATTTCATCCGATTGCCCTGGGCCAACGCTCTGATCGGTCCGAACGAAGATGCGTTCGGACCGCGTTTCCCTGACATGAGCCGGGTCTTTTCGGAGAGACTTCGAATCGAGGCGAGGCAGGCTGCGGAAGGATTGGGATTTCTGCCTCGGGAAGGCGTGTATTGGTACTGTACAGGACCGAATTTTGAAACCCCCGCAGAAATCAGGGCGTTCCGGATCCTGGGAGCGGATGCTGTGGGCATGAGCACAGTACATGAAGCCATGACGGCAGCGCATGCCGGAATGGATGTGCTGGGAATCTCTCTCCTCACGAACATGGCTGCAGGCATCTCACAGCAGCCGCTGTCGGGTGAAGAAGTGAATGCCGCTGCGGAAAAGGCAGCGGCAGTGTTTGAGGCATGGATCATCCGGATCCTGGAGCGGATCAGCGACAGGGATAAATGAGAATACGGTCTTGAAGCGCACTGACTTCGCCCGCATCCACGGAACCGCAGCGAAGAGCCCGGCTGTTGGAGATCCCGCAGGCGTTTGCACGACGGATCCTGTCATCCATGGGAAGACATTCCGACCACGCAGAGAGATATCCTCCGAAAAATGCATCTCCGCATCCTACTCCATAAGGTCCGCCGCATCCTTCGGGCAGTTCTGCATACAGACTGGTGTCTGAAGTGTGGGTGCAGGAACCTGCAGCTCCGTCTGTCAGGATGAGGACAGGTATCCGATTCTCCCTGATCCAGGAAGAAACGTGAGGTGTCCTTTTCCATCCGTCGAATCCGAACGCATGGAGGAATTCCTGCCTGTTGATCTTGAGCAGCGAGGGAGCAGTATGAGACAGAGGGACCAAGTTTGCCCCTCCTATATCTATGGCTGTTTCGTGCCCGGTACGCGACGCATAGTCGGCCAGAACGCAGAAATCATCCGGGGTGAATCCCGGGCACGCCGTACCGCAGATGGTGAGGACCGAACCGGGAGATTTGTCCAGTGCGAGTTTTACCTTGCGTATGAGAGATTCGGTTTCTTCCCGAGTGACGGAAGGACCTTCCTCGTTGACGGTAAAGGTCTCGTTCCTGTACAGGTAGACACTCGTATGATTCAAACGGCTTTCACCGGCGATCCGTACTGATTCCATGTTCAGTCCTTCTTCTCTGCAGGCGCGGGCGATCTCGTCTCCCTGATGTCCGCCGAGAAAGGTAAAGCAGCGATAATCCTCATGACCGAGCGCGTGCAGGCAGCGGGCAACATCTATGCCTTTGCCGCCGGGAAGAGAGAAGGCACGGGAGGCACGGGTGACCGCCGGCAGAGCAGAAGGCTTCTCGATCATTGCCCATCTGTCATAACCGGGATTCAGGCTCAGGATGACGAAATGCATGGCGGCGACCTCTTTCCGGACGGCGGATCTGCCAAGTCCTGTTTTTCCTGTTTAGGATAGCCTATGAGAGACTCGAAGTCAATGAAGCATCGAGCTGAACGGATGCGGAACCGCAGATAAACTTGCGAATTGATCCGTGCTCGGTTATACTTGTATATGTTTTGCGGAGGTGTAGATGAACAGAAAAAACAGGCTCCCGGTATTCTGTCTGGTTCTTATGCTTGTGCTTGTACTTGCAGCTTTATCCGGCTGTGCACCAAAAGGGGCGAATGAACCGAAAGCCTTTACACTGCAGGACGGAACCCGACTGCATTACGATATGGATCGCGAGCAGATGGAGAAAGGCCTTGGTGAACCGGACCGTGTCGATTCGGAATCGTTCAAGGACGGCTATGTGGAGTGCTTTTATGACGACGACGGTGTTTCCATCATATATACGCCTGAGGGACGTACCCGTGCAGTCAAGATCACAACGACGGAAGTGGAAACCTATGGAGGCATTCACCTGCTCCATACAAAGAAGAAGATCGAGCTGACCTTCCCCAAATCGAAGGATCTGGATCTCTGGAGCGTTGCTGTTTTCCGCGGCAGGGTGGAAGTATCCTACGACAATCCCTATATGAAAGACAGTGATTTCTGGATCTATTATATCTGCACTGAGGATACGAAAATATCCAGAATCATCCTGATGGATTACGAATTCGGAAGCGGCGGCAAATAGCCCATCACTGAAAAAGGAGAAATGATGACATGACCGATCTTGATCGGGCCTATCTGGATATTCTGAAAGAGGAGCTCCTTCCCGCAATGGGATGCACGGAGCCGATCGCGCTTGCCTATGCTGCGGCGAGAATGAGGGAGATCTTGGGTAGAATCCCTGAAAAGGTCGTAACGGAAGTCAGCGGCAACATTCTCAAGAACGTAAAGAGCGTCATAGTTCCTCATACAGGCGGGCTGCGGGGAATCGCGGCAGCTGTGGCAGCCGGGATCGTCGTGGGAGATGCTTCACGGCAGCTGGAAGTCCTGTCAGACGTGACGGACGAGGACATCGCCCGGATCCGTCCTTACATGGATGCACTGGACTTTGAACTCAGCTGCCTTTCTTCAGACGAGGTCTTCGATATCCGGATCTCAGGCAGCGCTGGAGAAGAAAGTGCTTATGTCCGGATTGCAGGATATCATACCAATATCGTCTGTGAACGCCGCGGAGATGAAGTGCTGCTGGACGTTCCCTACGTTTCCGATGAAGGCGGCGGGACGGACCGCTCCTGCCTGAGCGTAGAGAATATCGTTTCTTTTGCAGAAAAGATCGACCCTGAGTTCCTTCGCCCGGTCCTGGAACCCCAGATCCGCTGTAACATGGCGATCTGTGAGGAGGGACTGCGGAACAGCTACGGAGCTAACATCGGCAGGACGCTTCTGTCCGTTTCGGACAGTCTGCCTTTCCGTCTGAGAGCGTGGGCGGCAGCCGGTTCGGACGCCAGAATGAATGGCTGTGAGATGCCGGTCATCATCAACTCGGGAAGCGGAAATCAGGGTATCACCGCATCCGTTCCCGTCATCGTCTGGGCCAGAGAGAATGGGATCGAAGAGAGTGAGCTCTACCGAGGACTTGCCGTTTCGAATCTTGTGACGATCCACCTAAAGACGGGTGTGGGCAGGCTTTCAGCTTATTGTGGAGCTGTCTCAGCAGGAGTTGGCGCTGCAGCAGGCATCGCATTCCTCATGGGCGGCAGATTCGATATGATCGCTCACACCGTCGTGAACGGACTCGCAGTAAACTCGGGAATCGTTTGCGACGGAGCAAAAGCCAGCTGTGCAGCCAAAGTCGCATCTGCCGTGGATGCAGGTCTGCTGGGCCTTACGATGTATAAGGATGGGGGCAATCAGTTCTACGGAGGCGACGGTCTCGTCAAAAAAGGCGTGGAGAACACGATCCGAATCATCGGACGGCTTGCTCGTGACGGTATGGCGGAGACCGACAGAGAGATACTCCATCTCATGATGGAGCAGCTGCCGGAACAGACTCTGTCCTGAATGATCAGATGAAAAAACAGGCTCGGGAAGCACTTCCCGGGCCTGTATTGTATGTACGCCCTTAGAGAGAATCGATCTCTTCCTGGCTCAGCATGCGGATCCCTTTTTCAGAGAACACGGATTCGGCAAGATTGCCGTCGTTCATACGCAGAATCATGAGCGCAGTACCGGAAGCATAAGCCCGAAGGAAGGAGTACATGTACTCAACGGACAGGCCGGCGCTTTCGATGACGCTCAGAAGCTCAGACAGCCCCATCGGACGATCGGGCACGCAGGCACAGATCACATGATTCATTTTGGCGATATAGCCGTTGTCCTTCAGGAGACCAAGGGCCGTATACATCTGTTCAGAGGATACGATCAGACGAACGATACCGAAGCTCTGGGTGTCGGCCAGAGACAGGGCGAGCAGGTCAACGCCGCCTATGCCGAGAATCTCGGTCATGGCGCGCAGAGTGCCGGGATTGTTTTCAAGAAATACAGACAGCTGCTGGATCATGGTAGATGCCTCCTTCTCGTTACAGTTTGCGATTGTCGATCACGCGCTTGGCCTTGCCTTCGCTTCTGGGCATGGACTTGGGCGCCATCAGACTGACTTTTGCCGTGATGCCCACGACGGAACGGATCTGCTCCGTGATGTGGCGGCGGACTTCTTCGATGTGGCTTACGGTGTCGGAGAACATTTCCTCAGTCATTTCCACCTGGACTTCGAGCGTGTCGGAATTGTTGACGCGGTCCACGATAAGCATATAGTGCGGTGCGACACCTTGGGTCGCCACGAGTACAGTTTCGATCTGGCTCGGGAACACGTTCACTCCGCGGATGACCAGCATATCGTCTGTCCGGCCGGTGATGCGGCTCATGCGGGCGAAGGTGCGGCCGCAGTCGCAGGGCTTATCAGTCAGATAGCAGATGTCGTGGGTGCGGTAGCGAAGCATGGGCATGCCGGTTTTGGTGATGGTTGTGAAAACAAGTTCGCCCTTCTGACCATAAGGCAGCGGCTGCTCCGTCACAGGATCGATGATTTCTGCGATCACATGGTCTTCGTTGACGTGCATCCCTTCCTTCTCGAGACAGGCGAAGGCTACTCCGGGGCCGGCGATCTCTGTCAGACCGTAGATATCGCAGGCATCGATCCCAAGCAGCTCTTCAAGATGGATGCGCATTTCTTCCGTCCAGGGCTCGGCACCGAAGCAGCCTGCCTTGAGCTTGATGTCACGTCCGGGTACGAGACCCATATCACGGATGGTCTCGCCAAGATAGGTGGCATAGGAAGGAGTGCAGCACAGGAGCGTCACGCCAAGATCCTTCATCATGAGGATCTGACGCTGTGTGTTGCCGCTGGACATGGGGACGACCATAGCCCCGATCCTGTCTGCTCCCTGATAGGCTCCGAAACCGCCTGTGAACAGTCCGAGGCCGTAGGCTACCTGGACTTTGTCTTCCTTTGTGCAGCCGGCAGCAGTCAGGGTTCTGGCCATCATCTCACTCCAGATATCTACGTCATTGCGTGTATAACCGGATACGATAGGCTTGCCGGTGGTGCCGGAAGAACCCTGGATGCGGACGATCTCACTCTGAGGGACGGCAAGAAGGTCGAAGGGGTAGTAATCGCGCAGATCCCGCTTGTCCATGAAAGGAAGATGTTTCAGATCTTCTACACCATGGATATCTTCGGGACGTATGCCCTTGGCATCCATCCGGGAGCGATACATGGGTACGTTTTCATATTCCCTTTTCACGGTCTCGATGAGACGCGCGTTCTGCAGGGCAGTCAGTTCATCCCGGCTCATGCATTCACGTGCAGGATCATAAATGAGATGCTTTCTTTCGCTCATGTTGTATCCTTTCTGTTATATATGGGGAGTCAAAACAATAAGCGGTCCTTCCGTCCGGAAGAACCGCCTGGTGAACTGTCTGACCGCTCACGCAAAACGCTTCTTACAGACGGGTAAGGAGCTAAAGCTAAAGCGGAAATAGGAAGAAAGCAAAGCGCAGGGAACAGCAGCTTTGCCGGCCATTCTGCAAGACACGGCAGATTCCGGGACGTTTCGTGTCATGTGACAGGCCTCCTTCCTTGAATGTTGCGGCCATTATAGCACATGGAAATGAAACTGTCAATACCGAGTTAACTCAATAAAGCAATAATCATCGAGCCTGTTCAAGAACGTCTTCATTACAGTAAAGGCTTCCGAGACGGGATCTCGGAAGCCTGCGGTATCTTTTCAGCGTCGGACTCAGTCCTTTTTCGTGTAGGCGATCGCCTGACGGACTGCGTGCTGCCAGCCTTCGTAGCGGTTCTGGGATTCCTCCCTTGTCATCTGAGGCTGGAAAGTACGCTCAAGGGTCCAGTTTTCCACGATGTCGTTCTGGTCTTTGAACAAGCCGGCGGAGAGAGCGGCGAGGTAGGCTGCACCAAGGGCTGTTGTCTGCACTTCAGCAGGGCGTTCTACGGGACGCTGGATGATGTCTGCCTGGAACTGCATGAGGAAAGCGTTTGCGGATGCACCACCGTCCACCTTGAGCGAAGTCACAGGGTAACCGGCATCTTTGATCATGACGTCAAGAACGTCCCTGCTCTGGAATGCAATGGATTCAAGGGCTGCGCGTACGAGATGGGCACGGCTGGTCCCGCGGGTCATCCCGAACAGCGTGCCTCTGGCGAACATGTCCCACCAGGGGGTGCCGAGACCGGTGAAAGCGGGAACAAGGTATACACCGCCCGTATCAGGAACAGACAGGGCAAGTTCTTCGGACTGCGAAGCGGAAGAGATGAGTCCAAGCTGATCACGGAGCCACTGGATGCTTGCGCCGCCTGTGAAGACAGAGCCTTCCAGCGCATACTGGACCGGCGTTCCTTCTACTGTGGCGGCCAGGGTAGTCAGCAGACCGTTTCGGCTCTGGACCGCGCGCGCTCCGGTGTTCATGAGAAGGAAGCATCCGGTGCCGTATGTGTTTTTGACGTTGCCGGCCTTGAAGCAGGCCTGGCCGAAGAGCGCAGCCTGCTGGTCGCCCGCAACGCCGTGAATGGGTACTTCACAGCCCAGGATCTCCGGATCGGTCATGCCGAAGAAAGAGCCGGAAGGCTGGGCTTTGGGCAGCATCGTGTCGGGAATACGAAACAGTTTGAGAAGGGTCGGATCCCATTCCTGAGTGTGGATGTTGAACAGCTGAGTACGCGAAGCGTTCGTGAAATCGGTCGCATGGACCTTGCCGCCTGTCAGATTATACATGAGCCAGGAATCCACAGTGCCCATCATGAGATAACCCTGTTCAGCGCGTCTGCGGGCACCGGGTACATTGTCCAGGATCCATGCTACTTTCGTGGCCGTAAAGTACGCGTCTGCCATGAGCCCTGTCTTGCGCCTGAGGATCTCATTCCAGCCTTCTTCCCGGAGACGGACACAGGCATCTGCCGTGCGGCGGCATTGCCAGACGATGGCGTTATAGACGGGTTTCCCGGTCCTTCTGTCCCAGACGAGTGCGGTTTCGCGCTGGTTCGTGATGCCGATTGCAGCAATTTCCTCCGGCTTGATGCCGGCCTGTTTCAGAACTTCCTGCATGCAGTTCTTCGTCGTGTTCCAGATATCCCAGGGATCATGCTCCACCCATCCGGGCTGAGGAAAGTACTGGGTGAATTCCTCGGCGACATTGGCACGGGCGATGCCGGACGTATCAAAGAGGATGGCGCGGCTCGAGGTAGTGCCCTGATCCAGTGCCAGGATCCATTTTTTCTTCATGCATGACCTCCGCATGTCGGAAAGCGAATAACGGCTTTCCCAATCTGTCTTTTACGCTATTCGACATTCGTTACAGTTTTTCCTTCCGTTTTTTTGCTTTTTTATGAATCCGGTCCGTGTTATACTGATAACGCAATCTAAATGAAAGGAACCTGAAGATGAAACGCGTCTGTTCGACTGTGATCGCATGTCTCATGCTGGCCTCGCTCCTGGGCGGGTGTGCTTGGCGACCGGACAGCGCGCTTCCGGATCTTAAGCTTGTCACGCCGCTGCCGGCAGATGATTGGCGGCATAATGTGATTCCGCGGACAGAGCCGGCATTGTTTATGGCCTGGGAGTACAGACCGCTCGTTTTTGAAGGACGTGACGGACTGGATGTCATCTGTCCCATGTGGATGGATCTGGTCATGGAAGAGGACGGGCCTGCTCTGAAAGATCTTTCTGAGATGGGTTATACATCCTTCGATCCTGTGTCATTCGTGTCAGATGCTCATGCGGCAGGGACACAGGTATGGGCCACTGTCGTCGGATTCGTTCCGGAAGCGACTGCCGCGGTCGTGCGCGATCCGGAGAATGTCGCCCGGATTGCTGAAGAGATCGGACGCAGGGCGAAGGCATGGGGGCTGGACGGGATCGATCTGGATTTCGAGAATATGGATCCGGATGATACAGACCGCTTCACGGATTTTGCGCGTGCAGTCAGGGAAGCTGTCGGAGACAGGATCCTCAGCGTCTGCGTGACGGTTCCCATGGCCACTCCGTCGCGGTCACCCTACCAGGCTTATGACAGAGCAGCCCTTGCCCATGTGTGTGATTATGTGAACGTTATGACGTATGACGGGCATAAAGAAGGCGTCATCGCTCCTGTTGCGGGAGAAGACTGGGTGCGCTACAGACTGGAACTGCTTCTTCGCGACGTTCCAAGCCCCAGAATCCTTCTGGGGATCCCGATGCACGGCGTGGACTTCTGGCGGGATGAAGGAACAGAAGAAACCTATACAGGCCGGATCACTGTGACGTCGGCTGAGGTCAAAGCGCTTCTTGAAACAGGAACGCTTTCCGCTGCGAACCGTGTGTTTGAAGTAGATGAATGGCTGGCGAGAGGAGTCCGCCAGGAACCTTCCGGCATTCTCATGTATTCGTTCCGGGACATTGAAGGATCAGTCCACAGGATCTTCTTGGAAGATGAGGTCTCTCTCCGGAATAAGTTTGCACTCGTCCGGGAGTACTCCCTGGGAGGCACAGCCATATGGCAGAAGAAGGCAGGCGAACCTGAATGGTGGACCGCCATGGCGCATGCCGCAGAAGAGAACCGTGCCGCGGTCGGACTCCAGTAAGAGAACGATTTTTCTTCAAAGTCTGGCTTGACATACGACCGGCCTTCCTTTATACTTAATAAGTCACGGACGGATTGTCCGGCCGTGCGATCCTTCGATTGAAGGGGGGGAAATGGTATGTCTGAAATTCGTGTGGGCGAAAACGAGTCCTTGGAAAGCGCTCTGAAGCGTTTCAAGCGCAAATGCGCGCGCGCCGGCGTCCTGGCGGAGGTCCGCAAGCGTGAGCATTATGAAAAGCCCAGCGTCAAGCGTAAAAAGAAGCAGGAAGCCGCTCGCAGAAAGCGGAGCAAGCGCTCGATGTAACAGCAGAAGATCCGGAGCCGGAAAGGCTCCGGGTTTTTTGTTGTCCGATCGCTCGGGGGTCTTCCGCAGCCCGCTCCATGTGGACATGGATCGGCCGCCTGTGATACAATACATATCGAAAAAGGGCAAAAAGCCCGATCAGGCCCCGAAACCGGGGCAAGACGGTGATATACGGAAAGGGAACCGAATGGAAGAAACCACGACTCTGCGCAGGGTGGAGGTGCCGACGAATGCGGCGCTACTGGCCCTGTTCGGCGCTTTTGACGAAAACCTGCAGGTGCTGGAGCATGAGACCGGTGTGCGCATCCACGCTGAGGAGAGAGAACTGACGCTGGAAGGCGCCGAAGAGAATGTGCAGATCGCCTCGGACGTGATCGAGAGACTGCTGGCCATGATCGAGCATAACGAGACGATCGACCGTTCCCGCATCCGCTACGCCATCGCGCTGGCCAGAGAAGGAAATGCGGATCTCATATCCGAGATGATGAGCGGCATGGTGCTCGTTACATACCGCGGCAGACAGATCAAATGCAAGACCGTGGGGCAGAAGCGTTATGTGCAGGCCATGAAGGACAACACGGTGACCTTTGCTATCGGTCCTGCAGGTACGGGCAAAACATATCTCGCCATGGCCATGGCTGTCATGGCGATCAAAAACAAACAGGTAGCCCGCATCATCCTGACACGTCCGGCCGTTGAAGCAGGGGAGAAGCTTGGGTTCCTGCCCGGTGATCTGCAGAACAAGGTAGATCCTTATCTCCGCCCTCTCTATGATGCGATCTATGACATGATCGGCGCTGAAGCCTACCAGCGCATGGTGGAGAAAGGACAGGTCGAAGTCGCTCCCATGGCCTATATGCGCGGGCGTACGCTGAACGATTCCTTCATCATACTGGATGAAGCCCAGAATACGACCCGCGAGCAGATGAAGATGTTCCTGACCCGTCTGGGCCAGGGCAGCCGGATGATCATCACGGGTGATATCACCCAGGTCGATCTTCCCGGAGACAAGCGCTCCGGTCTTGTGGATGCGATCTCGATCCTGGAAGGTGTGGACGATATCGCTGTCTGCCATCTGACGGCTAAAGACGTCGTAAGGCATGAACTCGTGCAGGCGATCGTAGCCGCTTATGACAAGGCGGGGCAGAACCGCCGTCCTGAACGCGAACGTGCGCCTTGGGATCAAAGGAGAAAATCATGAGAAGGAAAGACGTTTCTTCCCAGCTTCCTGAAGACCTCGGAAGGGAGAAGGGCCCGCGAAGAGCTCTCCAGCGTCTTGCTTCAGCAAGACGAAGAATCGCCCGTGCGGTTTCAGTTCTTGTCGCGCTGACGGTCTGCTATGGACTTCTCGTGTGGAACAGTTCCGGCACCAAGCTCGAGCTTGCCGCCGGGGACGTGGCCAAAGAGACGATACTGGCACCCAGAGCTGTGGAGGATACCGTCTCTACGGAAGCAGCCCGGGAAGCTGCGCGGAATGCGGTGTCCGAAAAATTCGTCCAGGATCAGTCTACGACAGACAGCGTTCTTGCTGATATCACAGGTGCTTTTGAAAGCCTGGCGACCATCCGCTCCGCCGCTCAGGAAGACCGGATCCTTGTGACACAGGAACAGCAGGCGGCAGCGCAGAACCCGATCCAGACGATCTCTCCGACGCCTGTTCCCACTCCCGTCCCGACTCCTTCGCCTAAAGCCGACGAAGACGGGGAAGAAGAGGGTGTGCAGCAGGAAGCCACGGCTGTCCCGACACCTGAACCGACTCCCATTCCTACGCCGGTTCCCACACCCACGCCTGTTTACCAGGATGGATATCACGCTGAATTCATTGCATCCGCCATGGACGAGATGCCTGATTTCTTCACTTATCAGGATCTGACCGCTCTCCTGGCTCTGACGGATTCCGATTTTGATTCTGTGCGCCAGATCGTAATGGAACAGGTTTCAGCTTCTCTCGAGTCCGGCATCAAGGAAGGACTCCTTGATATCGAGATCTCCAAGATCGGAGACAACCTGACTAACCCGCTGCGCAATCTGTCTTCTTCCGCTCAGCGTATCGGCATGGAGATCGTGAATCGTTATCTTCGCGCAAATCTCCTTGCTGACGAAGAAGCGACATTGGAGGCCCGCGAGGATGCAGCCGCTTCTGTCGCGAACGTCATCGTTCGTGAGGGACAGGCAATCGTCCGTGAAGGTGAAGTCGTGACAGATGCCCAGTACCAGATGCTTGTGAATCTCGGCCTGGTATCGGGAGACACTGAAGTCAGATGGCAGCCCTATGCCGCCTATCTCATGCTTTTCGCTTTGCTGGTCATCGTCCTGTGGATGTATCTCTCTGGCTTTGAAAAAGCTGAACTCCTGACGAAGTATAATCTCGTTCTGTGGGTCATGGTCGTAACGCTGACCGCCGTACTCACATTCCTCACGGTTCACGTTTCTCCGTACCTTGTCGTGACGGGACTCGCTGCGATGCTCGTTGCCTGCCTGTTCAACCGGCGGATGGCCATGGTCACGCAGACCGTTCTCGCTCTATATGTGGGCCTGCTTGTCTATGCGTCCGGAAATGCCACCGTGGCGGACATGGTTCCTGTCATATTGGCCAGTATCGTATCCGGCATCCTCGCGGTCAATCTCATCAACCGGAGAAGCTCCCGTTCCGCATTCATCTGGGTCGGTCTGGCAACCGGAGCGGCGCAGGGCCTTCTCTATGCGGCATTTGCATTCCTGCAGGGTGCTATGGACTGGAGCCGCCTTGGCTCATTCGCCCTGGTAGGACTGTCCTGCGGCATCCTGTCCGGCGTTCTCGCTCTGGGCACCATGCCCCTGTGGGAAGCTGTGTTCCAGCTCAATACTCCCATGAAGATGATGGAACTCTGCAATCCGAACCAGCCCCTCCTCAAGCGTCTGCTTGTGGAAGCGCCCGGGACCTATCATCACAGTGTCATCGTGGGCAACCTGGCGGAAGCCGCAGCCGAAGAGATCGGCTGCAACCCGCTGCTGGTCCGTGTAGGAGCGTATTATCATGATATCGGAAAGCTTTCCCGTCCGGTTTTCTTCAAAGAAAACCAGACAGGACCCAATCCCCATGATGACATCAGCCCCGAACTGTCCTCCCGCATCCTTGTTGCCCATGTTACGGACGGCGTGGAAATGGCTCGCAAAGCCAGGCTCCCCCAGGAGATCATCGACATGATCGCAACGCATCATGGCGACACGATGCAGACCTATTTCTACTATAAAGCCAAGCAGACAGCGGAACATCCTGAATCGCTCAGGGAAGAAGATTTCCGTTATCCCGGTCCCAAACCTTCTACGCGTGAAGCCGCTCTCATCATGATGGCTGATTCCACGGAAGCTGCGGTGCGAAGCCTCAAGCATCCTACGGAAGAATCGATCGAGACCATGGTCCGCAACGTCATCAAGGGCAAGTTCAACGATAATCAGCTGGATCTGTGTGACGTGACGCTTCGCGATATCGAGCGGATCATCCAGGTTTTCATCCGCATCCTTCGCAGCGTCTATCATGAACGCATCGAGTATCCGAGCATGGAAGCGGTGAACGGACAGACAACGTCTGCGCAGAAACCTGCTCCGACCGCCCGTGAGCCTGAGGCTCCGGTTCAGGATATTCCGGATGAAAACGCACCGGAGGAAGAAGAATGACAGTACTGACTGAGAACCCCAAAGGTTATCCCGTAGACGAGAAGTGGCTGGAGGAACTTGTCCGGGCCGCACTGACCGTACACGGTGCGATTCCGGATGCTCAGGTCAGCCTGACTCTGACGGATGACGAGGGCATACGGGAACTGAACCGTGAATTCCGTGGCGTAGACGCTTCGACAGATGTTCTTAGCTTTCCTCTTCTTGACTATGGAGAGGACTACGATGAGGAAGATACGGACGAGGTCTGGGAAGAAGACGATGTGGACAGGGATCCCGAAACGGGAGAAGTGCTCCTGGGCGACATCGTGCTCTCCATGGAGACAGCGGAACGGCAGGCAGAGGAATTCGGACACGGACTGCAGCGCGAGGTCGGTTATCTCATCGTTCACTCCATGATGCATCTGCTCGGCTATGATCACGAGGAAGAAGAGGACAAGCGCATCATGCGCGATATGGAAGAAAAAGCTCTTTCCCTTGTAGGCCTGACCCGCGATGAAGACGGAGCAGAAGAAGAGGAGGAAGAACCTTATTATTCCGGTTTCGTGGCGGTTGTCGGACGTCCCAATGTGGGGAAATCTACGCTCATCAACCGGATCGTAGGGGAAAAGGTATCCATCGTCTCTGCCAAACCCCAAACTACGCGCAATGCCATTCGCGGCGTTCTTCAGGAAGAGGACTGTCAGATCGTATTCGTGGATACACCCGGACTCATCAAAGCGCGCAACAGGCTGGGAGACTATATGGTCTCGTCCGTAGGTCATGCACTGGAGGAAACGGATGCGGTCCTCGCGCTGTTCGACGCAACCGCTCCTTTCGGCGGCGGCGATAAGGCCCTTCTGGAACTTCTGGGCCGGCAGAAAGATCTTCCCGTTTATGCGGTACTGAACAAGATCGATCGCATACCTGATAAGGCACAGCTTCTGGAAAAGATCGCTTTCCTCGGTGAGTATCCTTTCCTCAAAGCAATCCTTCCTGTGTCGGCCTCTACGGGGGAAGGCCTGGACGAGCTGCTGGAAGAGATCCACACAGTTATACCGGAAGGGCCTCCCTATTTCCCGGAAGACATGTATACCGATCAGACCGAACGCACGATGATCGCGGAGATCATCCGCGAGAAGGCGCTTCGCAACCTTGGAGAAGAGATCCCCCACGGTATCGGCGTGGAGATCGTACGCATGAAGACCCGGCCGGGCGGACACATCACTGACATCCATGCGGATCTGTATGTAGAAAAAGCTTCTCACAAAGGCATCGTTCTGGGCAAAGGCGGGTCAATGCTCCGTCTTATCGGCAGTCAGGCCCGTGAGGACATAGAAGAGTTGATCCAGGGCCATGTGAACCTTCAGATCTGGGTCCGAGTCAAGGAGGGCTGGAGAGACAGTCCTGCGGCACTCAAAGCACTTGGGTATACGGAAGACGAATAGTATACAGACGCAAGCTCCGGGAAAATCATCTATCCCGGGCTTTTTCTTTTTGCGGCCGTACGCTTTGTCCGATCTGTCTCTTGTGTTTTGCGCCGTGAACCGCTATCATGAAGGCAAAAGACGGTTGGAAGCATTGAAAAGCTTCCAAATGAAAGGAGCAATGTATGACTAAGATCACGATCAGGACCGGGGATCCCAAATTCCCCGTGACCGAGAGCCTGTACGGTCTTTTCTTCGAGGACATCAACCGTTCCGGTGACGGTGGTGTGTATCCCGAGATGATCCGCGACAACACCTTTGAGGATTCCCTGATCCCCGATGAATGCTGTTCCGCGGACGAAGAGAACGCATTTTTCACATCCAAAACTGGCTGGAAGGGCGACTTCACCCATGGCGAAGGTCTGGCCCGCTGGCCTGAAGAGAACAAGACGCCCTATACGCCCATCCCTGCCTGGTACGCCGAGAAAGCTGAGATGTCTCTGGATGCCGAAGACACTCTGAACGCGAACCGCAAGGTCTCCCTCAAGGTCAAATTCGAAGACGGCGGCAGGATCTGCAACATCGGTTATCAGGGCGTGCCCGCTGTCAAAGGCCGTGCGCTGAATTTCTTCATGTTCGCCAAATCCTGCTGCGATCATGCGGTCAAAGTCAAGCTGGTTTCTTCCTGCGGCTGCACCGTGTACGCGGAGACCTGCTTCATGGTCAAATCTAACGGCTACTCCCGTTATGACGCGGCTTTCGTGCCGAACGATGACGACAAGGATGCCCGCCTCGTGATCGAAGCACCCGAAGGCTTCACGCTGCAACTGGGATTCATCTCCCTCAAACCCGCCGACACCTACAACGGCCACGGCCTTCGCACGGACCTCGTCGAGAAGCTTGCCGCCT
>JAEEJN010000022.1 GCA_016281935.1 Bacillota bacterium | reverse complement strand
GCAAGATGCACCGTCCCGTCTGGGAGCCCTTCCTTATGGAAGGTCCGGATCATATGCTCTACTGCTTCTATTCGGATGAGCGCTTTTTGGGATCGGATCACTACAACCAGCTGCTTGCGCATATGCGTTCCGCAGACGGCGGCAGGACCTGGTCGGACATCGTGATCGACGTAGCCTATCCGGACGATACGCTCCGCCCCGGCATGCCCATCATTGCGTCTCTTCCCGACGGAAGGTTCGTCATGGTATACGAGATGGTCAACGAGGACCGCATCCCCGTGTATTTCCGCATCTCGGAAGATCTCAACGACTGGGGAGAACCCGATTTCACGGGCAATCCGGTCATCGCGCGCGACGGATCCCATCTCACCGGTACGCCCTACGTGCTGTGGATCCCGCAGGGCGGTCCTCAGGGCACGATCCTCGTGACCGGCCGCGGTTTCTCAGACATCTACGCCAATTCTCACGGTGGCGAGGGATTCTGGGAGCGTATGGACACCCTGATCCCGCTCGACAACAACCGTGATTTTGCAGGTTACAGCCAGTGCCTGCTCACGATCCACGGTGGGAAACGGATACTGAGCGTCGCTCCGCGTGACATCCTTCCGGACAAAGCCATGATTGAGGCTGCTGTCGCGGATATCTATGCCATAGAGGAAGCATAGACGGATTCAGGCAGACATAACTCTGTATATTCAACGCATAACAGTAAAGACTCAGGAAAGATCATTCCTGAGTCTTTTTTGCAAGATTTGTATATCGGTTCACATAGGAGCGAAGCACATATGAACCGATTCACCGAATTATCCACAGAACATGGTTTTGCCCGTTGCGAGAGATGAACGCGTGATTCAGCGGCTCCTTCTGAGCACTTCAAGCACAAATTCCCATGTTCTCCTGACGGATTCGACCGACACCTTCTCCTGCGGCGTATGAGCGCCCATGATGTCGGGCCCGATGGATACGCAGTCCAGATCGGGGATCTTGCCGCAGAACAGCCCGCATTCGAGACCTCCGTGCGTCGCGAAGATCACGGCGTCCTTTCCGGTCAGGTCTTTGTAAGTCTCCATGAGCAGGTTTCTCAGGTCGCTGTCCTTGCGGAATTCCCAGGCGGGATAGGCGCTGTAGGCTCTGGCGCAGCCGCCGAGACGCTCCATGAGGACCTGCAGCCTTTCGATCAGCATCTCCTTCTGGGTCGCAACGGAAGAACGGACTGCGAAAATGAGCTTCACGCTGTCCTCATCCGTCCGCAGAATGCCCATGTTGAGGGAAGTCTGGACGAGCCCGGAGATGTCCATGCTCATTTCCTGGATCCCCTGGGGTGCGAGAGCGATCATTTCAAAGACCTTCCTTGAGGTGTCTGCCGGAAGGACGAGTGCCGATTCGATGTTTCCGGACTCGACAGTGAGGGTGAGACCGGGGTCCGCCGTGCGGTATTCCTTCGACAGGCTGTCGCCGAACGAACGGGCAGCACGCATCAGATCCTGTGTCTGTGCAGGATTTGCAAGGAAAGTCGCGGACGCCGATCTCGCGATCGCATTGTCGTTCGTACCGCCCTCTGCGGAGATGAGGCGCAGAGAAAAAGAGCGTGAAAGGTTCAGCAGGATGCGGCCGAGCAGGAAGTTGGCGCTCGCACGGCCTTTGTCGATCTCCATCCCGGAATGTCCGCCGAGAAGACCGGATACGGATATGGTGACGGGGATACCTTCTGCGCTTACGCGCGCATAGGGAAGGGAACATTCGACCCTGGCGCCGCCCGCGCAGGAAACGGTGATCGTGCCTTCTTCCTCGGAATCGATATTGATGAGCCTGCGGCCACGGATATCCGACATGTCGAGCGCATCGGCTCCGTCCAGGCCGACTTCCTCGTCGGTCGTTAGGATCATTTCCAGACGGGGATGCGGCAGGGAAGGATCATCCAGGATAGCCATACAGATCGCGGCTGCTATGCCGTCGTCCGCGCCGAGGGTCGTTCCCCGGGCATGGATCCATCCGTCTTCCTCCGTCATGAGGATCGGGTCTCTTCTGAAATCGAAGTCCACGCCGGGAGCTTTTTCGCACACCATGTCGATGTGGCCCTGGAGAATGACTGTAGGCGCATCTTCATAGCCGGTTGACGCGGGCTTGACGATGATGACGTTGTTTGCTTCGTCCTGTCGTGCTTCGCAGCCGCGTTCAAGCGCATAGTTCAGGATATAATCGGACAGGGCCTTCGTGTTGCCCGATCCGTGGGGGATGGAGCCTATCGCTTCAAATGCGGCCAGAACGGCCCTGGGTTCAAGATCCGGGGAAAGACTCATGTTCTGTTCCTTTCCGCGTCAGAGGCCCGTTAAACGGTCTCTGCGCACATAGATTCCTGATATATGAATACAGGGAGACTCAGGATGAGGTCTCCCTGTATTGCTTTATTCCTCTTCAGAAGGCGCTTCGATCTTTTCGACTTCGACTTCCAGCACCCTGTGGTCTTCCGCTGCGGTGACCGTAATGACGAGATCCTCAAAGGAGAAGGAGTCTCCGACCTCGGGGATACGTTCCAGCTCGTCCATGACCCAGCCGCCGATCGTCGCGGATTCGGTCTCCGCTTCCATTCCGAACAGTTCGAACAGGTCCGATGTGGACTCGTCGGCAGAGACTCTGTATCGGTTCTCCGAGACTTTGTGGAAGCTTTCTTCCACTTCGTCATGCTCGTCCCAGATCTCACCGACCAGTTCTTCCAGGATGTCTTCCATCGTGACGATGCCCAGTGTGCCACCGTATTCGTCGATGACGACCGCCATATGGGTCTTGTGTTTCTGGAGCTGTTTTAGAAGATCGCTGATCTTGACAGACTTGGGAACGAAGAGAGGTACAGCCATGAGGGATTCGACGGGGCTGTCGGATACGGACATGCCGGAGTAGAAATCCTTCAGGTGGAGCACGCCCACGATGTCGTCGATGTCCTCGCCGTACAGAAGGATCCGGGAATAACGGCTTTCCGTAAAGCAGCGCGCGATCTCTTCCTTCGTGGATGTGACGGGAAGGGCTTCCAGGTCGACCCTGTGGGTCAGGATATCCTCGGCGTCCAGGTCTGTGAATTCGATCGCCGAGCGCAGCAGATTGCTTTCGTCTTCGCCGATGTTGCCTTCCTGTTCGACTTCTTCCACGAGCATGAGCAGTTCGTCCTGCGTCATCCTGTGATCTTCGTCCGCACGGAAGATTTTTCTTGCCAGGCGCGTCCAGAGAGCTTCGAGCGCCGTCAGGGGCGTGAGGAGCACGCAGGTCGCACGGATCCATCCGCCGAGGGCGAGGACATAGCGTTCCGCATAGGCGTCCGCAAGAGAGCGGGGGAGGACTTCGGCGATCAGGACCGTCACAGCCGCAAGGACCGCAAGGATCCACGCAGCCGTTCCGACGGGGAACCATGCCAGATTCAGACAGGCCGCGGTTCCGGCAAGTGCCAGCAGGGACAGGACGTGGCCTGTAAGCGTGGCAGAAAGGACCCTGTCTTCGTCATCGGCAAGGGTCATGGCCCGTTCGGCCCTCCGGTTTCCTTTTTCGGCAAGGGACTTGAGTCTTGCTTTATTCAGGGCGAGGAATGCCGCCTGGGTCGCGGAAAAGTAAGCGGTCAGAATCATCAGGACCGCGATCCATATGGCTCTGTGATCCATCATTCCGCTCCTTTACCGGGTGTCCGGCGGCGTATGACGTCAAAACGTCCAATACGCAAAAAGACATACTCATCCCTTGGATGCGAGTATGCCGCAGCGATTCTATACAGTTTCAGGGGGATACTTCCAGGTTTACCGTCTGCGTCCATACGGGCGATCACACTCCTTGTGCGCATATTTGCGAATCATTATAGCATCCGCAGCGGATACTGTCAAGAAAAGGCCGTTCTCTTCGGGAAAACGGCCTTGTTCTGTATGTACTGTCAGTGCAGTCCCTGCTGTGCCATCCAGATCTTCATGACGAGGGAGTGCGGAAGGATCTTCGTCAGAAGGCACTGGAACCATGCCGCGGGTCCGGGTATGCAGATCTCGCGCCCCTTCCTGAGCGCTTTCCATGCCTGGTCAACGATGAATTCGGGGGAATACATCGCGACGTATTTTTTGACGACCTTCTCCTTCGTTTCATCGATGGCACGGTCGAAGAACTCGGTCTTCGTCCAGTAAGGGCAGAGTGCGAGTACGGATATGCCGCGGCTCTTCAGTTCGCGGTTCAGCGCACGCGAATAAGAGAGCACGAAAGCTTTCGTCGCGGCATACACGTTGATGTAGGGGATGGGCTGAGCGGCGGCGACCGACGCGATGTTGACGATATGGCTGCCTTTGCTCATGTGGGGGATACTGATCTGGCACATCGCCTGCACGGCCTGGCAGTTCAGATCCACCATATTCAGATTCTCCTCCAGGTCAGCTTCCATGGTCGCACAGAAACGGCCGAACCCGCTCGCGTTGACCAGGAGGCGGACGTCGGCTTCTTCTCTTTCGAGCAGTTCCCTGTAGCGGATGAAGTTCGAACGGTCCGTAAGATCCATGGGAAGAACACGGGTGCGGTAGGGGAGATCCAGAGCATTGAGCCGTTCCTCCCTTCGCGCGATGACCCAGACTTCGTCCAGGTACTGGCCGAATTGAACGAGCGTCTCGGCAAACTGTCTTCCCATGCCGCTGGACGCGCCGGTGATGACTGCGATCTTTTTCATGAGATATCCTCTTTTCTCAGTCGAGTGTGTACATGCCTTCCGCTGCCTTGCGTTCCCTGAGCCAGCGGCCGTTCGTGAAATCCGGGATCGGAACGCTCTGGCTCCCGGACGCGATTGAGTGTTCGCTCAGCGCCGTGATCGACATCCATGCCGCCGTATCGTACACGTCGATCGGAGGCTCCGTACCGTTCTGGACGCTCTCCACGTAAGCTCTGAGCACGAGATAGTCCATTCCGCCGTGTCCGCCTCTCATGCCGAAGGATTCATATTCCTTCCAGAGAGGATGCTCGAACTCGGCCATGTATTTCTCGTCGCTCTCCCAGCGGTGCGTCCAGTAGCCCGGATCGACCGGGCTCCTGCCCTCGATGAAGATCGAACGGTTGTCTTCCATCCAGATCCCCTTCGTGCCCTGGATCCTGCCGCCTCTGGAATAGGGACGGGGAAGGGTGCAGTCGTGCGTCAGAAGGATCGTCTCTCCGCCGGCGCAGGTGATGATCGTGTTCACAATATCGCCTTCATGCACTTCCGCGCGGGCCAGATCCGTTCCGGCCCGGTGTTCTTTGAGCCACGCGTGAAGTCCGGCGGATTTGGACGCCACGCTCACGAGGCTGACCATCCGGTTGCCCCGGTTCAGGTTCAGATACTTGGCGATGGGACCCAGTTCATGGGTCGGATACAGTTCAGCATTCCGGTGTAGGAAATGCGCCTGTCTGTAATGACGGTTCACGTCTCCCAGACCGATCTCGTCCCTCAGATCGTGTTCGTAGCCGCCCTGCACGTGGACGAGTTCGCCGAACAGGCCTTCTCGCACCATCCGGAGGAGCGCCATCTCCGTTTTGTTGTAGCAGCAGTTCTCCAGGAGCATGACGGGGACTTTCCTGTCTTCGCTCGTCCGCACAAGTTCCCAGCACTCTTCCACGCTGTTCGCTCCGCCGACTTCCATGGCGGGACGGATCCCGTTCCTCACCGCGTCGAGGGCGATGCGGATGTGGTTCTCCCAGTTTGAGAATATGAAAACGCCTTCTATGTCTTTCCTGCAGGTGACTTCACGGTCGTCGAGCACGACGTCCGGACGCACGCCCCGCGCTTTTTCCACCATGTCCGCTGCGGCGTCAGCTCTGTCCTGCCAGATATCGCATACGACGGAGATCTCCACGTCCTCCATCTGCAGGAGCGTTTCCAGCTGACCGGGTCCCCGGCTGCCCATACCGATCACGCCGAAAGCCGTCTTCCGGCCCGGGATGCCCATTTTCATAATTTTCGGCGTCGGACACTTGTGACTTCAGTCATGAGAGGAGACGCCTTCCTCCTTTCCGTTAATCTTGTATTCTGCCGTTCCAAAAGCCGGAGTGCTTTATAGGAAGCAGATGCATGGATCCTGGTCCCATCCAGCTTCCTT
>JAEEJN010000021.1 GCA_016281935.1 Bacillota bacterium | reverse complement strand
CGGAAAGAGCGCGAACGGAACTCCCCAGCTGGTGGAATACAGTCTGAAGCTGGGAAGCAATCCCGAATTCACGTCTTCCGTGCTCGTAGCTTACGCACGTGCGCTGTTCCGCATGAAGGAAGCGGGACGTACAGGCGCCATGACGGTGCTCGACGTGCCGCCGATCCTGCTTCTGCCGGAAGATCCCGCGGAAGTGAGGGCGCATCTCTTATGAGACCCGTGCTGATCACCGGAGCCTCCGGAGGCATAGGCGGGGCGATAGCCCGGCGCTTTGCCCTCGAGGGCTTCCCCGTGGCTTTGCACTTCTGCTCGAATGAGGAAAAGGCCGAGGCGCTTGCGGAGGAGATCCGCGCGCTGCCCGCCTACGCCGGCATATACCGGGCGGACCTGTCCGTCCCCGGAGAGGCCGAACGGCTCTACCGTGAGGTCCGCAGGGATCTCGGTGTCCCGGGTGTCATCGTGAACAATGCAGGCGCTGCGCTCAGGAGACTGATGAACGATACGGAAAGAGAAGACTGGCAGCGGATCCTTTCGCTTGATCTGGAAGCGGCCGCTTTCCTGTCCAGAGAAGCGCTTCCCGATTTCTACGCCCGCGGGAACGGGGTGATCGTGAACGTGTCTTCCGTCTGGGGCTGCCGCGGCGCTTCCTGTGAAGTCGCCTATTCAGCCGCCAAGGCGGGGCTGGAAGGGTTCACGAAGGCACTGGCCAAGGAAGCCGGCCCCATGGGCGTGCGTGTCAACGCCGTGGCTCCCGGGCTGATCGACACGGAGATGAACCGGGGCTATACGCCTGAGGAGAGAGCGGAGCTGGCGGACGCCTGTGCGCTCGGCCGTTTCGGGATGCCGGAGGAAGTCGCCGAAGCTGTTTATTTCCTGGCCGGAGATACGGCCAGCTATATTACCGGTCAGATTCTGACCGTTGACGGAGGATTCATCGGATGAAAGAGGATCAGAAGCGTCTTGCAGGCACCGCCGCCGCACAGAAGGTGAAGGACGGGATGACCGTATCGCTGGGTACCGGATCCACCGCTTACTATGTGGTGATGGAACTGGCCCGCCGGGTCAAAGAGGAAGGGCTTTCGATCCGCTGTGTCTCCACGTCCGAAGCGACCGCGAAGATCGCGATGGAGAACGGTATCGAGATCCTGAACCTGGACGACGTGAAGCATATCGACATCGCGCTGGACGGTGTGGATGAGATCCAGCCCGATTTCCGCTCGATCAAAGGCGGAGGCGGAGCTCTTCTCCGTGAAAAGATCGCTGCAGGCCTTTCAGACGAGGTCTGGTGGGTCATGGATGCCTCCAAGCCCGTGGAAGTGCTCGGTGCGTTCCCGCTGCCCGTGGAGGTCGTGACCTACGGCCTGGATCATATCCGGGAAAAGCTGGAAAGCCTGGGATACAGACCTACCCTCCGCATGAAGGACGGAGTGCCTTTCGTCACGGATCAGGGGAACCGCATCCTGGATCTGCATCTGCCCGAGGGCGTCCACCCCTTCGATGTCGCCGAGAAGATCCTGCTGTGGCCCGGTGTCGTGGAAACGGGCTGCTTCGCACCGATCTGCCGCGGCATCTTCATCGGGAAGGACGACGGAGTGGAGGTCAGGGAGAACCCGGCTCCCGTGCGGTATTTCTGATGAAGATCTATATTCTGCGCCATGGTGAGACGACTGGCAACCTGGCCCGCATCATGGACGGACGCACAGACGTGCCGCTGACGCCTCTGGGAGAGGAACAGGCGAGAAAGGCGGGGGAGACGCTGTCCCGGATCCCCTTTACGCATGTGTTCTGCTCTCCCCTTTCCAGGGCTATCCGTACGATGGAACTGGCCATGGGAAGACCCGTGGAGTACACGGTGGATGAAAGACTGACGGAAAGGGACAGCGGCGAGGTCGTCGGACTGACGTTCGACCAAGTGGACCGGAAAGCCTTCTGGAACATGAAGCGCAACGAAGCGGCTTATCCCGGTTCCGAATCCATCGATTCCCTCTTCCGCAGGGTCTATTCTTTCCTGGACGAGATCACACGGGAACTCCCGAAGGATGCCGTCGTGCTCGTAGCCGCGCACGCTGGCGTCAGCCGGGCCTTCCGCTGCTATTTCGAAGGGATCCCGGAAGACGGAGACCTCATCGACTATCAGCTGGGCAACGCGGAGTTTGCCGTATACGAGGCATGACATGGATATGCTGGAATTCATCCGCTCCAGAAGGAGCACGAGAAAATACCGCCCCGAGATGCCGGAGCGTGAAAAGACCGAAGCGGTGCTGGAAGCCGGACGCTATGCGCCTTCGGGCGGGAACAACCAGACGACCCACCTGATCGTTCTGACAGACCGGGACATCCTGACCGCCCTGGCGGACGTCGTGAAGGAAGAGTTTTCCAAAATGGAGGTCACGCCGGGAATGTACGCATCCATGGCCGGATCGATCCGGGCCAGCAAGACGGCGTTCTACCACTTCCATTACGATGCGCCTGTCCTGATCCTGACCGCGAACCGTATCGATTACGGAAACAATATCGCGGACTGCTCCTGCGTGCTCGAGAACATGATGCTCATGGCCAACGCG
>JAEEJN010000117.1 GCA_016281935.1 Bacillota bacterium | reverse complement strand
TACCGCCAAGCCCGAAGCGACCAAAGCTCCCGAAAAGACCGAGGCCCCCGCTGAGACCAAAGCCCCTGAAAAGACCGAAGCTCCTTCCGACGTCCCGCAGGGCGACGGCATCGTGAGCGAGGAAGCGCTGCAGAAGGGCTATGTCTGGATGAGCAAGGTCGCCAAGGACATCTTCGGCATGACCTATGAAGAACTCGCCGAGCACTTCGGCGTGCAGGGCGCTTTCGACAAACAGGAATACAGTGAGCACATGGGCCGCAACAAGCGCTACTACTCCTGGATCTCCGAAGACGATCCCACCCACTTCATCTACGTGAACTTCGACGAGAAGGACGCGGCAGGCGCTCCCGGCGTCTATACGATCAGCTCCTTCAACAGCAGCGGCTTCACCGGTTCCGAGGCCGAAGCGAAGTATCTGGAGATCGTGAAGGCCGAAGAGGCGGAAAAGGAGAAGCAGGCTGCGGCCAACATGCCCATGAAGGAATTCACCATCGAGCTCCATCCCTTCGCCGACAAGGAGACGACCGTCAAGGTCACGATGCAGATTCCCGAGTCCGGCTGGTCCTACGACGAATCCAGAAGCAAACTGGTCGACAGCGACGATCCCGATACCTGGGGCGCCGGATTCATCCAGTTCAAGCTGGAGAAGGACGTTGAGAAGTTCGACTTCTACAAGGACAAGTTCGAGAACTACAAGGAGATCGACAGCCGCGAGTTCGCAGGCATCACCTTCCAGGGACGCACCTACAAGAACATCGGCTATGAGTATACCGAGTACATCGCCCAGATCGCGGACGGCAAGGCCGTGTCCATCGCCATCGTCGGCCTGGATCTGAGCGAAGGCTCGATGTGCGACAAGATCCTGAACAGCATCAAGTTCGACTGATATCCCGGAATACACGGCAGTCCCGCTAAATAGGCGGAACTGCCTTTTTTTCTTATTCTGAAGAGGAGAAGGATATCTCCCCTTCCCGTTCTGCATCTGCGTGGTATAATATCCCCGAAAGAACGACAGAACCGTCCCCCGATCGGGGACAGAGACAAGGAGGAAACGTTATGCTGAAGTACTGGAACCGGCAGGACAATCCCGCCACGTTCGAGACCCTGAAGGAGGTCCGTGAACACGCCGTCGCCGTGACTGAAAAGCTGTCCGGAGGCGACCGCTTCCGTCAGATCCTGAACCCGAAACTGGAAGACTATCCCGAGGGGCTTGTCTACATCTACCGCTCCCCTGACCTCTACGGCGGACAGACCGCCGCCCGCAACAACACGACCTTCATCGTGTTCCCCGAAAAGCGCTTTGAAACGAAAGACGAAGCGCGCGCCTATCTCGAGGGGCTCGGCCTGATCCGGATGATCGACGAAGCCGTCGGGACCATCCTGCTCGAGATGCCCGAAAAGGCCGGAGGCTATTCGGAAGCCGACCGTCAGCACTGCTACGTGCTGCACAACGCGCTGCTGCGGCAGAAAGCCATGATCGAGATCGACGGCGAGCGCTGCATCCCTGCCGAGAGCGAATACTGCGGGGGTTACGGCAAGACCTATATGTTCGGCATCGGCGCGGGCGCCACGTTCATGAACGACTTCATCGCGGGCTCCCGGGACGAACTGATCGGACGCATCGCGGGCTATTTCACCTACGGCGGCACCATGTCCGACGCTTCCGCCGTCACCTGCTGCGTCCCTGCATTCCTCGTGAACCCCTGCGACACCGCAGTGCGCAGATTCCGCGACGCGAACGGCACGAACGCCTACCGCTGGGACAAAGGCGTCGCCTCCTTCTACGACCAGGCGATCCCCTTCCGCGAGGTCAGGACAGCGAAGGACACGGAAGGAAAGCCCGGATACTGGATGGAACGCGCCTTCCGTGAGATGTTCATTTTCCTGCAGAGAAGTTCCAACCTGCCCGCGAGACATCCGGAACCCGCTGTCGCCAACGCCTACCAGGGCTATGTGGCCTCCCCTGCCGTTCCCGCCTATGCGCTGTCTCCCCGGAACCCGATCTTCAGCGGACGCACGGTCGTCGGCGATCTCGAAGTCATCTTCCGCTATGACGCGGACCGCTTCAGCGACGTCAAGACGGTCGAGGGCGAAAGGACCGTCGCCGGAGATTATCTGGACACCTGGTATGAAGTCCTGCCGCAGTGCGTGCTGAACAACACCGCTCCCGCGCACAGCGTGCCTCTTCTTCTCGCCAACCACGGCGGCGGCGACGACCACCTCATGTTCCTGGACGAGACGGGCATCCTCCTGACCGCGGGACGCGAACAGTTCGCGATCGTCGCGCCCATGCACAGCGGCATCACGGTGATCGCGGGCGAAGTCTTCCCCCGCCTCGTGAAGTACATGCTCGACACCTATCCCGCACTGGATCCCGAAAGAGTCTGGGTCACCGGATACTCGATGGGCGGCATGGCCACCTACAACTGCATCAACGCGCATCCCGAGGTGTTCGCGGCCGCATGCCCCATGGCCATGCCTCTGCGCAATCTTCCCGAGGGCACCGAGAAACTTTACGAGAATACCGATCTGCCCGCCATGATCGTGTCGTCCACCTTCGACTTCGCCGCCTGGGACGCCCAGAACAACCATCTGAACGAAGGCGGTCTCGAATTCCTTCAGACCTACTGCAGATTCAACGGGATCGATCCCGTCGAGGCTTTCGATTTCGTCAACTACCCCGTGATCGGACGTCCCTATGACTCCTTCAGCCTCACGACCGTGAACGGCGAATGGCGCAACGGGGAATGGCTCATCGACAACGCGGAAGGCGTCCCCATGGTCGGTCTCAACGTGACGGAATACCTGCAGCATTCTCTGTGGCCCGGATACGGTGATATCTGCTACAACTTCTTCCGCCACTACCGCCGCTGCGCGGAGACCGGAAAGATCGTCTACACGGAATGATCCGCATCTCATAACAAAAAAAGATCCGCCGGAAACCATCCGGCGGATCTTCTCATATGCACGGCCTCAGCGGATGAAACGGCCGTACTCTCCGCACAGCGGAGCGTCGGCGGCCTCGTCCTCCTCCACTTCGGGGAAACGGGCCGTGGGCTCCGTAAAATAATTGTCTGTCCTGTCGTCGTTGACTTTGGAGACCTCTCCGCAGATGACGTCGCCCGTACCGAGCTTCGGTCCGAAGACGTGGGCCAGATAAGGCGTCAGCGTCACGCTGTTCCCGGGCGTGACGAGGATCTCCTCCCCCGCTTTGAAGACACGGCGGATGCCGTCCATCCAGACCGTGACGTCCGAATCCGTTTCCCTGCCCGTCACCGGATCGGCGTTCCAGAGGAAGACCTGCAGCGTGCCGCCGGCACGGTTGATGATGTCTTCCGTCTTGCTGACGTGATAGTGTCTGGGGAGACGCTGTCCCTCATGCATGACGATCAGCTTCTCACAGTAGGGCACGCCGGCCGTAGGATCGTCCTGTATTCCGTTGCGCAGGGTATAGAGCACGCCCCCGATGTTCCCGAAATCACCCGTCCCGAAATCGGTGACGTCCCATCCGAGCATGAGTCTTTCGATCAGCTCTGTCTCCTCAGCATGTTCTTTCCATTCCTCGACCGTCCAGTATGCATAGGCCGGAAGGCGGATGTTCTCCTTCTTCAGATAAGCCTTTGCCCATCGGATCGCCGCATTGATCTCGGATCTTTTCATGTTCCTTCTCCCTTCCCGGTCTCCGTCTTCGTCTATATGATATACCCTGCCGTCATCCTGCGCAAGTTCGGCAGGAACGGCATTTCCGCAGATCAGCCGTCATTTTGCACTTGCCGTATGTGCACATTGCCTAAACTTCCTAAATATAGGCTTCCCAAAGGGAAAATCGGGTTTGCACAAACAAGATATTGTGGTATCATGAGTCCCGGAAATCTTTAAATGTGCCCAGAGAGGCCGTCAAGATGCCTGAATTGCATAACCCGGTTCGGGGGATCTTGTGTGCTGCCTTTGGGAGGCAGTTTTTTTGTGCCCGGAGGGATCATGGACAACGTCGCCCAGATCATGGATGAGAACGCCATGCAGCGCGCGCTGATGCGCATCGCCCACGAGATCGTGGAGCGCAACAACGGCTGCGAACGTCTCTGCCTCGTGGGCATCCGCAAGCGAGGCGTTCCTCTCGCGCGGAAACTGGCCGAATGCATCCACGCCTTCGAAGGCGCGGACATCCCCGTGGGCACGCTCGACATCTCCCTGTACAGGGACGACCTGACCGAGATCTCTCCCGATCCCAAGGTCAGCCAGACAGACGTCCCCTTCCCCGTGGAGCATTCCCGCCTCGTCCTCGTGGACGACGTGCTCTTCACAGGCAGGACCGCCCGGGCCGCAATGGATGCGGTCATGGATCTGGGCAGGCCGGAACGCATCATGCTGGCCGTCCTCATCGACAGGGGCCACAGGGAACTGCCCATCCGGGCGGATTTCGTCGGCAAGAACGTGCCGACAGCCAGAGCCGAACGAATCAGCGTCAAGATCGATTCCGTGGACGGGATCAACGCTGTGCAGTTATACAGAATCTCTTAAGGAGGAGTCTTTCCTGATGAACATGACCTATAACGTAGAAGACAAGCCCCGTTTCGGACAGCTGATCGTCTTCGCCCTCCAGCAGCTGCTGGCCATCATGGCGGCGACCATCGCCGTGCCCGCCATCGTCGGCAACGGCATGAGCCCCACCGCCGCTCTGTTCGGCGCAGGCGTCGGCACCCTGGTCTACCTGCTCTTCACCAAATTCAAGAGCCCGGTGTTCCTCGGTTCCTCGTTCGCTTTCCTGCCCTCCATGTTCGCCGCTTTCGCCGGCGCCGTCTCCGTCCAGGCGGGTTATGCCGGCATGGTCATCGGCGCGCTCTTCGCGGCTCTGGTCTACGTCGTGCTGTCCATCCTGGTCAAAGCCTTCGGTACCGGCTGGATCGATAAGATCATGCCCGCCGTCGTCATCGGCCCCACCGTCGCTATCATCGGTCTGTCCCTCGCGGGCAACGCCGTCGGCGATCTGTTCAAGGGCAACGTGACCCACATGGTCGAAGACGTGGCAGTGCAGAACGCTTCCGTTTACGTCTGCGTGCTCTGCGGCCTCATCACCCTGATCGTGACCATGCTCTGCTCCGTGTACGGCAAGAAGATGATGAAGCTCATCCCCTTCGTTCTGGGCATCGTCGCCGGCTACATCGTGGCCGCGATCTTCACCGCCATCGGCAACGCCGCCAACATCGAAGCCCTGCAGATCATCGACTTCAGCAAATTCTCCAACATGGAATGGATCCCCAGCTTCACCTTCCTGAAAGCCGCTGAGGGCCTCTCCGGAATCACTCCTGCCTACATCCTGACGATCTTCGTGGCCTACGTGCCCGTCGCCTTCGTCGTGTTCGCCGAGCACATCGCCGACCACGTCAACCTGTCCTCCATCATCGGCCGCGACCTCCTGACCGAGCCCGGACTGCACCGCACCCTCCTGGGCGACGGCGTCGGCTCCTTCGCGGGCGCGATCTTCGGCGGCTGCCCCAACACCACCTACGGTGAGTCCATCGCCACGACCGCCATTTCCGGCAACGCCTCCACTGTCACGATCCTGTGCACGGCGATCCTGGCCATGGTGATCTCCTTCTTCGGCCCGTTCGCCACCTTCCTTGCCACCATCCCCTCCTGCGTCATGGGCGGCGTCTGCTTCGCTCTGTACGGCTTCATCGCCGTGTCCGGACTCAAGATGGTCCAGAAGGTCGACCTGAACGAGAACCACAACCTCTTCGTCGTCTCCGTCATCCTGATCGCAGGCGTGGGCGGCATGACGCTGAACTTCGGCGCCGTGACCCTGACCGACGTGGCCTGCGCCCTGATCCTCGGCATCATCACCAATGCCATCCTCAAGGGCAACAAGAAGGAAGAGACCATCGAAGAAGTCATCGAGAAGAAATAATCCTTCCGAAACCGAAAGGCTCCCGCAAGGGAGCCCTTTTCTTGTTCTTTTTTTCTGACCGTACTGCCGTCAGTGAATTCCTCACGCAGCCTCACGGAATGAACCTTGTCCGGGATGACCTACCCCCAGATCTTATCCCCTATCGGCCAGTGATAGTGTTCGCCGAACCACGGGTCCACGGGTTCACGCTTCCCGGTGACTCTGTCCAGTGCCTCCAGTTCTTCCCCCAGCGGATCCGAACGGACTTCGAACGTCCTGTCAAAGAGCATGGTCTCTTTCCGCTCCATCTCGAACGCGGGCCATCTGAGAGATGCCGTTGACGGATCTCCCGTACGCATGAAGGCGCAGAACAGTTCGGCGATCTGTCTGGAGTACTCCTCCATATGCGGATAAGCCACCATACGGAAGGACGGCGCGAGCTCCATGCAGTGACCGGCAAAACGGCGGGCAGGATAAGCGCTGTTCGGAGCGTCATATCGGTTCAGGTAAAGATAGACCGGTCCCTTATGTTCTCTGGCGAAATCCTCCGCAAAATAGGTAGCCGCACCCATATGGCATTTTACAGACAGGATCTTCATGAACAGATGACTGGCGGAATCCTGCTTGTCGTTATGGTTCCTGAACGCGGCGATCACATCGTCCACGTTCTTTTCGGTGAACGGAAGTCCGAAGCCTTCCCCGCGTTCGAGGAGTTTTTCCCGAAGGTTCTCCCACGTCACGTCGAAGCACTGTTCCACTTTGAAATTCGCCATCTCATCCTCGGAGGAACCTGCGATGACCGGTACCGTGTTTCCTTCCAGCGCAGGCACATAGCCCGCTCCGATGCCGCTGCCCATATGGATCCCGTCCGAAACGGGTCCGAAAGTGATGCTGAACACGTGGGCCTTCGGATCGTAGATCCTTCTGGTCATCTCTCTCGCAGGCATTTCGAGCAGCGGATCCAGATGATCCGGAGATATGCCGAGGTGCTTCAGGATGTAAAGCGTGTATCCGGTCGCCACTTCACGGCTGAGCCGTCCGACAGGCAAAAAAGAACTGATGGAAATGGCTCGGTGGAAAAGTCCCTGCGCCTCCGGCATATGCAGGAGGGACTGCACCTTGTCGGATCCTCCGGACTCTCCCATGATGGTGACGCAGTCAGGGTCTCCTCCGAAAGCTTCGATATTGTTCCTCACCCACTTCAGCGCCAGGATCAGATCCAGATGCCCTGAGGCGCCTGAATCCCGGAACCTTTCGTCCAGATCTCCCAGATACAGATATCCGAAAGCATGGAGCCGATGATTGACGCTCACGAGAACGATATCCTGTTCTCTGGCAAGAGCGTCCGCGCCGGTCAGGATCGTCCCTGAGAGGATGCTGTATCCGCCGCCGTGGATATAAAACAGGACCGGCCGTCTCTTTTTGTCTGTTCCCGGAGTCAGGATATTCAGGTTCAGGCAGTTCTCATCCTGCGTCTCATATCGGAGTCCCAGTTTTTCCGGATGCCCTCCTGTCCCGTAGAAATCCGAAGTACTGCCGGCCATCTGCACACAGATCGGTCCGTTTTTCGTACAGTCCAGCACACCTTCCCAGGCCCCGGGCTCCTGAGGCGCCTGGAACCGGCGTTCCCGGTCGACCCGTCCCCCGTACGGAATGCCCCTGAAAACAGCGATCCCTTCCCTGTTCTCTCCGACCACCCGGCCGTACGCGGTCTTTACGATCGGAAAATCTTCCTTTACCGTCCCGTATCCTCGGCTGTCCGCGCCTTTCTCCGATACGTTTGCCATGTCTTTCTCCTTGATCCCTTGATCCGATTCACATACAGCCCGGCGGATCGCCGGATCCGGCATCCTTTCAGTCTGTATCTTCACAAGATCGATTGTATCATACATCCCGGACGGGAAGCAACGCGTACTCTGTTGCCCGGATATGGACCATGGCCTCGGCAGAGCGGCATGCGGGCCAGGATGACAACGGGTCCGAAGGCGTTCCCTATGGAAACCGGAAGCGGAACATGATACAATCCCCTTTGCGGACGGACAGCACCGTCCGAACCCATGTTTCGGAGGTCATTCATGGACAAGCCTGTCGTCGGCGTCATGCCGCTCTGGGACGAAGAAAGAGACAGCATCTGGATGCTGCCCGGATATATGGACGGGATCGCGGAAGCCGGAGGCATCCCGCTCATCTTTCCCTTCTCCGGGGATGAAAAGGATCTGCAGAAACTCATGGATCTCTGTGACGGTTTCCTTTTCACCGGCGGTCAGGACGTCTCCCCGGAGATCTATCATGAGGAACGTCTCGCGGAACTCGCCGAGACCTGTGGAAAGCGGGACGTGATGGAAAGAATCGTTCTGGAGAAAGCGCTGGCGGCAGACAAGCCGGTGCTCGGCATCTGCCGCGGGATCCAGTTCATCAACGCCGCACTCGGCGGGACGCTGTATCAGGACATTCCCACGCAGTGTCCCTCTGCCGTGCAACACCACCAGCCGGCACCGTACCACCTTCCCTCTCACGAAGTGGAGATCACAGAAGGTTCGCCTCTGTACGGGTGTCTGGGAACCCGGAGCATTCCGGTGAACAGCTGCCATCATCAGGCGGTGAAAGATCTTGCCCCGGGACTCGAAGCCATGGCTCACTCCCCGGACGGACTCGTCGAAGCTTTGTACATGCCCGGGATCAGATATCTCTGGGCAGTGCAGTGGCACCCGGAATTCTCACACAGGACAGACGAAAACAGCAGGAAGATCTTCAGATCATTCATCGAAGCCATGGAAAAAGGAATCATTGCCTGACTCCTGCTAGACAAAAACCAGCTCCCTTCAGGGAACTGGTTTTTGTTGTATGTGCACCCGCTTCTTATCAAAGCAGCGTCCTGAAATACATGCCTCCGGTATGCGGTCCTTCCGCTTCCCTGCCCTCCAGGATCTCTTTCAGGGCTTTCTCGCATTCGCTCCTGCTTTCCAGGGTGAAATACAGTTCCGCATAGTCGACGGGAGCGATCTCTTTTCCACCCAGGTGGAGCGGCACGCTGTTGTAGAGCGTGGAATAGCGCCGTCCGTCGCAGAATACGGGGAACTGAACGCCCTTTCTGTCGGTCAGGAACCCGCCTCCCCCGCATGTCCCGCAGCCTTTGGGGCCCTGCATGGGGCAGGTACGCAGCCGCATCAGGGGAAGCCGTCCGTAGACTCTCAGGCCTCTCGGCATGATCCCCCGGATCCTTCCGGCTTCCCGCATCCCGATCTCCCAGGACAGCGTCAGGTCCTTCAGCCCCATGATGCGGTACGCTTCCAGGGCCCGGCTGTTGAGGACGTTGAGTCCGCAGCCGCCGTGGCAATCCAGTCCAAGCTTTTCAGCCATCCGGACCGCGTAGATATTCTCCGCGTACACGGACTTCAGGCCGGCTGCAGCAAGTTTTTCCAGTTTCGAGAACACGGCGTCCTCATATTCCGGATAGGCTGCCGCCGGCAGTTCGGCGGTCAGTCTGTCTCCCAGACGGGAGATCAATTCGGGATGCCTGTCGATCTCATCCAGAGGCAGTATGATCCGTTCGTACACATCCTCCCCGTGAAGCTGGTCGTACCGGGCCAGCCTGGCGCGGTAACGGAGCCCTTCGGTCACGTGCGCGGGCAGAACGGACGGTGTCCATTCCTTTCTTTCATGGGGACGGACTGTTTCCCTTGCGGCAAGGATCCTCTCGAGTCCTTCCCTGCGCATCCGGTTCATTTCCCCGGGCGCCAGGAAC
>JAEEJN010000116.1 GCA_016281935.1 Bacillota bacterium | reverse complement strand
GCTACTGGTATTTCATGCATGACAATTTCTTCGATCACCTGGTCGATATGAAGCCGGAAAACATCAATATCCTTAACGGAATGACCGACGATCCTGAAGGCGAGTGCGCGCGTTATGAAGAGAAGATCGCTTCCTACGGCGGCATCGACCTGTTCATGGGCGGCATCGGCGTGGACGGCCACATCGCTTTCAACGAGCCCTTCACGTCCCTGAATTCCCGCACCGGCGTCCGCAACCTGACGACGGACACCCGCATCGTGAACTCCCGCTTCTTCGGCAACGATCCCGAGAAGGTCCCCTCCCAGGCCCTGTCCGTGGGCGTGGGCACCGTCACGGATTCCAAGGAAGTCCTGATCCTCATCAACGGCCACAACAAGGCCCGCGCGCTGGCCGCGACCGTTGAGGGCGGCGTGAGCCACAAGTGGACCTGCTCCGCTCTGCAGATGCACAACGGCGCCATCATCGCCTGCGACGAGGCCGCCTGCGGCGAACTGACTGTGGACACCTACAAGTACTTCCTCGATATCGAGAAGGACGAAAGACTGTAAGGCTCCGTTTTTTCCATAGACTTCCGGCCGGAAGAAGCGCTTCTGAACGAAGCTGTCTCCTTCCGGCTTTTTTGTTATGCTCGGATGGCTTTTCGAGTACATCAAATCAGCAGTAAATTGAAATTACTGCGAAAATGCAGTTGACAAAGACTCTGGAAATGAGTATGCTTATAACAGCAGTAAAAACGATTTACTGCGAATTTGATGAAATGAGTTGGTGAACATGAGCATGCTGAAGGAATTACCTTGCTCCTTGAAAGAAAAGGAATCATTCTCCCGGCAGGATTTTGCGCGTGCTATGGTTTCGGAATACGGTATGACTGGGCCACAGGTTTCATATGATCTGAAAAAAAGGTTGGATCAGGGAATACTTGTCAGATCTGGATGGGGTAGATACTCCTTTCCTGGGAAGCAGATATACAAACACCAATATTCCAATTCTGCTATCGATGTGGTTAAGACAATCTTGGACGAATATGATGGGCTGGATTTCCAGGTATTTGAACTGACTCAATTGAACGACTTTATAAACCACCAGGTGGCTCACAATACCATTTTCGTGATGATCGAGAATGAAATGCTGGATTATGTGTTTGACACGCTTTGGAAAGCTTACCCCGGAAAGGTGCTGCTCAAGCCAAAGGCTGATCTGTACTACAGGTATAAACAGGATGATGAGATTGTTGTCGGACGGTTACCGTCAGAAACGCCGAAGGGCATAGATGAACCGTGGATGTGCAGACTGGAAAAAATCCTGGTTGACGTGTTTACAGACAAATTAATCAGTGCAATTGTACCGGAAGGTGAAAAAGAAGGCATTATTGATGGAGCGTTCAAAGATTATATGATAGATCAGAATACCATGATCCGATATGCCCGGCGAAAGGGTACCGAAAGAAAGATGATGGAAATATTGCATGAATACAAGAAGGTGATTGATCGTGATCTCAAGAGAGAATTATTCTGAGCCTCATATTAGGGAACTGCAGGCAGCAAGCAAAGGTGATCCGGGATTAATCGAAAGAACACTCTACGCCTTTGGCCTTCTGGAAGCATTGCGACGGGTTGGCATGGAATTCACTTTCAAAGGAGGCACGAGCCTTCTGTTGCTGCTTTCCAGCCCTAGAAGACTATCTACGGATATTGACATTGTGGTTGACCCAGGTACAGATGTTGACAGTTACATCGAGAAAGCAGGAACCCTATTCCCGTTTATCGCCAAGGAAGAGCAGAAGAGGGAAGACCGGAACAATATCGTGAAACGGCATTTCAAGTTCACCTACAATTCCCCAGTGAAACGGGGACCTCTGTATATTCTCTTGGATGTGCTTTTTGAAGAGAACCATTACGCGAGTATTGTTGAGCGCAGTATTGAGAACGAACTGCTGCTGACGGAAGGAGAAAACCTGACGGTCAATCTTCCTTCTGTGGATTGCATCCTCGGGGACAAACTAACAGCTTTTGCGCCTCACACGACTGGGATCCCACTCAGAAAAAAGAAGGATTTGGAAGTCATAAAGCAATTCTATGATGTTAGTACACTAATTGATGAGTTTGAGTGCTTTGACGATGTCAGAAAGACTTATTATGGGGTGTCGGAAACAGAAATCGGATACCGGGGATTTGGGATCACGCCGGAAAACGCACTTGAAGATACGATTCAGGCGGCAATCTGCATCGGGTCAAGAGGGAAATGGTCTACTGATGATTTTCCGTCATATGTCCAAGGAACGCGGGAAATTGTGAACCATATCTTCGAAGGCAGGTTCAGTATGGAAGTTGCTTCCGGTTTCGCACCAAAGGTCATTTATATGTCGACCTGTTTGTTAACTGGGGTGCCGTTTGACCGCAGTGCAGATTTGGAGGCGTTGAGAGAAGCAACTCTTACGCAGGAAGATTTGAAAACAATGAAATCATTCCGAAAGCTGAGAACGGGTGGTTATGGTTACCTGGTGCTGGCAGATCGGTTGCTTCAGGACTACAGAAAGAAAACATTCTGATATTTTGACAAGAAATCGTGATGAAGGCAGTCTCAATGCAGACTGCCGTTTTTGTATACTGCCTCATATCATTGCCAGCCCCAACGGCACAAAAGTGCTCTTTGTGGAGAGAGACGGCGGGAACGGTGCTCTTACCCGGATTTTCGTGCTGGATATGAGCGGTAGCCGCTTTGTCACAATCGACCGGGATCCGTCCGCTGTAGGAAACGAACACCGGGCAGACTGGTTTGACAACGACACGGTCCTGGTGGACAACAACACTTGTGATGACTCCGGAAACAGTACCGGTGAAAGCTGGATATACTTGTACGATTTCGAATGAACATGAAAGGAGGCAGCCTGGGAGGCGGGATTCATTCCCGTTTTTCTGTCCTGAGAGAAATGGATTAACGGAATGGGATCGCTTTCCGGACGGATGAAAAACGGCGCGATTGTTACGATCGCGCCGGTGTCTCAATGTCATATCAGTTGTGATTGTCTCTTGCGGGGAGCGTTTCGCCGCGGGACATCAAGCTTTGTAGTACGCCTTATACCATTCGGCGAACTTCCTGAGGCCTTCCCGGATGCCGATGGACGGCGTGAAGCCGTAGTCCCGGGCGAGGGCTTCGGAGTCGGCGTAGGTCACGGGGACGTCGCCGGCCTGCATGGGCACGAGCTCGCGGTGGGCTTCGAAGTCGTAGTCCTTCGGAAGGACCTCCGCCCGGACCAGTTCCTCCTGAAGGGTGGAGATGTAGTCCAGGAGGTTCTCCGGGGTGCCGCCGCCGATGTTGTACACGGCGTAGGGCGGGACGGGGAGACCGTCCTCGCCGACGGCTTTCTCAGGTGCTCCCTTCATAACGCGCAGCACGCCTTCCACGATGTCGTCCACATAGGTGAAGGCGCGTTTGCAGTTGCCGTAGTTGAAGATCCGGATCGTCTGCCCAGCGACGAGGTTCTGGGTCGCCGAGAAGTAGAACATGTCGGGTCGTCCGGCCGGTCCGTAGACCGTGAAGAAGCGCAGTCCCGTCGAGGGGATGTCGTAGAGCTTGGAGTAGCTGTGGGCCAGGAGCTCGTTGGACTTCTTCGTCGCGGCGTAGAGGGAGACGGGATGGTCCACGGGATCGTCGGTGGAGAAGGGCACCTTTTTGTTCCCGCCGTAGACGGAGGACGAGGAGGCGTAGACCAGGTGCTCGACGCCGGTCCTGCCTTCGTCATAGGAATGGCGGCAGGCCTCGAGGATGTTGAAGAAGCCGATGAGGTTCGACTCGATATAGACGTCCGGGTGGTCGATGGAATATCTCACGCCGGCCTGGGCGGCCAGGTTGACCACGACGGAAGGCTGATACTCCTCGAAGATCCGGTCGATCAGTCCCTTGTCTGCGATGGACCCGCGGATGAAGACGTGCCCGGCGGGGCTTTCTTTTGCCGCGGCTTCAATCAGTCCCAGCCGGTATTCCTTGAGAGAGGGATCGTAATAGTCGTTCATGTTGTCCAGGCTGACGATCCTGCCGGACTTCATCTCCTTCAGGAGACGCAGGACGAGGTTCGCCCCGATGAATCCGGGGGAGCCGGTGACGAGGATGGTTTTTCCGTCCAGCTGTACGGGCGTTTTCTTCATGTCTGTCTCCTTACTTTACGATGCCGCGGTATTCCTTCTGGACCTGCTCGTAGCTCTCGAGATTGCCGATGTCGTACCTTCTGCCCGGCATCTCCATGGAATGGATTGTGCCGTGTTTCGCCATCCAGGCGACGAGGCTGCCCGGGGCGTCCGTCCCGCAGCCGTCCGCGATCGCTTCGGCGATCTTCGCCGCGTCTTCCTTCTTGTAGAAGTAGAAGGGCGGGGTGCACCAGTGGGACTTGGGCTGCGCGGGCTTCTCTTCCAGGGAGAGGAGGAGATCGTCTTGCCCGATCTCCGCGACGCCGCTCTTGGTCAGCCGTTTCTCGTCCGGCTCCCAGTAGCGCATGACGCAGGACGTGCCCTTTTTCTCCGCGTATTCCATGAATCGGGTCAGGGAGAAGTCGAGGACGTTGTCTCCGGCCAGGACCAGCAGGTCGTCGTCCAGGCCGAGCTTCTCCACCGCGAACTGGATGTCGCGCACGGCGCCCAGACGGGTCTCGTTCGTGTCCGTCCCGTCGTCCACGACGGTGACGGGGAGACGGCTCTCCTTCGCCCAGTCCTCGAAATGGTGAGCGAACTTGTGGTTGGAGATGACGACGTAGCCGTCCACGAGATCCGCGGAATCCACGTCGTCCAGGAGCCAGTCGAGGATCGTCTTCTCACCGACCTTCAGGAGAGGCTTGGGGAAGTTCTCCGTCAGGGGATAGAGCCGGGTCGCGTATCCGGCAGCCAGGATCAGGCACTTCATGTTTTGTCCCTCACAGTTCCGCGCCGTCGGCGCTCTCACAGATGTGTACGGAGTATTTCCCTTCGAGGTGGGGGAAATCCTTCAGGTAGGCCTTCGTGACCGAGCGGGAGATCTCTTCCTCGTACTCGGGGTCGATCAGGGCCATGCAGCAGCCCTTGAAGCCCGCGCCGGAGAAACGGCCGCCGTAGATGCCCTTCGTCTCGCGCATGATCTCGTACAGACGGATCTGCTCGGGTGCGCCGGACTCCCAGTTGTGGATGCTGCTCCATCCGGATTCGAAGGACAGCTGTCCGTAGGTCTCGATATCGCCCCTGCGCCAGGCTTCCGCGCCGGCTTCCACGCGCAGGAACTCGGTGTACCAGTGCTCGCAGCGCTTCGCCCAGGGCTTGGGGAGACGGTCCTTGTATTCCTGATAGACGACGTAGGGGACGGTGCGGGCGTTGGCTTCGTTGAACTTTCCGTAGCCCAGGCCCGCGAAGGCCTGCAGGGCGTAGACGCCCGCGCGGAGCTCATCCACGCGCATGTTGTACTTGGAACCCGCCAGGCTGTGCTCGAGACCGGAGAAGAAGATGGCGATGCGCCAGGGCTTCATGTTCGGGGCCACGGGGATCAGCTCATAGCTGTCGTCCAGGGTGTCCAGATACAGCAGGTGGTCCTTCTTGCTCAGGACCTCGCAGCTCTGGTCCAGTTTGCCGACGGAGACGCCCACGTAGTTCAGCTCGGCGTCCAGGGCGGTGGAGATCATCTCCTGGGAGGACAGGTGCAGTCCGTTCACGCGGCAGAGCGCGGACAGGAAGGCCAGGATGACCGCGGCGCTCGAGGAGAGGCCGCCGATGGGCAGGCTGCCCTCGATGACCCCGCAGATGCCGAGTTCCAGCGGATGGTTCTTGGCCAGGGCCCAGGTCGCTCCGCGCAGGTAGTCGGCCCAGTCGCCCTGACGGGTCTTGGGGACGGACGCGATATGCCACTGGGCGCGCTTGGGGAACTGCAGGGACGCCATCTCCACGACGCCGTTGTGCTTGGCGCTGTAGGCGATGTGGATGCCCTTGTCGATGGCAAGGCCCGTGATCTTGCCCAGGTTGTGGTCCGAATGGGCCCCGATGGGGCAGATGCGGTAGGGGCAGAAGGAGATCCCTTCCGGATCCCTCTGATAGATCTCGCTGAAGCGTTCTTCGCAAAGCATGGTGCCGTTCTCCTCAGGTTAATCTCTGCGGAAAAGGTCTCTCGTGTAGACCTTTTCCTCCACGTCGTTCAGGACGGGATCGTAGCGGTTGGCGATGATGCAGCTGCACATCCTCTTGAACTTTTTGAGGTCGTTCACGACGAGGCTGCCGAAGAAGGTGCTGCCGTTCTCGAGGGTGGGCTCGTAGATGACGACGGTCGCGCCCTTGGCCTTGATCCGCTTCATGACGCCCTGGATCGAAGACTGGCGGAAGTTGTCCGAGTCGGTCTTCATGGTCAGTCGGTAGACGCCGACGACCGTCTCCTTCTGGCGCTTTTCCTGCGCCGTGGAATAGGACGCGTTCTCGCCGTAGGTACCGGCGATCTCCATGACCCTGTCCGCGATTAAGTCCTTGCGGGTGCGGTTGCTCTCGACGATGGCCTCGATCAGGTTCTCGGGCACGTCCCTGTAATTCGCAAGGAGCTGCTTCGTATCCTTGGGCAGGCAGTAGCCGCCGTACCCGAAGGACGGGTTGTTGTAGTAGTCGCCTACGCGGGGGTCGAGACATACGCCCTTGATGATGTCCGCCGTGGCGAGGTCCTTGATCTCGGCGTAGGTGTCCAGCTCGTTGAAGAAGGACACGCGCAGGGCCAGGTAGGTGTTGACGAAGAGTTTGGTCGCCTCCGCTTCCGTGAAGCCCATGAAGAGCGTGTCGACGGGGTTCTTGAGGGCGCCCTGGCGGAGCAGGCCCGCGAAGACCTCGGCCCTTTCCCGGGTCTCCCCGTCGCAGCCCACGATGATGCGGCTGGGATAGAGGTTGTCGTAGAGGGCCTTGGATTCTCTCAGGAACTCGGGGGAGAAGAGAAGGCCGGGGATATCGAAGCGCTCGCGTACGTGGACGGTGAAGCCGACGGGGATCGTCGATTTGATGACGACCGTGGGTTTGACTTCCCGGTCGGCTGTGGATTCGACGATCAGGCGGATGACGGACTCGACCGCGGAGCAGTCGAAGAAGTTCTGCTTGGGATCGTAGTTCGTGGGCGCCGCGATGATGATGACGTCCGCGTCATGATAGGCGGCCGCTCCGTCCGTCGTGGCCTTCAGGGACAGGCTGCGCTTTCCTTCCTTCGCCTCTTGCAGGTAGCGCTCGATGTACTCGTCCTGGATGGGGGACTCGAGACGGTTCAGCTTCTCGACCTTTTCGGGCAGGATGTCGACGGCCGTCACGTCGTTGTCCTGTGCGAGCAGGACGGCGAGGGAGAGGCCTACGTAGCCGGTGCCGGCCACGGCGACGCTGTAGCGCCTGTCCAGACGGACGGGGTCCGGGACGGGGGCGGCAAACAGGTCGCGCGGATCTAGGTCCAGGGCCTGCGCGATGCGGTCCAGTTGCTCCAGGTCCGGGACGAAGGTCCCGTTCTCCAGGTTGGACAGAAGGGAGCGGTTGATCCCGGCGGCGGAAGAGAGCTGCGCCTGGGTCATTTTGAGCGCCTTGCGGCGGGAGCGGACGGCGTCCGCGAGCTTTTCGCGTGAGAATCGGATCATGGAAACTCCT
>JAEEJN010000115.1 GCA_016281935.1 Bacillota bacterium | reverse complement strand
GCAGCCGCCGCGATGGTGTCCAGGGTCGCTTCCTCTTCCACGGGAACGACAGTCATAACGGTTTTGGCCGGGAAGGTGCCTTCGTCGGCTTCCACCAGTACGGTCAGGTCAAGATCTTCAAGCGTTTCTTCGAAGCGCTGTGCGGGCATCGCCCCCTCGATCGTCACTGCATCGGACGCTTCGCTGGGCATCACGCCATAGCCGGCGATGCTCTTATCGTCTAATGTATACTCTATACGCAGCACGCGACGGGCTACGTTGCCTTCGATTACGCTCAGGATTCCTTCTTCAATCTTCTCGACCAGTCCCATATGGCTGATCTGTTTCGTCTCTTCATCCAGGAAGAACACAAGGTCTCCTGCAGCGGGTTCGTAGTCTTCGGAGGACTCGAAGATCCCGATCGCTTCCAGAGCGTCGGCCCAGCGGGTCGCAGACGGAGAGAACGGCAGAGTTCCCTGCGGGATCTGCGCGTATTCCATGCAGAATCCGATGAAGGTCGCGCACCATTCGTCATAGGGCAGGCCGTACCAGGCTCCGTAACGGGTATACCCGTTCCGGCTCCCGTCTTTCTCCACCCGATAATTCGCTTTGCTTTCCTCATAGCCCAACTGCGTCTGCGCGATGGTCACGAGGTCCTGACGCCAGTCACCGCTCAGCACGATCGAAGCAAACATATTGTTCCAGGTGCCCGTGCCTTCCACGTCAGCCGTGGGATCCGGTTCGTCCGCATCGATCGTCACGATCTCAAAGCAGCTGTCACCATGCACATGGAGCTCGGTCGCTTCTTCCAGACCGCAGCTCAGCACGAGTCCGGTCTCATAGCACCCTTCTCCATGGATGTGGGCGCCTTCCCCTTCTTCCTTGCCGCAGACGAGTTCATCGCTCCAGGCGTAGCATTCATCCGTATGTTCATGCCCGTCGTTTTCGATCCCGCAGATCAGTTCATCGCTCCAGGCATAGCATTCGTCAGTATGCTCATGGTCCTCATCCGTATTCCCGCAGATGAGTTCGCCTCTCACAGGCGCATAGCATTCTTCCGTATGCACATGCTCCGCGCAGATGAGTTCTCCGCGTACTTTCGCATAGCACTCTTCCGTGTGCTCATGACCTTTGGATTCTTCCAGCCCGCACACGAGACTCGTCATCTCGGTATAGCAGGATTCGTCATGCGTATGAAGAGCGCGCTCCGTAAGAGGACATACAAGGTTGCCCTCCTCGTCATAGCAGGACGCGTCATGAGTATGAGCCTCGTTCCCTGTGGCGCTGCACTTAAGAACCCGGATCTCTTTGGACAGAGCTGTACCGGGAAGTCTCAAAGGAACAATCGTACCAACGGCGACAGCGATCGCGAGCACTAAAAAGGCCAGCCGCATCCACCTTTGGTTTCTATGGCTCTGCAAGTATTTCCCTGCTTCCATCCACATGTGTTCCAAAGCGAAGTCCTCCTTACCTTGGTTACAATACATAACAGCGAATCAAATCGCGCAAATTACATATAGGAATGGCATACTTATCCATTCATGCCACTACATTATAGCATCCGTATATTCATAAAACAACACAAAGACCCATGAATTGGTGTAACAATCCGATAAAAACTGTCTCTGAATAGTGCTGTTTATATGTGATTCTCAGGCCATCATCGTCAAATAAGATCCATAGGGAAAGAAGGGCCAAACCATTCCATCATCGTACATTTATCATTATATATTTTATATAGATGAAATAAGTAAATGTAAAAAAGAATCAGTGAATGGCCGAATGGTTTTACGGATTCACATTCACTCACGGGATCTAGCCGGGACGTGCAGCCCTGATACATGTGCGCATTGCCACCGTGCTGCCGCCATTTCGCACCGGCTACGCTGTAAATCCATCGATCCCGGGTTTCCTGCGCCGATCTCACTGTATTCTTTATGGATAATTTCACATCGTTTTACACAGATTTTTCTCGAAGCAGTGAACCGTTATATGTAAAATTACACACGCAATCAGTCCTGTTTTCACCTTGACGGCTTTCTTATCTTCCTATATATTGTAGCTGAACGCTTCAATTGATCATATCGATACACGATATTTTGATCAGCCCGTTTCTATACAAAGCGCGGGATGATTGACCGTTCTGACATTTCTCTTTCGAAAGGTGTCTGTTCCATGAAAAAACCCGCCGTCCGTCTGATCTCTATGCTCATCGCCGTTGCGATCCTTCTGGCAGGATGCAGCCGGAATATGTCCGGAAGTCTCGATATCGCTCTGCCGGAACGCAGGACGTCCCTTCCTTCTGCCGTATCCACTTCGTCAACGGATACGCATGTTCCTTCCAAGGCAGACACGACACCTTCTCCGACGGCAGCTTCCGTCATTACTCCTTCTCCGGCTCCCGACCTCACGGATGTTTACCGGGCTTATCTGGAACAGCTCCGGTCGCAGCAGTCCCAGATCGATCTGTACACTTGGCAGAAAGGCTATTACGAAGGAAAAACGCCGCCGGAGGAAAAACTCACTCGTTCCGTTGTCGTATGCGACGTTTGGGGAGACGAGATTCCCGAACTCATCTACGTGAGAGGCGATCCTCAGGACGGAGCGTCTGCAGCCTTTATGTCGTCGCTTCACATCCTGACATGGGAAAACGGGGAACTGCGCAGACTTTTCGGGGAAAACTGGGACAACGAAGTCGCAGGCGGGTTCCGTTACGTCCTCTATACGGTCCGTGGAGACAAAACGCTCCGTTCCTGGACGAGCACAGGAGACGAATCCTGGACAAAATCACACATCGCCTTTGTTGACGGACCCGGCGGAGTCCTGATCCGTGAACGCAGAGCAAGCTATTATACGGGTCCGGGAAAAGGGCCGGACGGTTATAAGAATCCGGTCAATAAGTACGAATGTGAAGGAAGAGAAACAAGCAAGGAAGAATATGAACGCTATGTTGCCGGCCTTCTCGATGACATCGACGCCGTTCTCATGTACTCCGCTTACGTGGATGACGATCTTCTGTCTGTCATATCCGCCAGCGGCTGCAGTGCCATGACCAGCTCCGAAGCGATCTCTTGGCTGCGGGAACAGATCGGAGAATGAGCCGCACTGAATCAAAAAGCCCCGCCGTATGGCGGGGTTTTGCATTTCCCATCATGGTTTTTCATCCGACGACCGCAGTTTTCATGCTTTTCACGTATTCACCGACAGGACCGGCCGCGCCGCGGCCGTACTTCTCCACGATCCTTACGATCGCCGATCCCACAATCGCTCCATCGGACATCTTTGCCATCTCCGCAGCCTGCTCCGGAGTGGAGATCCCGAATCCGACCGCGCAGGGGATTGAAGTGTTCTCCCTGACGATCCTGACGATCGAAGCGATGTCCGTCGTGATCTCCGTCCGTGTGCCCGTTACGCCCAGACTGGAGACAAGATAGAGAAAGCCCTCCGCTTCCTTTGCAATCATGGAGATTCTCCCTTCGGAAGTCGGCGCGATCAGGGAAATCAGATCAATGCCGTACCGATGGCATGCCGGGAGAAACTCATCCTTTTCCTCGAAAGGAAGGTCGGGTATGATCAGCCCGTCTATCCCGATGTCCCTGCAGGATGAAACGAAGCGTTCCGTTCCATAGGAGAAGACGACGTTCGCATAGGTCATGAAGACCATGGGAATATGTACGTCCTTTCGCAGATCCCTGACCAGATCGAAGATCCTGTCTGTAGTCACGCCGCCCCTGAGAGCGCGTACGTTGGCGCCCTGGATCACAGGACCTTCCGCCGTAGGATCGGAAAACGGGATCCCCAGTTCGATGAGATCCGCACCGTTCCGCACCGCGCTGCGGACGACAGCGGCAGTCGTCTCCAGGTCAGGGTCTCCGCAGGTGATGAATGCGATGAACGCCTTGCCGTGATCGAAAGCTTCGGCGATCCTACTCATGGATATCCTCCCCTCTGTATCTCGCGATGGCTGCGCAGTCCTTATCCCCTCTTCCCGATATCGTGATGACGATGACGGCGTCCTTCCCCATTTCCGGTGCGATAAGCATCGCGTGCGCTACGGCGTGCGCTGATTCGATCGCCGGGATGATGCCTTCCGTTTTTGCCAGATACTCGAAGGCGCATACTGCTTCCTCGTCGGTCACGGGAACGTATTCCGCACGCCCCGTATCATGGAGCCATGCATGTTCCGGTCCTACTCCCGGATAATCCAGGCCTGCCGATATGGAATACACAGGAGCGATCTGTCCGTACTCGTCCTGACAGAAATAGGATTTCATTCCATGGAATATTCCCAGTTTCCCCGTTGCGATAGTGGCGGCGGTCTCAAATGTGTCTACGCCCCTGCCCGCGGCCTCGCAGCCTATGAGCCGCACTTCGGGATCCCCTATGAAATGATAAAACGATCCGATCGCGTTGGAGCCTCCCCCTACGCACGCGATGACCGCATCGGGCAGCCGGCCCTCCTTTTCCAGGATCTGTTCACGGATCTCTCTTGAAATCACGGCCTGAAAATCTCTCACGATCGTCGGGAAGGGATGCGGCCCCATGACGGAACCGAGGCAGTAATGCGTGTCGCTGATTCGTTTGGTCCATTCCCTCATCGCTTCCGAAACGGCATCTTTAAGCGTTGCTGTTCCGGTGCGGACAGGAACGACCTCGGCACCCAGCAGGCGCATCCGATAGACGTTCAAAGCCTGACGGATCGTATCCTCTTCCCCCATGAATACGACACATTCCATACCGAACAGCGCGGCAGCCGTGGCCGTTGCAACGCCGTGCTGACCGGCACCGGTTTCGGCGATCAGTCTTGTTTTCCCCATCTTGGACGCAAGCAGGGCCTGTCCGAGCACGTTGTTGATCTTGTGCGCCCCCGTATGGTTCAGATCCTCACGTTTGAGATAGATCCTGGCCCCGCCCAAGTCTTTCGTCATTTTTTCGGCATAATAGAGCCTCGAAGGTCTTCCGGCATATTCGTTGAAGAGAGATGAGAGCTCTCTCTGAAAATCCGGATCATCCTTGTAGTGCCGGTAAGCTTCTTCCAGTTCCGTCACGGCGTTCATCAGCGTCTCGGGGATGTACTGCCCTCCATGGATCCCGAATCTGCCTTCAGGATTCGTCATATTCGTCTTCCTTTCTCACCGCAGCGGCAAAAGCCGCAGTTTTTATCGGATCCTTTTTTCCTTCAGTTTCTACGCCGGAACTCACATCGACTCCGTACGGATGCAGTGTTCTGATTGCCTGCCCCACATTTCCGGGAGTCAGGCCTCCGGCAAGAAAATACGGTCTTTCGATCCTTCCGGCCGATGCCCATTCAAACACCTTCCCGCTTCCTGCACCCGAATCCAGAAGGATCATGTCGGCGGCGCTTCGCCCCGCCATTTCCGCGTCCGAGGGAGATGAGATCCGAAAAGCCTTCATGACCGGCCTGTTCGTCATATCCCTCAGTTCCCGGATATAGGAATCGTCTTCACTTCCGTGGAGCTGCGCCAGCTGGATGATGCCGGACTCCAGAAGACCCGCCACAACATGGATATCCTCGTCAACGAACACACCGACGGACTGAATGCGAGGATCCAGGATGGATCTGAGTTCCTCTGCGCTTTTTCTGTCCACACAGCGTCTGCTTCCCCGGAAAAACACGAATCCGACATAATCGGGACGCAGACCGTTCACGATCCGTACGTCTTCCGGAACCGTCAGCCCGCAGATCTTGATCTTCGTCATATCGATGCCTTCTTCATGAGCGAGATGAGTCCCGCCCGGTCCTTTTCACGCATGAGCGCTTCTCCGACAAGGACCGCATCCGCTCCGGCCTTTCTCATGGCCCAGGCGTCTTCGGCCGTCCTTACTCCGCTCTCGGAAACATAGAGACACTGCGGCGGGATGAGATCTCTCAGCCGCACCGCATTCTCAAGATCAACAGAAAAGTCTTTCAGATTCCTGTTGTTCACTCCGATCATACGGGCTCCTGCCGACAATGCAGATTGGATCTCCCCTTCGTCGTGCGCCTCCACGAGCGCGGCAAGCCCAAGCCCGTCGCAGATCTCCAGATCCCTTGCCAGTGTTTCCGTATCGGTCAATGAGCAGATGAGAAGCACGCAGTCCGCTCCCATGATCCGGCTCTGATAGATCTGGCGGCTGTCGACCGTGAAATCCTTGCGCAGCATGGGCAGTGAGATCCGGCTCCTGACATCCCGGAAGATCTCATCCGATCCCAGGAACCAGTGCGGCTCCGTAAGACAGGAGATGCAGTCAGCCCCGCCCTTCTCGTAGTCCTCCGCGATCCTCCGATAGTCGAAGACCGGATCTATGACTCCTTTGGACGGTGACGCCTTTTTGATCTCGCAGATCAGGCTCAATCCAGAAGACGCCACCGCGCTGTAAAACGCGGGACCGTTGCCCGTGCCGCACGCCAGAGCCTGTTCGCGCAGGATTTCATCCGGCAGTACGGCACGGTCCGCTTCGACTCTTCTGCGTGCCTCCTCCGCGATCTGATCCAGGATCGTCATGCATCCTCCTCCGGAAGGTTGCTGATCTCGATCACCTTTTTCATCGTTTCCATGGCTTTGCCCGAATCGATCAGTTCCGCTGCGAGTTCCGTTCCTTTCTTTATGCTGCCCGCCTTCCCTGCGATATACAGAGACGCACCGGCGTTCAGGAGCACCGCGTCACGCATACAGCCTTTTTCTCCCCTCAGGATCCTGCAGGTGATATCCGCGTTCTCTGCAGGGGTCCCGCCGCGGATATCCTCTTTGGCACAGCGGACGAACCCGAAATCTTCCGGAGCGATCACATAAGATCTGTACCAGCCGTCCTTGATCTCGCACACGGTCGTCGGTGCGCTGATGGAGATCTCGTCCAGTTTGTCCTGTCCGTAGACGACCATGCCGCGCTTGACGCCCAGATTGATGAGCACCTGTGCAAGAGGCGCCACGAGATATTCGTCATACACGCCCAGAAGCTGCATGCTCGGAGATCCCGGGTTCGTCAGAGGCCCCAGAATATTGAAGACAGTGCGGAAGCCGAGTTCTCTGCGGATCGCGCCTACATATTTCATGGACGTATGGTATTTCTGTGCAAAGAAGAAACACATTCCGGCTTCGCTGAGCAGCTGCACGCAGCGCTTCGGGCTCTGCTGGATATTGACGCCCAAAGCTTCCAGACAGTCCGCCGTTCCGGACAGAGAAGAAGCTGCACGGTTTCCGTGTTTGGCGACCTTGACGCCCCCCGCAGCCACGACGAACGCGGACGTCGTCGAAATATTGAAACTCTGTGCATTGTCTCCGCCCGTACCGACGATCTCGAACAGCTCCATTCCTGTTTCCACCCGGGTCGCATGGTCTCTCATGGCTGCCGCGCAGCCTGCGATCTCATCAGTCGTCTCCGCTCTGGCGCTCTTGGTGGACAGAGCCGCCAGGAAGGCCGCATTCTGTGTAGCCGTCGTCTCACCGCTCATGATCTCATTCATGACGGCATAGGCTTCATCGTAAGTCAGGTCTCCCTTGCTCACGATCTTCACGATTGCTTCTTTAATCATTTTCTTTCCCTCCAGGTCAAAAATCTATCGATCCTGCCGGGATACAAAAAGCCCCCGACAGAAATCATCGTTCTGTCAAGGGCGAATTCTCATCCGCGGTGCCACCTTGATTCGCGTATCGGCGCGCGCTCTGCGGGATACATGCATATCCCCGGCAACTGACGTATGCCCTCACGTTGCAGAATACTCTGTGCTTCACACATTTGACTGCACCCTCAGCGGTCCATTTGACTGTCCGTGTCTTACCCGACTCTCAGCAGCGCGGGCTCTCTGTAGAGGCGTAACGGTCTTTATCTCCGCATCAACGGTTTTTCTATTGAATTGTTGGGGAAATGATATCACTCTTCAATCACTATGTCAACCAATGCTTTGAAAAAAACGCATTTTTGCCGTAAAACATGCATTTCACATAACAACACGTTGACACTATTTCAGGCATATAGGCATCCTGCACCGTTTATGATATCCTTTAGCAGCCGTCCGCATGTTTCGGACAATCCAATATCCACAGAAAGGCATCATCATGAAAAAGATCGTTTCCTGGATCCTGCTCGTGCTCATGATAACGCTGCTCCTGAGCTCATGCGCCAAAGGAGATATCGCTCCGGAAGGCTCGGACATGACTTCTCTCCCTATCGTCACGGAAAAGCCTCAGGAAACACCGGCTGTGCCCGAGGAGACCGCTGTTCCCGAAGAACCGGATGAAGAAACTCCCGGAGAATGGGGTACTGCCGATTCGCCCGTACTGACAGAAGAAAGAACGGCACTCTTCGGCAAAGGTTTCAATGGTCTTCTGGGCGTGAACTACATCCCCCTTGCCTATCTGGGAAGCCAGGTCATATTCGGAACGGTCCATACGTTCCTTGCCAGAGCGACCGTGGTGGTTCCCGGCGCCTGCGAAACCTATGCCCTCGTCTATTTATATGAGGAGCTCGACGGCAGTGTCCGAATCATCGACATCTGCCGTTCCGGCATCGCTACGGAAATGGACGGCTCCGGCAGATGCACGCCTGCGGAAGACCCTACGCTGACGGATGAACTCAAAGAAGCGTTCAGCAGTGCGGTCTCCGGTATGCTCGGTGTCGATTACGAGCCCGTCGCCCTCTGCGGTACCAAGATCGGAAACGGCCTGGAATTCGTGATCATCGCTGAATCCTCTCCCGTCGTTCCTGACGCGGAAACGGGCTACTCCTTCGTTACGCTCAGCAGGGAAAGCAGCGCTGATCTCACCGTATCCGACATCGTGGAATTCAAAGTAGAAGACAATCAGCCTTCGGCGCCTCCTACACCTTCGGCATCCCCTTCCCCGACCGCTGCGGCTTCACCCTCTCCCTCTCCGACCGTGACCGCTTCCCCGTCACCTTCTCCGACTGCGTCGGCCGCTCCTACGGAGAAACCCTCGGCCGCTCCTACGGAGAAACCCACGGCCGTTCCCACAGAGGAGCCTACGCCTGTTCCCACAGAAGAGCCTACACCTGTTCCCACGGAAGAGCCTACGCCTGTTCCCACGGAAGAGCCTACGCCTGTTCCCGCGGAAGAGCCTACGCCTGTTCCCACGGAAAAGCCTGCACCGATCCCGACGGAAGAATCTGCCGGAAAATGGGAAAAAGCTTCCTCACCCGTCATTACCGACAAGATCAAAGCTCTGTTCGGCAAGGTCGCATCCTCGACAGTCGGCGTCAGGTATAACCCGATCGCCTACATCGGCAGCTAGAAAGTCAACGGAACCAATTATGCCGTACTCTGCGAAACCTCAATGTCTGCGCCTAACTCCCAGGATCTATACTCCATCGTATATCTCTATGAAGACAGCAAAGGAAAAGTCATAGTCACCGACATCGTCATGTCCGAAGTCAGGACCTACACGGATCTGGCCATGGGCGGATGGACGACCGCGGAAGATTCCAAAGTAACCGATAAGCAGGCATCCATGCTCTCTGCCGCGCTGAAAAAACGTCTCGGCGCCACATACTCGCCTATTGCATTGCTCAGCACTCAGAGTGCTTCCGGAATCAACTACTGCTTCTTCTGTGAAGCAGGCAAAGTCACCGCAGATCCCTCTGCAGAATACGCATTCGTCTATGTGAACGAGAACGGAGAAGGAACAGCAGAGGTCTATGAGATCCTCGATTTCATCAGCGAATGAAACCATGGATACACCTATGCCGCAGCTCAGACTGCGGCTTTTCATATTCTTCACTGAATACTGAGAACGGGAAGCATGCTTCTGCTTCCCGTTCTTCAGTATCATCGAAAAAGTCATTTCACACGCAAAGCCGCACAGCTTTCATCCATCAGCCACCGGTCTTGAAAATGGTGTCGATCCATTCCTCGGACAGCCGCAGCTGCGGACTGAATTCATCCGAGATCAGATAAGAATAGACCGACCTCAGCAGTGCTCTTGCCTCAGGATAACTCTGGAGAGACTGAAGTCCAAGAGAAGAGACCAGGAGCTTCCCGTTCCCGCATCGGCATTCAAACAGTTTTGCCATGGGTCTCAGGAAAGCATAGGAATCCATTTCTGCGATCACGGCGTCGATCTTTTCAGGGAGGATCATCGCCCGCTGACGGGACATAGGCCACCATTGCCAGTCATTGTGATCATCCGTGGGAAAATCCCTGAACAGCGGGTGATCCTTATCGATCAACTGGCCCATGCATCCCGACTGATGCGGGAAAGTACAGACCGACCAGAAATCGGGGCTGAACTGAGCCTGAACGGAATTCGGGATTGCTTCCTCCGTGCTGTCGGGCGACAGATATACGGTCCCGCCATTTCGAAGGGCTTCCCTGGCCTGTTCATCGAAAGCACGGCACTCCAGGATGCCTTCCGGACAGACGAGACGGCTGTCGGGATACACCCAGACAGGGTACTCGTTCTTCTGCCCGCAGTACGAAACGGTCAGCATCAGTTTCACGGATCTTCGGATCCCGTGCAGTACACACCGGATCAGTCCGAGGCCGCTCAGGTAACCCGCTGATGCCTTCGTCTCCTCCAGCACACCCCGTTGCAGGAAGTCTTTCCCGCTGAGTTCCCAGTACGTTTTTCCGCAGAGATCCTTTTTCCCGTAATTCGCGATTCTGACCCGTGCAGACAGCGTTTCCCCCGCGGTATAAGTGTATCTTTCCAGAAGAACCAGGGGCAGAACGTCGCGGAAGAACGCCGCGAACCTTTCCGGCCCGGCGAAAAGGCCGGGTTTCGGATTCAGATGCGCGTCCATCATGCCTACGAGCGCGGTCCCCTGTCCGGGAAAATCCTGCAGTCCGAGAAGGGAGATCCCGCTGTATCCGCCTGTCCTGAGTGCGGCTTCAACCTCGGCACGATAACACAGGAGACTGCTTTCTCCGGTGGCTTCCGTCATGCGCCTCCATTCTGGTCCCTCACCCTGTTCCCCTGCTTTTTCCCGGATATGCACCAGATTCCCGGGGATGGTCACGCCCCGGTATTGCCCGATCTCCTCCGGATCCGGCAGTATCTCATACTGACCGACCTCGAATGAGAATACAGGCTGATCCGTTTCTCTCCGGATCGCAGCGACCGTATCTTCGTAGTCACGGCAGGCGTTGGGGTATTCCTCATTCAGCCAGCCTTTCATCCCGTTGTTGGCTGCCCGCAGGTCGAGGCCACGGTACTGAGCGGCCGTAAAGAACCCGCTGTGCGGATCCGTTCCTCTCTGCCCGTAGTGTGTGTTCGAACCGTTGGCGTACAGACGGGTGCCGTCATATCTCCGGGCAAGGTCCAGAAGACTGTCCATGCAGGCATGCCCTCCCGGACCCGCCTGCAGTTCGTTGCCCAGCGTCAGCATGACGAACGAAGGATGATTGGCGAGATGCTGCAGGATCCTCATCAGCTCGTCACGGTAATACCGCCTTGATTCTTCCGATCCGAAAGCGTCCGACGGATCCCAGTGGGACAGTTCCGGCTGCATCAGCATCCCCAGTCTGTCGGCCGCATCAAAAGCAGCCTGCGGAGGACAGTGGCTGTGGAAGCGCATGCAGTTGACCCCGTAGGAGCGATACCGTTTCAGGACGTCCGTCCACGTTTCCATATCCATAGGCTCATGTCCCGTTTCCGGGAACACGGCACAGTTGGCCTCGCTCCTCAAAAAGATCCTGCGGCCGTTCAGGATCAGATGTCCGTCTCCTGACCCGAATTCTCTGAGTCCGAAGCTCTCTGTCCTGGCATCCAGTCCGTCCGCGGACACGGTCAGGTCATACAAAAAGCCTTCTTCCAGATCCCATTTCCGTGCATCGGGAGCCACAGGCAGACCGTGAAACCAGAACTCCCGGCATCCGGGCTCTGTCCCTGCCTCTATGCTGGCGGGTCCTGCCAGCGCATCAGATGAAACACGGATCCTGCCGGTCCAGCCTCGGTTTGCATCGACCGACACACACACGTCAAGTGTGCCGTTCCGGGGATAGATCCGAAGGTCTGAAAAGAATACCGGTTTCTCGCAGCGGATACGGACATATCCTAGCAGACCGTTCCAGTTTGTCTGGGTCTCGTCAGATGCCGCGGATGAGTACTCGATCGCATCTTTCGGCCATCCGGGATAGCTGTTGTCCGACAGAAACGTGAAAACGTCATGTCCCGTGACCATGCCCGTCACTTCAAAACAGGAAGGCGCTGAAAGAGTGACTGGAAAACAGGCAGTAGCCTCCTTTCCGTTGACGTACAGTCTGAGATGCCGGGAACGTTCGGTCTCCACGAAGATCCGCCGTCCTTCGGGAACATCCCAGTCAACCGTCCGGGAAATCTCGGCTTCTCCCTCAAACGTGTGTTTGCGGGTCAGTCTGGTAACGATGGGATCCCCCTGTTTCCAGTAGCCGATCTTCTCGATGTTCTCTCTGCACCACTGATTCGAAGGATCGTCCTGAAAGCCGATCCCGTTCTCGTCAAGAGTACCGGGAAGACATATCTGCGTATATTCATCCCGGATCCTGCATTTCCAGGAACCGGACAGATCAATACATTTCAAAGCGGACCTCCTGTCTCACCTTCAAAGAGCCTTGTGCCTACGGCAGTCTTGCCCGGAGCTGTACAGCAGAAGTCATCAGGCTCTCAGTGCAGCGGAGCCAGTTCGTGGATATCATAGGTATCGTAATAGATCTCGTATGCCGTATCTATGTCGCCGGACAG
>JAEEJN010000114.1 GCA_016281935.1 Bacillota bacterium | reverse complement strand
GAGAAATCTCATAATCCTCATACCATCCGTCGCATCCCAGGACGTCGCAATAGGAGCTCGAATGTGCGCTGCGGACTTCCGCCTACCGTTCCATGAGCCATTTTGCCCGTGCCTCCCACAGGCTGCGAATCTCGTCTTCCATCTCGTCACGCCGCCCGTCGTTCATCGCGCGGTAGATCGCCTCGTCGGCGGCTTCCGCGTATTCGCCTTCCGCACCGAGACGGTATATCAGAAGCTTTTCGGGAGACATGCCGTAATCCAGTTCTTCCAGAGATGCCGCGTCATAGACGATGACGTAATCGGCGAGCTCCCTGTCTGTGGGTCTGATGTCGCCTTCCGCAGGCTTCGTTTGCAGATCCGTATCTCCGGGCACAGCCGTATCTTCGGGGACAGCAGTGCCTGCCTTTGCGGCTGGCTCCTCTTTATCTTCTTTCAGTTTCTCGAGCGCTTCCTTCAGGGAGTCAGCCTCCATCAGCTGCCCGTGACTGCACAGGTCCAGGACATACTGTCCGAACGTACTGTCCGTGACACGCCACATCTGCCCCAGATACCGGATCTCCGTGACGGATCCATCCTCCGCAAAGCCCCGGACCTCCAGTTCTCCCTTGTCGCCGGCAGAGACCGTCAGGGCATACAGAGGCTCATTATCCGGCAGATCGCTTCTGCGGAACTTACGCAGAGAAGCCAGACGCCCGTAGATCTCGTCCGACCGGTCCGTCAGGTCACTGACGGCCAGCGGGAAGGCGGTCTTGCCGTCCTCGAACGTTTCTGCTCCCTCGATGATCCCTTCCGGCCCCAGCATAGTCCGCCAAGCCGTCACGCGTTCGACGTCGGCCTTTGTGAATTCCAGGGGAAAGGAAGCGGGGTTCTGCAGGAACAGGATCCCGGCAAGGATGCAGAGCAGGACCGCCGCCGCCGTGATCCAGAAGGCAGGACGCCTGTAGTTGAGCGCGGCTTTGACGCGTTCCTTTACGCTGACTTCTCCGAAGGCCAGGGGACAAGCCGCCACGCGGAAGCGGGGCAGGCTCTGTTCCAGCAGGGTCTGGGAATAGTCCGCTCGCTCGACAAGCCCCATGTCCCTGTATACGCGTTCGTCGCAGGCCAGCTCGATGTCCTTGCACAGCAGAACGTAGGCGGCCCAGAGCGCAGGATTGAACCAGTGTATGGAAAGCAGCAGGAACCCCAGCGGTTTCCACCAGTGATCCCGGCGGGCCAGGTGGGACCGTTCATGGGCGAGCACGTGGACCAGCTGGGTATCGGGGATGTCGGAAGGGATGCAGATACGGGGACGGAAGATGCCCAGGATGAACGGACTCCCGATCCCGTCACAGAGATATACGTTATCCGCCATGCGGATGGAGACGGCTGTCTGCCGGCGGAGCCGCAGCGCGCTGACGATCCCGTACAGCAGCATCCCCGTGACGCCCAGGATCCAGACGAGCGGAAGATATCGGCTCGCGGAAAACGCGGCAGATGCCTTCATTTCCGGGGTAGCCTGCAAAGGAACGGACGGGCCCTCCCGGTCTGTACCCGATACGATGGACAGAGAAGGGAGCGCGGCATCCACCGCATCGGCGATCGTTTCTTCCTGTACCGTGACGGGTACCGCTTCCGCGGGCATCAGGCTCAGAGATGATTCAGGAAGGATGGGACAGAGCAGCCTCAGGGCAACCAGCGCCCAGAGCAGGCAGCGGGTCCACTTCGGCGCCTTTCGAAGGATTTGGCGCAGGAGCAGGACGGCTGCGGTCAGAAGCATTGCGGACAGGCTCATCCGCAGAATGACGGGAAAGATGCCTTCCAAAAAGGTATACACCTTGTCCATTTATCCCTCCCTGCGTGCTTTGTCGATGAGCACGCGGATGGCGTCCGCTTCTTCGTCCGTCAGGGTGTTCCGGGCGGTGAATGCAGCGATGAAGGCGGGCAGAGAGCCGCCGAAGGATTCTGAGATAAGAGCTTCTCCGTGCATGGCCAGGAAATCCTCCCGGCTGATCTTCGACGAGACGACCCCGTCTATGTTCTGGAAGATCCCCTTGTCGCAGAGCTTGCGGAGCACGTTGTAGGTCGTGGGCCGTTTCCAGTTCAGTTCCCGCTCGCAGATGCGCGCGAGTTCCCGGGAGCCCAGCGGTTCGTTCTGCCAGATCAGGTCCGCGAAGCGTTCTTCGACGGCTCCCAATTTGATATTGTCCATGTAGTGCCTCCTGTTTATTCCTAATGAACAAGTGTAGTTTATCATGAATAAACAGCCTTGTCAACAGGTTTTTAAATAAAGACTAGGACAGAACGCGCGGCCGGCGGGGCCATGAATCACAGTCCTTTCCGCGGCAAGAGATCCGCATCCGGATAACGCAAAACACCGGACGTTCCGATCCGGTGTTTTTGGCTTGGAGTCAGATCTTTTATTCCAGACGGTTGCTGGAAGAAAGGCTCTTGCCCAACATGATGATGATCTTCAGAAGGATCGCGTCCTCGAAGCGGCGCAGATCGAGACCTGTCACCTTCTGGATCTTGTCCAGACGGTAGATCAGGGTGTTGCGATGGATATACAGCTTGCGCGCAGCTTCGGAAAGATTCAGGTTGTTGTCGAAGAACTTGGTGATCGTGATCAGCATTTCCTCGTTCAGGACCTTCTTCAGGGAATCGTTGAACGCCAGATCATAGAACTGACGGCGGAGTTCCCGCGGGACCGGCTGCAGGAAACGCTCGAGGAGCAGACGCTGGAAGAAGAAGAGCCTCCCCTGGCTCTGCTGCGTAAGTCCCAGGTTGATCGCTTCCTGGGCCTCACGGAAG
>JAEEJN010000020.1 GCA_016281935.1 Bacillota bacterium | reverse complement strand
GGCTCGTCCGTCTTTGCCGGCACGGGCGTCGGCAAGTTCACAGTTACTACGGGAGTTGTTAAGACAGTGCCCGTGGGTATGACGGGCTTGGGGAGTAGAGAATCGGTACGGGCAGCGCAGCCTGCCAGAAGGAGAACCAGCATGACTGCAAGGAATGAGGCCGTTCTTTTCATGGAAAAACTCTCTTTCGTGAACAGATTTCGGATCGTCCCGGACATCGGGATGAGGGGGGATATGTTCCGGGCCAGTTCCATTGTAGCACAGTCGGAAGAAAAATCAAAAAAAGTTTCATTACCCTGTTGACACACAATACTATGCATGGTATAGTATTGTGCGAAGGGAGGCTTCGGATGGAAAGATATGATAACAGAAAGATCCTTGACAGCTGCATCGTCATGCATGCCTGCTCGGTATCAGGCACTGTATTGCCGGCGTTCTTCAGGCCGGTAAGGATCTGCATCCCGACATACGGGAGACATTCGGAAGATCGAGGCGGAACAGGAGGCAGATAATGGATGCACAGCTGAAAAGAGGGATGCTCGACGTCTGTGTGCTCGCGAGCGTGGCCGACAGGGATTCCTACGGCTACCAGATCGTGAAAGACGTGGGGACCTGCATCGAGATGACGGAATCCACGCTGTATCCCATCCTGCGCAGGCTTGAAGGTTCAGGCGCGCTGGAAGCTTACAGCGTAGAGCATCAGGGAAGACTCAGAAGGTATTACAGGATCACCGAAGAAGGAAAAAAGCAGATCGGGGAATTCCTTCTGAGCAAGGATACGGTACTCAAAGTCTATCAGTATATCGAAGAAAGGAACCGGACATGAACAAAGAAGAATTTCTTGACATCCTCGAACGCGAACTGAGCGACGTTCCGAGAGAAGAGAAAGAATATTTCATCCGCTACTGCAGGGAAATGGTCGAAGACAGGATGGAGGAGGGCATTCCGGAAGAGGAAGCCGTAGGCACCAGGGAGGAACTGGACGCAGCCATCCGCGCATTCAGACAGGAGAACGGCTTCGGCCAGCAGGGTACGCGGACCGACGGCGCGGACAGCGTAGGATACTGGACGATGGCCGCGGGCCATGTCCGCTCCGTATTCATCGATATCAGCAACATCAGGATCATCTGCGTGAATGCCGAGTCGGATCAGATCGAGATCAGGTATCCCGTGGACGAAGATAGAATAGTCACGGAAAAGATCCTCACGGATGACGGCCAGATGCATCTGAGGATGCGCGGAAAAGAACGCAAAGTGTTCTTCGGGCTTCTTTCCTGGAATTGGATCATCGGTGATCACGAACCCGTCACTGTCTGTATCCCTTCGGATTTCCCAGGAGAAATCAGGCTGCTGACGTCCAACGCCTCCATCGTCACTGAACACGGAGGAACTCCCGGAGATCTCAGGATCGAGACGTCCAATGCAAGGATCGAACTGCGCTCCGCGATTCGTCAGGGCGGCAGCATCTTCTGCAGAACGAGCAACGGCAGGATCGAATACGATGATCTGAGCGCTTCACATATCGAACTGACGACGGGAAACGGCCGCGTGACTGGAAAGAATCTGACGTCCGCGGGAAATGCCTTCCTGAAGACGAGCAACGGGCCGTTCCATCTCGGGAACATGACTGCAGAAGAGATCAGTCTGTCCACGTCGAACGGAAGGATCGCTCTGGAGCATGGAGACGCGCGACGTATCACTCTTTCGACGAGCAACGGGAATGTCCGCGCCCATCTGGCCGGAAACATCCGTGAATACGGGATCGAATCTTCTACGTCCCACGGGGATAACACGCTGCCTTCAAACATGAGCGGGGGCGAAAGAAAGCTGAACGTCTCCACGAGCAACGGTTCGATCAACGTGACTTTCGACGAGGTGTAAGGAACGCGGTACAAAAGAAGGAGCAGACAGCTGTCTGCTCCTTTTCAATGCAGGAAACATCATCCCTCTTCGCCGAACACCTTGCGGTAATCCTGCTTGAACTTTTCGATGCCCTGATCGGTCAGGTAGTGATTCGCGCATGCGATCAGGATATTGTAGGGAACGGTGGCGATGTGGGCTCCGGCTTCCGCGGCTTCCACTACGTGGACGGGGTTGCGGATCGAGGCTGCGATGATCTGAGTCTCGATATCGTGGATCTCAAAGATCTCCGCGATGCTGCTGATCAGGTCGATGCCGTTGTAGGAAATATCATCCAGACGGCCGACAAAGGGGGAAACGTAGGTCGCTCCGGCACGTGCGGCGAGAAGTGCCTGGGCGGGAGAGAAGATCAGGGTGACGTTGGTCTTGATGCCGTATTTGTTGAGCGCGTGAGTGGCCTTGAGGCCTTCCAGCGTCATGGGGATCTTGACGACCATGTTGGGATGGAGTGCGGCGATCTCGCGTCCTTCGCGGATCATGTCCTCAGCTTTGACTGTTGTTGCTTTGACTTCTCCGCTGATGGGGCCGTCCACGATGGATGTGATCTCTTCGATCACGGCTTTGAAATCCCGGCCTTCCCTGGCGATGAGGGAGGGGTTCGTGGTGACGCCGCTGATGATGCCCAGATCGTTTGCGGCGCGGATCTCATCCACGTTTGCAGTATCGATAAAAAAGCGCATGTGTGCTTCCTCCTTTTTCTATATTATATGTTGAATCTGACACTTTTTCAATAATCCGCATAATAATGTGACGATAATCATGGTTTGGGAACGCATATCAGCCTCTACGACAGCGAAAAAGAGGATTGTAGGGAGAGGGGACTTGTTTTTTTACCGGATAGAATGTAAAATAGAGTTCGGTATTTCCACAGAAAGAAAGGAAGTCATTCGGATGGCCAATTCCCGTCGTTCCCAGGAAGGCGGACGCCGCAGCAGGCGCCGTCAGCAGTCGTCTTCCAAAGTACTGATCACGGTACTTGTTGTTATTCTCGTCGTGCTCCTTCTCGTAGGCGCAGGCGCATTCTTCTTCGGAGATCAGATCCGTGATATCCTCGGCGTCGGAACCTCCAAAGAGTTCTATGATCCCGCCGCAGTGACCGGTCAGTATCATGAAAACGGCTACAGTGACAAGATCGACACCGGCTCTCTTTTCCCGCTCATCAACAAGGAGATCCAGGTCTCCTCTACGGGTGAAGCTGAGATCGGTTTTGAGAACGTAGCGGCCAACCCCTATGATCTTCAGCTCGTACTGCTCCAGAACGGAAAGGAAGTCTTCTCTTCCGGCGTGATCCGTCCCGGACAGTATGTCGAGAAAGCGACGATCACTCCCGCTCCCGCAGCAGGAACTTATACGGTGAATGCCCGTTTCATCGCTTATGATCAGGATTCCCACAAAGCGGTCGGCAAGGTCGATTATCCCGATCCCGTCAAGCTGATCGTCAAATAAGAGATTTACAGTAAGGACCTCTTTCCTCCGATGGAAAGAGGTCCTTGTTTTGTTCTGTCTGTTATTTCCCGGAAGAAGGGGCAACCGTGGCCAGGGGATACCAATACTCGCTTGACTGTGCCATTTTGTTCTCGAGGATCCAGTTGAGCGCCCGCATCGCATTCTCCCTGTTTTCGCAGTAGAAGGGAACGCAGGCGACGTATTCTTTCGGGTCGATCCCGAGATCGCGGAAGCCTTTGACGTCCGCAATCGGTATGCCGCAGAGTTCCGGGGCGAGCTGGTTTGTATCGGGATCCAGATAATTCGCGTATCCGTAGTCGAGATCCATGCCTTCGGGAAGGTTCGTGAGCAGGTCGACAAGTGCGGTGCCGTCTTCGTTCTTCCTGTCCAGAGGAATGACGGAACCTTCTCCCGCCATGTCCACGAACCAGTCATAGGGCACGAAGAAGAGATCACCGTCTTTTCCTGTCAGAAGAGAGAACATCATGATGGATGTGGAAGTGGACTGGACGGAATCAGCGTCCGGCAGCGAAAGATATCCTGCGACCTGTCCGTCTCCTTCAAGGATCTCCTGGATCGAACCTGCCCAGACCTTGGCGGCTTCATGATCATGCAGTCCCACGAACAGCATATCCATTCTTCTGTCCAGCGGCGTTTTTGGTTCCGTCACGGAATAGAGAAGAGACCATGAAAGGGACAGCACGACGATCAGGATGATATAGATCCAGTAATGATACGCAAAATGGTTTTTCCAATCCGACCAGTTGGGATGGATCCTTTTCATGGTCACCTCCAGCTCAATTGTCTTTCATTGTAATCCTGGAATCCGTTTCAGGCAAGGGATCACACGGTCTCGAGCCTGCAGACAGCGTAAGAGATCTGTGCCTTCTGGGGACTGATCTGAACGGGGCAGAGGTGGATCAGTTTCGTTCCGTTTTCGATCAGGCACATGCTCTGACTGTAGCCGGTAAACCCGAGTCTGGAATCATGGGAGATCGGCATCGGGATCCTTTCCCACGGGCCTTTTCCGCAGTGATAGTTCACGTGAAAATATCCAGGATTCCGGATACAGTCCCCCTCGCCTTCACGGCGTCCCGCTACGATGACCGTTCCTTCGGGGCCGCCCTGGGGGACCCAGAGACAGTAGGGGGTGGAGCCGAGGAACAGGCCGTCCGCGGTCTCTGCTCTCGTACCGGGATCTGCGGGATCTCCCCAGTCCAGGCCATCGGGGCTGATCTTGAAATTCACGTCCCATCTGGGAAGGCCTACCATCTCATAGGACATGAAGTAATTCCCGTCGGGGAGACGTACGACGATGGGCATGCCGGGCCGCATTTTCCCGTCGGGTATCGCAACGTTGTAGATCTCTTCGCCCCAGGTCTTTCCTCCGTCCTTGGAGACTTGATAACTCAGGAGCTGGTTGTATCCGTCACTGAAGAAGCGCTCGTCGCTGTAGTAGCAGACGAGGTCTCCGGCAGCGTCCAGATAGAGATAAGGTTCCCAGACGGGACGGGGGCCGTCCTGCGTGTTCACCCGGGAGAGACCGCCTTTGACGATCGAGGAGCGGAATTCCCAGGTCTTGCCGTGATCACGGCTGATATAAGTGACAAGTTCGGTTGATCCGCCGTTGTCGGGAATGGAGTTGCCCGCGATCATAATCGTCCCTTCGGGGAGATCTCCCAACCGGCAGGGGAATTCGAAAAGATGAGGCTGGAACTTGTTGCCCCATCCGTTGTGAGTGTCCCTGACTTCGGATAATAGGCTCCAGGTCAGGCCGTTGTCCCTGCTCACATATATGGGGAAGACGGGATTCGGAGCGGTATACTGTTCGAAGGTCGCAAGAAGCGTTCCGTTCGAATCTCCCGAGTGTTCGAGACAGATGACCCGCGGATACATCGCTCCGGGACGCCTGTTGGTTTCGGGCGGCGTATAAACCACGCCTGTCGCTTCTGTGACGAGTCTCAGTGCCATGATATTTCTCCTTTGCTTACGATATAAAGCAGTATTCGATACATTGAGTCTCCATTCCTTCTTTTCTTTAGGTCCCGGTGAAACTCATTATTGCGGCAGAACAAAAGAGACCTCATGTATTTCCGTAATTCGGCGAAATGCTTGCAAAAGTCACTCCATCATAGTAAAATGAAACCGACATGATGCAAAGACAGGAGGATCGCTTGCATGCCTGACAGAAGTCTTCATGATACCATGTACTTCAACCGCGATGTGGACACCCGTGCCAGGGTCGACAATATCCTCGGAACGGTTTATGAAGCGCTCAAAGAAAGAGGTTATGACCCCAAAAGCCAGCTGGTAGGGTATCTGCTCTCCGGCGATCCGACCTATATCACCAGTCATAAAGATGCCCGTTCTCTGATCCGCCGTCTGGAAAGAGACGAGATCCTTGAGAGCCTGGTGGAATACTACCTGGAATATCTGGACAACAAAGAGGGCAACTGATTTGGAACGGATCATGGCGTTCGACCCCGGTGAAAGAAGAGTCGGAGTCGCGGTGTCGGATCCGCTCGGACTGACAGCGCAGCCGGTTGAGACCTATGTGCGCGTGTCTCCCGAAGCGGATCTCGCGCATTATGGAGAACTGATCCGCACATGGAATCCCGGAAAGATCGTGATCGGTTATCCTGTCCATATGAATGCCGATGTGGGAATAAAGGCCAGACAGTCCAAAGAATTCGGCACACTGCTGGAAGAGACATATGGAATACCGGTCGTATATCTGGATGAGAGACTGACGACCGTCCAGGCGCACAGGATCCTTTCCGAAAGCTCTGTAAGGGGCAAAAAACGCAGGCAGACCGTCGATACTCTCGCGGCAGTCCTGATTCTTGAAAACTATCTTCAAATGAATGGATGAGGTTAATATGGCACAGGAAAACGAGATCGTGGAACTGATCAACGAGTTCGGTGAAGCCGAACAGTTCGAACATGTGATGACGCTGGAATACAAAGACAATCCCTATCTGATCCTTCACCCCGTGGATGAAGAGGATGAGGGAGCCGTCGTCGTATTCGCGATCACCACAGACGAGGACGGAAACGAATCCTACGACGTAGTCGAGGATGAAACGCTGTCCAGCGAAGTCTTTTCCGAATTCCTTCTGATCCTCGAATCAGATGAAACGGAAGAATAGATTCCTATAAGAGAGATGATACACAAAAAGGATCGGCAGACCGATCCTTTTTTGTGTGGCACTGAAACCCTTCAGCCGATACGGCTGATACGTCCTTCCAGCATGGGATGGGCATCTTTTCCCGCAGCGGGATGTCCGATCGAGATGGCGATCATGAAATCGTATCCATCCGGGAATTCCATCGCTTTTTTCAGGGCGGCTCCGTCAGGTCCGTCGAATCCGGCTTTCGGAAGGCCCAGGATCACGGAACCGAGTCCCATCGCGTGGGCTGCGAGTGCCAGGTTTTCCACTGCGATGCCGCAGTCGAGTTTCGGGAAAAAAGGTTCCGCTTCGGCGGAAATGAAAACGACGAGAGGGGCACCGTAGAAGATGTTGACGGAATCCCGTCCCATCGCCTTGGCGGAAGCGGCGTTCACGGATTCGATCAGAGCCTGATCGGTCACAAAGGTGAAATGCCAGGGCTGTGCGTTCCTTGCGCTGGGAGACTGCATGGCCACGTCCATCAGTGTGCGGATCTCCTCTTCGGTCAGGGCTTCCTCTGTATAGGCGCGGATGCTCCTTCGATCCGCGATTGCCTGCAGTACTTCGTTTTTCATAAGAACTGACCCTCCTCAGTATGGATTCTCATATCAATTCGACGAAGGCAAGAAATTTCCTGCATATATTTTTATAAGTTAACTTAACAAAGCACCGAAAGTCTGCTATAATATCCAGGTATTCTTTTGAAAAAGGAGAACCATTATGCCTATTACAGAGATTCTGGCGCGTAACGCGCGCGATTTCGGAGACGAAGTCGCACTTGTCGAGATCAACCCCGAGCTTCATCAGACAGCCCAATGGACGGAGTTCCAGCTGGTGGAAACGGCGAGATCCCCGCGATACCGCACCCAGATGACCTGGAAAGAGTTTGACGATAAAGCAAACCGCGTAGCTCAGCTTCTGACACGTCACGGCATCCGCAAAGGCGACAAGGTCGCGATCCTTCTCATGAACTGCCTCGAGTGGCTGCCCCTGTATTTCGGTATCCTGAGGACCGGTGCGCTTGCCGTCCCCATGAACTACCGTTATACGGGCGAAGAGATCCGTTACTGCGCCGATCTCGCCGAAGTGGATATCCTCCTCTTCGGGCCCGAGTTCATCGATCGCGTGGATTCGGTGAAGGACAAGATGCCCAGAGTGCGTGAACTCCTGTTCGTCGGACCTGATTGTCCCTCCTACGCTCTTTCCTATGATGACGAAGTCGGCCTTTTCCCCGCGGAAGATCCCCAGATCCCGCTCACGGATGACGATGAAGCCGCGATCTATTTCTCCTCAGGCACCACGGGCTTCCCCAAGGCGATCCTCCACAAGCACCGCGCGCTCATGCACAGCTGCAGGGTTGAACAGAATCACCACGGCCAGACGCGCGATGACGTGTTCCTCTGCATCCCGCCTCTTTATCATACGGGCGCCAAGATGCACTGGTTCGGCAGCCTTCTCGCCGGCAGCCGCGCAGTCCTTCTCCGCGGCGTGAAGCCTGAATGGATCCTGCGTACGGTTTCTGAGGAACACTGCACCATCGTATGGCTCCTCGTGCCCTGGGCCCAGGATATCCTGGATGCGATCGACAGGGGAGACGTGAAACTGGAAGACTATGAGCTTTCCCAGTGGAGACTCATGCATATCGGCGCCCAGCCCGTGCCCCCGAGCCTTATCCGCCGCTGGAAGAACATCTTCCCGCATCATGACTATGATACGAATTACGGCCTTTCCGAGTCCATCGGCCCCGGATGCGTGCATCTGGGAGTGGAGAACATCCATAAGGTCGGCGCCATCGGCATTCCCGGATACGGATGGGAAGCCTACATCGCGGATCCCAACGGAGATCCCGTGACGCCCGGAGAAGTCGGCGAGCTGTGTGTCAAGGGCGACGGCGTCATGGTCTGCTATTACAGAGACCCCCGTGCGACGGAAGAAGTCCTGAAGAACGGGTGGCTCTTCACGGGAGATATGGCCCGTCAGGACGAAGACGGATTCATCTGGCTCGTCGACAGGAAAAAGGACGTCATCATCACGGGCGGTGAAAACCTCTATCCTGTACAGATCGAGGATTTCCTCCGTGCTCACGACGCGATCAAGGATGTGGCTGTGATCGGTCTTCCCGATGAGCGTCTGGGTGAGATCGCCGCTGCGATCATCGAAGTGAAGCCCGACAGAACGCTTACTGAAGAAGAAGTCAAGCAGTTCTGCATGGACATGCCCCGCTACAAGCGTCCCCGCAAGATCATTTTCGCTGAAGTGCCCAGGAACCCCACGGGCAAAATCGAAAAGCCCAAGCTCCGTTCCATCTACTGCGGAGAAAGCCTTGTGGAAAGCCAGATCAAACGATAAAGAATAAATGCTATGGCCGCTCGGCCATAGCATTTTTCTTTTTATCAGACGTTCAGATATCCTTTCAGGACCTTCAGCGTATTGGTCACACCGTCTTTATGGCTTCTTTCGTAGCCGTGGCTGGCATAGACGCCGGATCCGATCAGGCCGTGCCTGATGTCGTATCCCGCCGCGAGCGTCGCTTCCACGTCGGAACCGTATCCGGGGTAGATGTCCACAGCGTAATCGGCGCCCTCCTTTTTCGCAGCTTCGATCAGCTTTCCTGTGACTTCATAGCTGTAGGGACCGCCGGAATCCTTGGCGCATATAGAAACTGTCTTCTCCGTGCAGCTCAGTCCTTCGCCTACACAGCCCATATCGACAGAGATGGCTTCGGTGACTCCTTCAGGGAGACTGCCGGATCCTCCGTGACCGACTTCTTCATATACGGTTACGTGGACATATACACGCCGTTCGGGGACGATGGCGTTATCTTTCAGGTATTTGGCGAAAGCCAGAAGGATCCCGACGGATAGCTTGTCGTCGAGGAAACGGCTTTTGATGTATCCGGAAGACGTCACACGGCTCCGGGGATCGAAACAAACGATATCTCCGACTTCCACACCCAGCGCACGCGTATCTTCCGCGGAACGGACGTCCTCATCCAATACGACCTCGGTCGTCGTGAAGGAACGCTTCGTGTCTCCGTAGGACAGATTGACGTGGACAGAAGCATTGATCAGCTGCAGGGTGCCTTCGATGACTCTGCCGCTGCGTGTGTAGACCCTCACATTCTCTGCTTCTCCGTTTTCGGCACGCATGCCGCCCAGGTTCGCGACCCTGAGACGTCCGTTTCCCTTGATCTCGGCGACCATTGCACCCAGCGTATCGGTATGAGCTTCCAGAAGCAGGGCGTCGTTATCATTGCGTCCGCCCAGATCGACGAGGACTCCGCCTTTGTGTGTCATGCGGGCAGGGCAGCCAAGCCCGGAAAACGCATCCAGCACCCATTCGGCTGCCTTGGCAGTAAAGCCGGTCGGGCTGTCGATCGCAAGCAGTTCCATCGTCTTGTCAACGGCATAATTCGTATATCGAATATCCATATTGCCTCCTGCTTTTCACACTCGGTGTTTTCATCAGTATAGCACGGATGGCGGCACAAGGAAAAGAGGCTCCGGGAAATACCCGGAGCCTCTGTCTAAATACTTATTTCCTGAATCTCTTTTTGCCGAAGTCGAGACGGAACTCGATCACGGGATCTTCCTGTAGGACTACAGGAGTCGCGGCGTCCAGGAAACGGATCGCATTCTTCTCATCATGACGGAAGGCTTTCCATTCCGGCAGAGGATTGCCGTTGTAGTCGGTGCCGTCCCCGTTCGGGTTCCCGCATTTCACGAAATTGACCCAGTAGGATGCGACCTGACGGGCAAGATCGTAATGCTTTCCTTCAAAAGGTCTCCAGCTGTTCGCCAGAGAATCGAACATGAACCACAGATCCGATCCGTGGAAAGAGCCGGCGTCGTCGCCGGGGATATCATGATCGAACACGAAGTAATAAACGGGCGCGGTCTCTGAACGCAGTTCGCAGAAACCGATGCTGCCGCCGATCATACGGTTCATGGGACCGGCATAGAGCGCTTTCACGTCTTCATCGTTCTTCGCGCCGGTCACGGCAAGGAATTCTTCCTTCCTGTCGCCGTAGATCTCTGCGAATTCCTTCAGTTCCTGCAGAGTGGGGGACCTGCGGGCGAACATGCCGCCGGTCGCTTCGCCCTGGCAGTGACCGACCATCATGGGAACGGCAGGCAGATCGGCATTATAATAGGAATCTCCGAGGCTCTGTGTCACGAGTTTCCCGTCTACGCAGATCCCGAAGGAAAGCCCGAACATGGAACCTTTGGGAGACACGGCGATCAGACGGTCCTCCAGTTCTCGTGCGTCCATGGCCCGGGCTTCGGCCAGGCTGCCGACGCCCGCGTCCTTGAAGAACTGTACGCCCTGTTCTTCGGCTTCGCGAAGAGATTTATAACGCCCGAATCCCGCTTCTTCGCCGAACGTCATGGAAACGGAAGACTGGCAGATGGCGCCTGCGATAAGGCCTTTGTTCATGGGAGAGCAGAGCTGGGCCTGTACGCTGGAAGATCCTGCGCTCTGTCCGCAGATCGTGATACGGGAGGGATCGCCGCCGAATGCCCGGATGTTCCTGTAGATCCAATGGATCGCGGCCGACTGATCCTGGAGCCCGAAGTTCGAGATGACTTCGCCTTCCGGCGTTTCTTTCGTGATCTCGGGATGGGCTAGGAATCCGAAGAGGCCGAGACGGTAGGCCACCATGACCACGATGACGCCGCGGCGTGCCAGACGCTCTCCGTCGAATTCCACTTCATAGTTATAGCCGTCCTGCAGACCGCCGCCGTGGATGTAGCAGAATACGGGAAGATTGTCTTCCGTCGTTTCCGCAGGGGAGAAGATATTGAGGTACAGGCAGTCCTCACTCATATCGTATTCGGCTGCCGTAGGATTCAGTTCCTTGGTATAGAATGCATCATCCATTCCGGGATGGAAGCGCATCATGGGGATAGGAGCGTACTCATAGCATTTTCTGACTCCTTCCCAGGGTTCGGCGGGCTGCGGCGCTTTCCAGCGAAGTTCACCTACCGGAGGCTTGGCGTACGGGACGCCTCTGAATACAGTCACACGGGGATCTTTGCCGATGAGGCCTTTCAGCTTACCTGTTTCTACAGTCACTGTTCTGAGCATACGGAATTCCTTTCTGTGCAGAGCACATGAAATTGATTGTTGTCATATCTATCATAGGTAATCGGAACGGCTTTGTCAATTCGGATGAAAGATCGTCCTTTATTACGTTGCGAAAATATGAGATAATACTGACATGTGGAGGAGAATATGAGCAGAACAAAATACGAACTTGACCGAGGCCGTCTGGAAAAGGTCGCAGGAACAGTATTCGGCACGGAACTGCTGGGTTTCAGGGAACTGACGGCAGGACTGTGCAACGCGCTGTATCTCCTTGATCTCCCGGAAGGACACAAAGCCGTACTCAAAGCGGCAGATCCTGACAAAAAAGGTCTGCGGAGAGGCGAGCAGTGGCTCATGAGAACGGAAGTGGAGGCAATGGGTCTTGCTTCCCGTATCGGAAACGTCCCGGTCCCTGAGATCTATGCGAAAGATCTCTCGGGAGATCTTTTCGGCGCGCCTTTGTTCATCATGGAATACGTATCCGGTCAGTCGATGGGAGAAGTCGCCCGTTCATGGAGCCCGGAAGAAAAGGACGAATGGTACGAAAAGATCGGGGAACTGGCCCGAAGGATCGCTTCTCTGCACGGTCCGTCTTTCGGAATCATCGGATCGGGACGGATGTTTCCCGACTGTCATTCTTTCTTCATGGATTTCCTCGGGATGATCCTGAAAGACGCCGATGAAGGGAAGATCTCTCTTGGTGTGGAAACGGATGCCGTGATAAACCGATTGGAATCCTCCGCAGATCTTTTCAATGAAGTGACCGAACCGCGGTTCGTGCATTATGATCTGTGGGAAAACAATCTCATCATTCGAAACGGCTGCATCGCCGGGGTGCTTGACTGGGAAAGGGCTGTGTTCGCAGATCCGCTCATGGAGGAAAGGTTCCGCAATTATGCGCTCCGTCCTTCCTTCCTGAAAGGATACGGAAAAGAGATGCTCAGCGCATCCGAAACGGAACGCTGTCTGTGGTACGATCTGGCAATGGACGCGACGCTCATGGTTGAAGTGTTCTACCGGCAGTACGAGGACCGCCGACAGTACGAACGTGCGGGCAGACGCCTCACGAAAACCGCAGAAAAACTGGGACTTGCGACCCTGAGTCTCGGTTGACGAAAGAGGATATGTGGTCTATCATTAACATAATCGAAAACAAGGGAGGAGACTCATGAAAGACATTCTTCAGGCACCTTTTCTCGTAGAGATGATCCGCACGACGGACAACATGTACAATCACGGATGGGACGAAAGGAACGGGGGGAACATCAGCGTTCTTCTGGATGAGAAGGAACTGGCGGAATACCTGGATCTCGACCGCGTCATCCGGGTCATCCCTTCCGGTTTTTCCGCTCCCGAACTGGCCGGCAGGTATTTTCTCGTCACCGGTACGGGCAAATACTTCAAAAACGTCAAATATGCGCCTGACGTCAATCTCGGTATCCTCAGGATCTCAAAGGACGGAGAAAACGCGGAATTGCTCTGGGGATTCTCCGACGGCGGCAAATTCACGAGCGAATTCCCCGCCCATATGATGAGCCACGTTTCCAGGCTGGCCGTAGATCCCGAGAACAAGGTCATCATGCACTGCCATCCCACGAACATACTGGCAATGACATTCGTCCACGATCTGGACGAGAAGGCCTTTACGAAGACGCTCTGGCAGATGTGCACCGAATGCGTCATCGTATTCCCTGAAGGTGTGAACGTACTGCCCTGGATGGTATGCGGAAACAATGAGATCGGTATCGCCACAGCCGAAAAGATGAAGACCGCAAGACTTGTCGTATGGGCCCAGCACGGTCTGTACGGCGCAGGAAAAGATCTGGACGAAGCTTTCGGCCTGATCGAAACTGCCGAAAAAGCCGCGGAACTCTATCTGAAGATCGCGCATCTGCCCTGGAAGCAGACGATCACCGACGAACAGCTGCATCTGCTTGAAAAGCAGTTTAATATCAAGGCAAGAGAAGGATATCTGGATTAAGGAGGAAGCTATGCTTACGATCAAACCCATCGACGATCCCGAATTCCGTGCTTATGGCAAGGTGCTTGGCGGCTATGATACGACCGAACTGATGGAAGCCGCATCGAAGATCCCGCTTCCTGAAAACGGCGTCGCCTATGAAGCGGCCATTCCCAGTCTGGAAGCCTGCGCGGTCATGAAGGATCTTGAGGCCCACGCGTACGCCGGCCAGCCGATCGAGATCGGCATGTGCTGGGGCATGAACACGAAACTGAACTGTCTGGAATACCACAGGGACACCGAACTGAACATCGGGACCGGCGAGTATGTTCTTCTCGTCGCCAAGATGGAGGAGATCGGTGAAGACGGTATGCTGGATACTTCGAAGGTCAAAGCTTTCCGCGTGCCTGCGGGCGTAGTCCTTCAGGTCTATGAGACGACACTGCATTATGCTCCCTGCCAGGCGGCTGCCGGTGAGGGATTCCGTGTCGCGATCGTTCTGCCGAAAGGCACGAATGTAGGCGGGACCGGGAAACCGGATTTCGAGCCTTTCAATGACGAAGACCGCAGACTCTGGAGCAGGAACAAGTGGATCCTGGCCCATCCCGACACCGCAGAAGCTGCTCAGGGGGCCTATATCGGACTGAAGGGCGAGAACATCGATATCGCCGGTCTTCTGTAAGTTTCACATACGTATCAAAAAAGCTCTTCTTCGCAGAAGAGCTTTTCTGTTTTCTGTGTACGGACTCAGTGGGTCAGTACGTAGTCGTACAGATTGATGTATTCCTTCGCGGATTTCGCCCAGGAGAAATCCTTGGCCATAGCACGTTCAGCGAGGGTGTTCCATACGTCTCTGTGATTCTCGAAGAGTTCGCAGGCCCATTCGAATACGTGCAGCATATCGTGAGCGTTGTAGTTCTTGAAGGAGAAGCCGTCCCCTTCGCCGGTATACTGATTGTAGGGAATGACCGTGTCCTTGAGGCCGCCCGTTTCACGGACGAGAGGCAGGGTGCCGTAACGCATGGACATCATCTGGGACAGACCGCAGGGCTCGAAGGCGGAAGGCATGAGGAACAGATCGCAGGAAGCGTAGATCTGCTGAGCAAGCTTCGCGTCGAAGAAGAGGAAGGAGCGGACCTGATCCGGATGACTGACTTCTGCGTAACGGAAGAAATCTTCATAGGATTTCGGCGCTCCGGGTTCACCGGCCTGCGTGCCGAGAACGACGAACTGTACTTTCTGACGCAGCATATCGTCCAGCACACGCTGGATCAGATCGAAGCCTTTCTGCGCGTCCAGACGGCTTACGACGCCCACGAGCATCGTGTCGGGATCGACGGCAAGACCGTGTTCCTTCTGGAAAGCCGCCTTGTTCTTTGCTTTGCCCTTCAGATCGTTGAAAGGATAGCGGATGTTGGGATCCTTCATCGGATTGATTGTATCCAGATCGATACCGTTCAGGATACCGTGCACCTTGTAGCTGAGCAGATTCAGGATGGGATCGAGACCTTCTCCATACCAGGCAGTCTTGATTTCTTCCGCATACGTGGGGCTCACGGTCGTGATCGCGTTCGCATAGAACAGCGCGGCCTTCATAAGGTTCACATCGCCGTAATACTCCAGTTCCTGCCAGCGCGCAGCATCTCTGGGAAGGTTCATAAGGTCATGAACGACAGAGTTCGGGAAGCGTCCCTGGAAGCGCAGGTTGTGGATCGTGAAAACGGTACGCAGACCGAAGTACATCTTGCCCCACGGAGGCTGACGCAGGAGCAGCGGAACGGCAGCCGTCTGCCAGTCGTGGCAGTGGAGCACGTCGATCGGGCCTATGGCCTTCAGAGCGCCCAGCACCGCATGGCTGAAGAAGATAAAGCGTTCGCCGTCATCATAGTAGCCGTAAAGCTGGTCGCGGTTGGAGAAATAGTAGGCGTTGTAGACGAAGTAATAGTCCACACCGTTCCTCTGCATCTTGAAAAGCCTGCAGGGCTGCTGACGCCATCCGACGTTGACCGTGTACTCATCGATCGCCTGGAGCTCATCGCACCAGGAGGGATGACCGGGATTGTAGGGATCCCTGTACAGCGGTGAGATCACGGCGCATTCCAATCCTTCCTTGACGAGCGCAGGGGCAAGGGAACCTACCACGTCGGCAAGGCCGCCGGATTTGGAAAAGGGGGTTGCTTCAGATGCAGCGAAAAGAATACGCATGGGAACTCCTTTGCATGGGAGCCTTCCGCGAAGGAAGGCTCCCGTTCTGTGTTTTAGATCTGAGTGCCTTTATGCAGGACGACAGGGTTCTCAGGTGTGCCCTGGAGCACGACGCCGTCGCTGATGGAGACGCCTCTGTCGGCGATCACGTAGTTCAGGACAACGCCTTCACCTACGTTGCAGGACTCGAGAAGGATACTGTTCTGTACCGTGGAACCCGTGCCGATCGTGCATTCACGGAAGAGCACGGAAGAATCGATGGAACCTGCGATCTTGCATCCGGAAGCGATCAGGCTGTGGATCGCACGTCCGGATTTCAGATACCGGGTAGGAGGATTGTCCTTGTTTTTCGTGGAGATCCAGTTATCACCGCCCAGGAGCCTGTCCACGATGGCGGGATTCAGGAGGTCCATATTGGCTTTGAAGTAATCATCCAGCGTATTGATCCTGCGGAAATAGCCTCCGAAGGTCTCGGTATACATGGCGATCTGCGGGCACAGGGCCTTCAGCTGACGGATCAGATCGTATTCATGGGTCGTCGGGGCTGCTTTCATGCAGGTCTGGAGCAGATCGTTGTTGACGATGATGAAGCCCATGGAGACTTCATTGCCGACTTCACTGTCCAGATGCAGTCCTTTGATGCGCTCGTTCTCGTCGGCTTCCACAAAAATATCCATGACGCTGGATCTCGTGCTGTCGAGGACCTTGCGGGTCAGGATCGTGACGTCAGCCTTGCGTTCGATGTGATGATCGAGCGCTTTCTTAAGATCGATGTTGCAGATGGTATTGGACGCGCAGAGCACTACGTAGTCCTGTCTGCTGCGGGTGAAAATGCCGCTGTTTTCGATGAAATCCTGCAGATTCACATGCACGTAGCGCTTGTTGAAATAATCCGGAAGACCGCCCTGAAGGATCAGAAGCTCCTGGTTCTTGCGGGCGAGGGACCATTCCTGGCCGGTACCGACGTGGTCGATAAGGGAGCGGTACTTGTCGGAGCCGAAGATGCCGACTTTTTTGATCTCGGCATTGACGAGATTGGAGAGGGCAAAGTCCATCAGACGGTAGCGTCCGCCGAAAGGAAGAGTCAGCGCGGGACGGATCTCGGTCAGATCGCGGAGATTCGCCTCCGAGCTGTTCATAATCAAGCCTAATACGTTGTTCATGTTGCCCTCCTTACAGTTTTGCCACGTCGACCTGGTTCTTGGAGATCACGGTGACCTCTTTGCCGAGCGTCTCGGGAGATCCGACCATGCGGCTGCGTTCGATCACGACGTTCTCGTCGATGATGGCTCCGTAGATCTGGGCATGATCTTCGATCCTGGCGCCGTGGAGCAGGATGGAATCGACGACCTTGGCACCGTTTCCGATGTATACGTCATTGGAGATGATGGAATGAGTCACTTCGCCGAACACACTTGCGCCATCGCAGATCATGCAGTTGTCGATATGGGCCTGCGGGCCGATGAACTGGGGACGTGCGTTCAGGTTGTTCGAATAGATGGGAGAGCTGCTGTCGTACAGATCGAGGGGACTGTCGTCTTCCAGGAGCTGCATGCTGCACTCGTAGTAGCTGGGGATCGTTCCGACGTCCTGCCAGTAGCCTTCGAAACGGTAGGCGTACAGGGGAAGTCCTTCGCCCAGGAGCGTGGGGATGATGTTCTTGCCGAAGTCGTTGTCGCTGTCGGGCTTCTCATGATCTTCAAGGAGAGCGCGGCGGAGCGTCTTCCAGTTGAAGATGTAGATGCCCATGGAGGCAAGTGTGGAATTCGGATGAGCGGGCTTTTCGGCGAATTCCGTGATGCGGCCGTTCTCGTCCGCGGTCATGATGCCGAACCTGGAAGCTTCTTCCAGAGGCACTTCGATGACGGAGATCGTGGCTTCCGCCTTCGTGGCCTTGTGCTGGGCGAGCATCTTGGAATAATCCATCTTGTAGATATGGTCGCCGGAGAGGATCAGAACATAATCGGGATCATAGTAATCGATGAATTCGACGTTCTGATACACAGCATCTGCCGTGCCGTTATACCATTGTCCGCCATGGCGGGTCTGATAGGGAGGGAGGATGGAAATGCCGCCGTCGACGGATTCCATGCCCCAGGCAGCGCCGCTTCCGATATAGTGGTTCAGGATCCTGTGCTTATACTGCGTCAGGACGCCGATCACGTCGATGTTCGAATTTGAGCAGTTGCTGATGGTGAAATCAATCATACGGTATTTACCGCCGAACACTACGGCAGGTTTAGCCAGGTTTGCCGTCAGGCCGCCCAGACGGCTGCCCTGGCCGCCGGCCAAGAGCATGGCGATACACTCTCTTTTGCGCATGAAATCATTCTCCTTTCGAGGTTTAATCTTAATCCGGCGGGTGTTTCCCGGCCGGTATCATGGCCGATGTCCGATAGGCAGCGATGGGAAAAAGGATGGAAACGGATCCCGATAATGAATGATCAATGGTATCCGTCTATGAACCCATCGTTTTGTTACTTTTATTGTATAGAATGAATGGTTATTTGTCAATCGATTCTGTGAAATGTGTCAGAGGAGAGACTCCTTGACAGCGTTTTCGGATGCCGTTATGATAATTTCGCGGAGTACAGAAAGAGAAGGGAGGCGCATCCACACGGCTTCAGTGAACATAACGGAGTACTGTGCTCTGGAAAGGGAAGGGATCTATGAGGAAACGATCCAGAAGTCCCGTTTCATCGGATATGCCTCACCGGCTCTGGAAGAGAAAGATGCGCTTGCATATCTTGACAGGATCCATGCGCTCCATCCCGACGCTTCCTGCATCTGTCACGCCTACGTGTCCGGGCTCTCCGGCGCTGTGCAGCGTTTCTACGACGGACATGAACCGGTCGGAGGCATGCCTATCCTTGACGCCATCCGCAAAAGAGGCGTGACGGGATCCGTCTGCGCGGTCGTCCGTTATTTCGGAGGGATCAAACTCGGCATGGGAGGGCTTGCCCGTGCCTTCGGAAACGTCGCGATCGCAGCGGTTGACAGGGCGCATCCCTGCCGCTATGAGCTCTGCTCGGTCTATGAACTGACTTTTCCTTATGAAATCCAGGGAAAGCTGGATTATCTTCTCAGCCATCTGCCGGTAAGGATGGGGGAAACGCGTTTTTCGCAGGATGTGTCCCTGAGCATCACGGTCGATCTGAGAAGGGAGAAAGACGTCCTGGCCCAGGCTGAGAACGCCTGTGCCGGCGCGCTCCTCATCGAAAAAACAGGCGAGGTCTACCTGCCCCGCCTGGAAGACGACGGGACGGTGACAAGCTTATGATCTTTTTTTTGAGACGCTGTGAGATCCTCCTCAGCCTGATCTCTTCGCCGCTGAGGAAAGACGGGTCTTTCCATTCACGGGGGGTCCGTTTTCTGTTCTGGCTGTTCGGATTCGCATTCTGCGTCGCTGCCTATCTCGTAATGCTCCGGCTCCTTGGACTCGATCTGCTTGCTCACAGTCCCTATGATTCCTATACGCTTCAGGCCATGCGCTGGCGGGAAGGGGAGATCGCTCTCAAGGAGAACATCCCGTACCTGGAACTGGCAGTCTATGAAGGGCGCTACTGGGTATCGTTCCCTCCGTTCCCGGCCGTGCCCATGTATCTTCTGACCTTTGTTTTCGGTGATCTGACCCCCAGCCGCGTCGTGGTGCTGTGTTACTGGCTTGCAAGCTATTGCGTAGCTTTCCATCTCGCCGGCCGCATGAAAGCCTCCGCCGCTTCCTCCATGCTCTGGGCCGTCCTTGCCGTCTGCGGATGCAATCTGTTCGAAGTCTGCCTTTTCGGTGATGTGTGGAACATGGCCCAGGCGCTCTGCCTGCTTCTGTCTCTTTCCGCGGTCGATCTCCTCGCAGGTGAAAGCAGAACGGAATGGGGATTCGGGCTCTTCTGTCTCGCCCTATCCGTAGGATGCAGACCTTTTCAGGCTTTCTATGTCCTTCCTGCCGTATACTGGACTGCAGTCCGCGTATGGAAAGAAGAACCGAAGATTGCCGTCTTCCTCCGCAGGATGACCGCACTCCTCGCGGCGCCCGCCCTGTTCGCGGCGCTTCTCTGCTTCTACAACTGGTACCGTTTCGGGAACATCTTCGAATTCGGTCACAACTATCTTCCAGAATTTGCCGAGCAGTCCGAATACGGGCAGTTCTCCTTCCATTATATGGGGCAGCATTTCAGGGACATCCTGCGCATGCCCTGGTGGGAGAACGGGTATCTGCGCTTCCCGACTGCCTACGGATTCGCATTCTGGCTTGCCAATCCCATCTTCGTTCTGGCCGTCCTCCGCATTCCTCAGGGTTTCCTTTGGAAGAAAAAATGGCAGCTGACCGACACGCTCCTCATCATCAGCCTCACCGTCCATTTTCTGGCGCTGCTCATGCATAAATCATTCGGGGGATGGCAGTTCGGGACCCGTTATCTCTGCGATCTCGAAGCATGGCTGCTCCTTTTCTGCCTGAGAAGGGACGAAACCGTCAGATTCTGGGAAGGCCCCGTATTCCTGTGGGCCGTGGCTTTCAATCTCTACGGTGCCTGGGCTTTCCACACGCTCGGCTGAACGGCAGGATGCTCTTCTCATGAAACTGTATCATACAGGCACTGCGGAGATTAAGCGGCCGGACTTGTCCAGGGGACGCAGAAACGCCGATTTCGGTCAGGGATTCTATCTGTCGCCCGATCTGGACTTTTCTCGCAGATGGGCCTCTGCGGACGCCGTTCTGAACGAGTACGAACTGGATGAGGGGGGACTCACGATCATCCGATTCGAACGGGGTGAAGAATGGTTCCGTTTCATATTCGGGAACAGAAGAGGAATCGACGGATCAGACGCGGACGTGATCATAGGCCCCATCGCCAACGATACGATCTTCGACAGCTTCGGTATCCTTACCAGCGGCCTCCTCAGGGAAGAGGACGCGATGAAGCTTCTGATGGCCGGGCCGGAATACATCCAGGTGGCCTTGAAAACGACAATAGCAGCCGAAAAACTGCAGTGGATACGTTCTGAGAAGATCGGAAAGCTGGACGCAGCGGTCAGAAAAGCCGAACAGAAACGCTACGATGCCGAATTTTCCGCGATCCTGAACGATATCCTGAACAGAGAATAAAAGACCGTCCACACAAGGGGCGGTCATTGTTTCAAAAGACGGATCCTCTGCCTGTAATCGGGCAATACTGACGCTACCAGGCCATAGAAATCCTTTCCGTGGTTCTTGTGCCGGATGTGGGCCAGCTCATGTACGACCACATAGTCGACGGCCTCGGGAGGATACTGCATGAGATAGAGAGAGAAACAGAGCCGGTCGGCGGGGGAACAGGAACCGAAGCGTTTTCTTGCCGACGTGATCCGGATCCCGGAAGGATACAAGCCCATCTTTTCCGAATACAGCGCGACCCTTTCGGGTATCACCCGGGCGGCGAGTCTTCTCAGCCGTTCTTTTTCTTTTTCATCCGGTTCGGGTCTGGCACGCAGGCGTTCCCTCACACGTTCGAGAGCACGCAGGATCCAGTCTCTTTTCTCCGAGATGATCCTTTCTGCGTCCTTTTTCGCGACTCTGTACGGGGTCCTCAGGTTGACCGTTCCTTCCCGCGTGACCTCGATCGATACGGTCTTCCTGCGGCTGCGGATCCAGTTCCAGGAGAACTCAGTCATAGACTTTTTTGAAGGGGATCAGGCTGAACTGCACCTTTCCCAGGACCTCATCGATCGAAACGGGCCCGAACACATGGCTGTCCGTGGACTGGTTCCGGTTGTCTCCGAGGACAAAGATGCACCCTTCGGGCACTTCGATATCGGCAGTATCGTAGAGCATCCGTTCCGCTCCGTACACGTCTTCCGTAAGCGGTTCACCGTTGATCAGTACCACTCCGTCACGGACGGAGACCGTCTCTCCGGGCAGCCCGATGACTCTCTTGACGAGAAGGAAACTCTCGGCGTTCGGCTTGTTCACGATGACGATGTCGAACCGGTCGGGCTTATGAAGATGGTAGGAAGCCGGGGTCATGAGCAGGATGTTGTTCTGATAGAGGGTGGGTTCCATGCTCCAGCCGAAGACCCGTACGGGACAGATGACGAACGCCCGTATGATGAGCGCCAGGATCACGCCTGCGGCGATATAGGCGAGATAGCTCAGGATCTCCCTGAACACAGTGTTTTTCTGCTTGTTTTCCGAACGGTGTTTCAGCACGGCCGAGTCCTTTCTCTGCACGGGAACGAATGATCCCTGATATGCAGTATAGTATAGCCCGAACGGCAGGGAATGACAAGATGCGGAGACACACCTTGTCCTGAGGATCCGTCCTGTCGTATAATGAAAAAAAACACAAAGGAGGTTGTCATGTCGAAAGAGATCACGATCGACCAGCTGGCACGCTATTCGCGTCAGTTCGACTGGAATCCGGCGGCCCAGGTCGCTATGAACGCGGCCGTACAGAACGGGATCCCCGCCGCAGCGGTGGACTATACGCTGCAGCGCAGGATGCGCTATGATTTCTCGATCGAACTGGAAGCAGGAAAGATCACGAACCAGAAGTCCTCCGGACGCTGCTGGATGTTCGCAGCGCTCAACACCATGCGTCTCTCCGTAATGGAAAAGCTGAACCTGGACAACATGGAGCTTTCCCAGGCTTACCCGCTGTTCTACGACAAACTGGAAAAATCCAATTATTTCCTGGAATCCATACTGGACACGCTGGACGAGCCTACCGGCTCCCGGCTCATCGCCCATCTGCTCTCGGCACCTGTGAACGACGGGGGACAGTGGGACATGTTCTGCAATCTCGTGCGCAAGTACGGCGTCGTTCCCAAGGATGCCATGCCCGAAAGCTTCAGCTCTTCGGCGACATCCGCTCTGAACAAGTATCTGACGCTGAAGCTTAGGGAATTCGCCTGCACGCTGCGTGAAGCTCACGCCGCGGGCGAAGGCATGGAATCGCTGCAGACTCGTAAGGACGAGATGATGTACACCGTCTACCACATGCTCTGCGTGAGTCTCGGCAAGCCGCCGGAAACTTTCACCTACGAGACGAGGGACAAAGACAAGAACTTTATCCGCATCAGCGACATCACCCCGCAGGCCTTCTTCGAGCAGTACGTGGGATGGGATCTGGACGAGTACGTGTCCGTCATCAACGCGCCGACCGCAGACAAGCCTTTCGGACGCAGCTATACCGTACGATATCTCGGGAACGTGTGGGAAGGGCATCCCGTGCGTTATCTGAACCTCGGGATCGACGAATTCAAAAAGCTTGCCCTGGCACAGCTTCAGGACGGTCAGGTCGTCTGGTTCGGGTGCGACGTGGGGCAGTGGCTCGACCGTACGATCGGAGCCATGGATCTCTCCTCCATGCGCGTGGACGCGCTCCTGGGGACGGACTTCCCGCTGACGAAGGCCCAGAGGCTTGATTACGGCGAGAGCGTCATGACCCACGCCATGGTCTTTACCGGCGTGAACCTGGATGAAAACGGACAGCCCGACCGCTGGAAAGTAGAGAACTCATGGGGAGACAAGGCCGGTCACGACGGTTTCTACATCATGAGCGACGAATGGTTCGACGAATACACCTATCAGATCGTCGTCCGCAGGAAATATCTGACAGAGGAACAGATCGCCGCCTACGAAGCCGCTCCTTCGCCTCTCGAACCCTGGGATCCCATGGGGTCTCTTGCCTGAATCAAAGGAGAAAACAATGAAGAACACTGTCGTACACGATACCCTTTACGCACGCAACGGCGGATTCGTTCCCGCCGAAGATCCCGCTTCCGGCGTCATGCTGAAAAAACGTTATTCGAGCGCTGTCTATGTCCCGGATGAAAAGACCAGACGTCCGGGTTCCATGTATCCGCGCTGCATCGAACTGACCATGAACGGGGAAAAGAACGGGACCCTGCTTGCGACGTTCGAGTTCTATACGACGGAGACCGCGTCCTATCCGATCTACGAAAGTACGGATGAGGCGCATACCTGGCACAAGATCAGCGACGTCTCTTTCGAGATCGAAGGCGGAGCCTGCCGTTTCCAGCCTCATCTGTACGAACTCAAAGAACAGCAGGGCGAATACCCGGCCGGTACGATCCTTCTGGCTGGCAACCTCATCGGCCCCGATTTCACTACGGACCTGCATCTTTTTGCCAGCCGAGACGCAGGCAGGAACTGGGAGCACGTGAGCCGGATCGTCCGCTGCGGGGAACTGCATGAATTCCGCGGGCGCAAGATGCACCGTCCCGTCTGGGAGCCCTTCCTTATGGAAGGTCCGGATCATATGCTCTACTGCTTCTATTCGGATGAGCGCTTTTTGGGATCGGATCACTACAACCAGCTGCTTGCGCACATGCGTTCCGCAGACGGCGGCAGGACCTGGTCGGACATCGTGATCGACGTAGCCTATCCGGACGATACGCTCCGCCCCGGTATGCCCATCATCGCACCTCTTCCCGACGGAAGGTTCGTCATGGTATACGAGATGGTAAACGAAGACCGCATCCCCGTGTATTTCCGCATCTCGGAAGATCTCAACGACTGGGGAGAACCCGATTTCACGGGCAATCCGGTCATTGCACGCGACGGATCCCATCTCACCGGTACGCCTTACGTGCTGTGGATCCCTCAGGGCGGTCCTCAGGGCACGATCCTCGTGACCGGCCGCGGTTTCTCGGACATCTACGCCAATTCTCACGGTGGCGAGGGATTCTGGGAGCGTATGGACACTCTGATCCCGCTCGACAACAACCGTGATTTTGCGGGTTACAGCCAGTGCCTGCTCACGATCCACGGCGGGAAACGGATACTGAGCGTCGCTCCGCGTGACATCCTTCCGGACAAAGCCATGATCGAGGCTGCTGTCGCGGATATCTACGCCATAGAGGAAGCATAGACGGATTCAGGCAGACGAAACTCTGTTTATTCAATGCATAACAGAAAAGACTTAGGAAGGATCATTCCTGAGTCTTTTTTTGCAAGATGTGTATATCGGTTTACATGGGTGCGAAGCGCATATGAACCGATTCACTGAATCATCCGCAGAGCATGGTTCTGCCCGTTGCGAGAGATGAACGCGTGATTCAGCGGCTCCTTCTGAGCACTTCAAGCACAAATTCCCATGTTCTCCTGACGGATTCGACCGAAACCTTCTCCTGCGGCGTATGAGCGCCCATGATGTCGGGCCCGATGGATACGCAGTCCAGATCGGGGATCTTGCCGCAGAACAGCCCGCATTCGAGACCTCC
>JAEEJN010000113.1 GCA_016281935.1 Bacillota bacterium | reverse complement strand
TTCACGAACCTCATCGGAAACTACATCCTGATCTACGGACACTTCGGCCTGCCTGCCATGGGCGTCCGCGGCGCCGCCCTCGCGACGGTCATCTCCCGCTACGTGGAACTGGCCATCGTCGTCATCGGCGCGCACAGGGATCCCATGCGGATCTCCTGGCTCCCCGGCGTTTTCTCTACGCTGAAAGTCCCGGGCACGCTGCTGAAAAACGTGGCGATCAAAGGCCTGCCCCTGCTCTTCAACGAAGCTCTCTGGTCCACCGGCATGAGTTTCCTCACACAGTGCTACTCCACCCGGGGGCTCATCGCGATCGCGGGACTCAACATCGCGAGCACGATCACGAACCTCTTCAACGTCTTCTATTTCACACTGGGCAACGCCGTGGCGATCATCGTAGGTCAGGCGCTCGGGTCGGGCGATATGGAGAAAGCCAAGGATCAGGACCGCAAACTCATCGCGCTCTCCATGGTCGTGTCTGTCGGCGTAGCGGCAATGCTCGCCGTCGCCGCGCCCTTCATCCCGCATCTGTACAATACGTCCCTGGAAGTCCGGCAGCTGGCCACCCGGTTCATCCTGGTAGCCGCTCTCTGCACGCCGCTGTACTCTTTCTGCCACTGCGCCTATTTCACGATCCGTTCCGGCGGGAAGACGCTGGTCACGTTCTTCTTTGACTGCGGCTTCCTCTGGGTCGTCAGCATCCCGCTGGCGTTCTGCCTGTCCCGCTTCACCGCGCTGCCGATCCTTCCGCTCTACCTCATCTGCCAGTCCATCGATCTTCTGAAATGCATCGTCGCCTATTTTCTCCTGAAGTCGGGTCTCTGGCTGAACAACATCGTCAACTGACGCAAAGCCGTCACATACAGCAAAAGCCCGGAGGGATGTCCCTCCGGGCTTTGTCTTATGCGATTTTCAGTTCCAAGGCCCCGAGACCCTGACGCCCAGCCACAGGAAAAAGGCCAGGGCTGCGGCCAGCACGATGAGCGCTGCGGGTATCGCACCGGGAATGAGTCCGACAAGGGCGCTGAGGGCCGGAGCGGCAGCGGCCAGCGCCGTGACTTTCGCCGTCATGCGCGCATAGGTTTTCCGGTCCCGGATCCTTGCAGCCCAGCTGCGGGGGATCAGATCCGTATCGCCGGTCAGGGCAAGGATCCCCGCGTACAGGAGCAGAGCGCCGGAAAAGCAGGCCATCAGGACCGAATAGGCGTACTCCATGAGATCAGAATCCGATCCTGGGAGGCTGCCAGGTCGGCGCTTCCGGCGGAGCGTCCTTCTCGGTCTCCTCCAGAGCAGAACGGAGATCCTCTGCCCGGATCGTATCGAAGTCTTCCTTCGTCACGGGCAGCCTTTCCTGGAAGCGCTTCGCGATCCTTTCGTTCAGCTTCTCCAGTACCAGCTCAAGGAGGTTGCGGACGCCGCGGGCGTTGCCGAACCCTTCCTTCCCGCTGCATTTCGTGATCACGTCCGTCAGAAGCTCTCCGTCGGCTTCCTGATCCAGACGGCAGTTCCGGTCTTTGACCATTTTGCGGAAGATGTCGCACATCTCGGGGACCGTATAATCTTCAAACTCGATCCAGATACGGAAACGGCTCTGCAGCCCCGGATTCGCCTGCTCGATCATCTCCGCCATGAGCTCCGAATAGCCGGCCATGATGATGACGAGGTTCTCACGGTAGTCTTCCATGTACTTGATGAGCGTGTCGATCGCTTCTCTGCCGAAGTCTTTGGGATCGTCCGCCCGGTAAAGGCTGTAGGCCTCATCGATGAACAGTACGCCGCCCAGAGCGGATTCCACCTTGCGGCGGACCAGCTGCGCCGTTTCGCCTATATACTGACCTACGAGGGTCTCACGGCTGCATTCGACGAAGATATCGTCCCCTTTGAGGATCCCGAGCTTACGGTAGATCTTGCCGACCAGGCGCGCCACCGTGGTCTTGCCCGTTCCGGGATTCCCGGAGAAGACCATGTGCAGGGACGTCACGTCGCTGCGGCGCAGAGACCCGGCATCCCGGGCTCTTTCGTCCATCTCGACCTGCGCTACGCGGCGGTGGATCTGCTGTTTGACTTTCTCCAGTCCGGTCATGGCATCCAGCTGATCCAGAAGATCCTGCAGGGTCTCGCCCTTCTCTTCCTCTTCACCAAGCGCCGCCCGGATATCGCGGACGAGGATCGTCTCGTAGTCCTCCTTCCGGGTGCCGGGATTCTGGGCCAGGCGCATATCCATCTGCTCCACGATCTTGTCGAACAGTCCGCGTACGCCGCGGGCGTTGCCGAACTTGGGATTCGCCGCATGCTTGGCGATCAGTCGGACGAGAGGCTCTTCCGATCCGTCTTCCAGCATCATGTTGGCATCACGGACCATGCCGTAGAAGATCTGGAGCATCTCCTCCTCGGAGTAATCCTCGAAATCGACCCAGGCACCGATACGGCTCGCCAGTCCGGGATTCGCATTGTTGATCATGTCGCGCATGAGTTCGGTATAACCCGCCATGATGACCAGCAGCTGATCCCGGTAGTCCTCCATGTATTTCATGAGAGTGTCGATGGCTTCCTTGCCGAAATCCTTGGCGTCGCCTTCCTTATAGAGGGCATAGGCCTCATCGATGAACAGGATGCCGCCCTTGGCTTCTTCCACCTTTTTCTGCATGTTGATCGCGGTCTCGCCGATATACTGGGACACGATCTTGTCACGGCTGGTCTCCACGAACAGATCTCCCTTGGGCAGGACGCCGAGCGCAGCGTAGATCTTGCCTATGAGCCGGGCCACAGTGGTCTTGCCCGTACCGGGATTCCCCGCGAACACCATATGTCTGGAACCGCTCGAGATCCTGCGGCTCGCACCGAGGCGTCTCGCCTCGTTCTCCACGCGGATCCTGGCCACCTGGGCATGGACCTACTGTTTGACGCTCTCCAGTCCCACCATGCCGTCCAGTTTTGCGAGCAGACCTTCCAGGCTCTCGTCTTCAGGCGCTGCCACAGGTGTCTGGACGCTCACGGACGGCGCAGGAGCAACGTTCTGCACGGGAGCAGCGGGAATGGGTTCGTTCTGCAGCCGTTCGAGCGCCGCCTTCGCATCCGCATCGCCCTGCTCTGCCGCTCTCTGATACCAGTAGATCGCCTGCCGGATATCCTTCGGGACGTCTTCTCCCTGTTCGAAACGCCAGGCAAGATTGAACTGGGCGAACACATTGCCTTTTTCGGCCGCTTCCCTGTAGGCAGCGACCATGGGAGATTCATCCGCAGAAGGCGGAGGCGGCGCGTCCTGGGAAGAAGACGGGGGCACTTCGTTTCCTTCCATCTTTGCCAGGGTCTCCTTGGCGCTTTCGTTGCCCTGTTCCGCAGCTTTGCGCAGCCATTTCTTGGCTTCCTCCAGATCCTGAGGCACGCCTTCTCCGTTCTTATAGCTCAGGCCCAGATTGAACTGTGCGGTCGCGTGACCCAGCTCGGCAGCTTTACGGTACCAGACGACGGCTTCCGCGATGTCCTGGAACCCTGCCCAGCCTTCCTCATAAT
>JAEEJN010000112.1 GCA_016281935.1 Bacillota bacterium | reverse complement strand
GGAAAAACAGGATCCTGCAGATCATCGAGCACCGTGAGGACGGAACGACCGTCAGAAGGCAGTTCAAATACGGCGGCTACTGATACGGCAGAGTCCGGTTCACCGGACAGGAATGCTTTATATACGGACGGCGGAGCAGCTGCTGCTTTGACCCGGGGAAGCCGGATGGGACCGGGATCCATGTATCCGCTTTCCTCAGGCTTCAGGAGCGGCAGAATACAAGATTGACCGAATGAAGGTCGGCGTCTCCTCCTGACTGAAGTCACAGGCATCCGACGCCGGAACTCATAAACTGTATAAAACATCCGCGGATGAGCGGATACGACAAATAACGGAGGTATATGATGAATATCGAAAACCGATTCGCCAGACTGATGCGGGACAGCGGCCCGGCCCGTTTCTTTGTCCCCCTAGGGATCATCCTGATCGTGTTAGGGATCATCCTGATGAGCTTCAATACCGATGATTACGTGGAGACCGCAGGAAAGGTCACGTCCGTGGCCGCAGACACGGACTCCGAAGACAAGACCGTATACGACATCGGCTTCACCTACACGGTGGAAGGCAGGGAGTATACTGGAAACTATGAGGATCTCCCGGAACAATACAGCGCGGGCGACGAGATCAAGGTCTATTACGATCCGAAAAATCCCGAGAACATCACCAACAGCAAGACGGGTCTCCTTCCCCTGATCATGATCGGCGCCGGGGCGCTGGCGCTGGTGTACGGCGTGCTCAAGACGGTGAAGGCTTTCCGGAGAAGCAGGGAACTGGATGAAACGCCGAAAGCACCCGCGGTTTCTTTTGAAGGATTCAGGCAGGATCCCGGCGTAAAGGAATACTACTGCAGGCATGACGGTGAAATGCTGAAACCCGGATATGTTCTGGAGGACGGTGAAAGAAACGTGCTGTTCGAAGGCAAAATGGTCAAGCAGGCTTTGATCGGCGCGCGTGTCTTCGAGTTCAGAGACCATATCAACGGGACCGTCACGGAGCACGAAGTCGGGCATACCACGACGCAGAGCTATGACAATGAATTCTTCTCCCTCCGCTCCTGGTTCGATTTCGACGGCAGAAACGTCTGGGACGTGCTGCATGAGCGCGGCCTGCGCATGACGACGAACGTCCGCAGCAAATTCCCCAGACTCATCTATGAGGTGAGCAGGGACGGCGCGCCTTTTGCCCTGATCGAGACCAGCGGGATGTACGTCCATGAGGACGAGGCGGCGCAGCATAAAGTGAACATCCCTGTCGGATGCTATTACTACCGGGTCTGGACGAATTCCGGAGACCTGGAAACGCTCTTCCTCACGATCTTCGCCGTCTCCGAGACAGAGCAGACCATCGTAGAGTAAGCGGCGAAGTACAGCTTGCCATGAATTATTTCGTCGAAGGAATCCAGGGAAGCGGAAAGAGCACTCTGGTTCGGAAACTGTCTGAACGATGCCCTGACTGTACGCCGGTGATGGAAGGGGATTATTCTCCGATAGAACTGGCCTGGTGTGCACGGATGAGCGATGCTCAGTATTCGAAGATCCTGGAACAGTGGGATGATCTGCGGGATCAGATCCGCAGTAAGTCGCATAAAGAAGGCGACTGCTGGATTGTCTGCTACACACAGGTAAAGAGTGAAAACCGTGAGTTTTATGCGCAGCTGGAGAAACATGAGATCTACAACGGAAGGACGGCGTTCGAAGAGTTCAAAAGCATCGTGCTGACGAGATATCGGAACTGGCATGGAGACAGCAGTATCTTCGAATGCTCTTTGCTGCAGAACGCGGTGGAGGATATGATCCTTTTCAGAGATATGTCAGACGGCTCCATCCTTGATTTCTATAAAGAAGTGCGGTCTGCCCTTGACGGAAAAGAATATGAGATCAGCTACATCGAATCGCCTGATATCGGGAAAAACCTGGATGCTGTCCGGGCGGAACGGGTGGACAAAGACGGGAACGAGATCTGGTTCGATATGCTGATGGGATTCTTCGTCAATTCACCGTATGCAAAGAAGCGCTCTCTGGACCGGTACGAAGATCTATTGACACACCTGCAGCACAGACAAACGCTGGAATTGCAGATATGCCGCGAGATCTTTGGAGAAAAGGTCACGGTCATCCAGTCCAAAACATATAGTCTGTGATCGGAACCGTTCCATGTCGATCTGTTTCGTCCGCCTGATCTGCCGGAAAAGATGGTACGGACCGAATTTCAGGGAAGTAAGGTATATACGGTCATGTCGGAAAACAAACCGAACCGGAAGGATGTCAACCGCCTGAAGATCGATTATGCGGTCAGGCAGAAGAAAGGCCTGCCCTTCATTCTGGCGTCCACAGTACTGTGGACGGTCATGCTCGCCGCGCATCTGACGTCTTTGGACACGTCCGTGAAAAACATCGTCGCCATGTGCTGTTCCGCGCTGCTGGTGCCCGTCGCGCTGCTGTTCGGCAGGATCGTCAGAGTCGACATATTCAGCAGGGAGAATCCGCTCAGCAGTCTTTCCGTCGTGGCAGCGCTCAATCAGCTGCTGTATCTCCCGATCGTCCTGTGGGCCATGTATGAGGCTCCGGCAAAAATGATCATGATCTACGCCATGGTCGTGGGCGCGCATTTCCTGCCTTACTACTGGATCTATTTTTCACCCACGTATTTCTATGCGTCGATCCTCATTCCCGCAGTATCCCTGATACTCGGCATCCGTTTCGGCCCGACCGCCGTCTGCCTTTCTTTTGTCGGCTTCGACGTCCTGATCTGCCTGCTGCTGTCTCTGGAATACAGACAGTGCCGCAGGCTGACGGAAGGGTGAAAGGTCCCCGGCGGAGACGGGGGACAGGATGGATATCATTTGATAAAGCAGGTGAATCCATAAAACATCCTCGGATGAGCGGATGCGGCCCGGAACGACAGGAACGGCGTGACTCTTGTGTCACGCCGTTCTTTCTGTTCGTGCCGGGATCTCCTCCGTCAGCGTCTGTAGTATTTCAGGATGTCGAAATGTCCGAGTTCGCGCATGAAGGCGCCCGCCGCTTCCAGACGGAGCCCCTCCCGGTTGACGCCGTAGAAGAAGCCGCAGTCGTGCAGGACCTTCCGGTTGATGACCAGAAGACCCTGGCTGCCGTTGCACTTCTCCTCGATCCAGTTCAGGAGATAGACGTCCGGACGCAGACGGATGAAGAAACCGGGGCTCGACCAGGAGGCGCCGCCTCCGTTGTCGGGCTTGAAGATCGTCCAGCTGAGGCTTTCCGGCGCGCTGTAGATGTGGATGGAGTTCATCCCGTCGTTGTAGTTGCAGGCGAAGCAGCAGCCCACGAGGTCGTCCGTGAAGCGGTGCCTGCGGGCGAAGGGCGGTTCGGGGATGCCGTCCCCGCGCACGGTGCCGAAACGGACGGAAGCTCCGCATTCCCACTCGCTCCGCCAGTTTCCGACGCCCGTCCGGACCGTCGTCGCGAGGCCGTTGTCGAAATCGACGGCCTGGGCGACCATGGCGCAGTCCTCCGCGTCCGTTTCCAGGTGGCCGAGGAAGTACAGTCCGGCGTCCGACTCGAAGCAGGCGTATTTCTCTTCCTTCCAGGGTCCGTCTCCCTTTCTCCAGCGCAGATACTTCTCCGAGAAGACGTCGTATTCCCAGGTCTCCGCCTCTTTCCCGGAACCGTTCCAGGGAGCCGCGGCGTAGGTCTCGTTGTCCGGGATCACGCGGAAAGTCTTTCCGACGAGGGCGCGGGAACGGGGGAGGGTGTTGAAGATCTGGGACGGGTTCGTGATCTCCTCCGGATCCTGCAGGACCCGCCGCGCACGGGCCGCGTGGGCGAGGGCCTCAGCCCTCGTCATGGGCAGGTCGATGTCCCCCGGCCGGTAGGCGTAGCGCATGCCTTTGCCGGCGGAGGCGCGGGCCATGGAGGGCCGCGCCGTCCCGGTGTCCGTGATCGCTTCCAGGTGGGCCGCGTCGCCGGTCCTTTCCAGCTTCGCCCTGCGCAGCCGGTACCCGAGCCGGTCGTTCTCATCGAAGCCGAACAGAAGGCCGGCGGATTCCATCGTATAGAAGTCGACGACGTCGAGACGCATGCCCCCGGAGAACTCGCATTCCCAGCGGGCGAAGACATAGCGCCTGTCGTCGATCTTTATATAGTCGGCGGGGTTCGACATCGTGATGCCGCCCTTTTCCCGTCCGAGCTCCACGAGGATGCAGGCCACGGTGCTGGGGAAGAAGGTCAGGATCTCGGATCCGTCGTCATAGTCCCAGTGCAGGCCTCTGCCCTCGATCCTGTTTGTCGGCGCGTGGAGGGAGGCGGGCTTTTCGTTCGAGCCCGTGTCCGCCCAGCCGAAGGAATACTCCCGCTGGACCTCCCTGGGGATCTCCCGCCAGCCTTCGGGCGGCTTTTTCCCCGTGAAGTCGAAACCGACGGGCACCGTGATGCCGAACCAGGTCTCGAAGACCGTCAGGGCCCACGTCTCCCGGTCCAGGATCAGATGGAAGGCGCGGGAAGACCCGGGCACGAGGTGGGAGATCAGGACGACGGGGCCGACCGCCGAGGCAGCGTATCCGCATTCGGAGCGCTTCCCGTTCTCCGTAAAGGCAAGGACCGCTTCATCCAGGAACTCGTAGCCCAGAGGTCCCGGGGCGTGTTCGCCTTCCAGTCTCGCCGTGAAGGACAGTCCTTCGAGGGACAGGGAAGAGCCGTCCGCCCTTCCGAAGCTCTGTACTGCTTTATCAACGGCTTCCGCCGTCATGGGATGGTATTCCGTGAAAAACATCGTTCCGCACCTCCTGTGTGCATCCTGTCCGAATCCATGCCCATTGTACCGCGAACGGGCGGCGGCATCAATACGCGAGGCTGCACAGAAATCCTTTCTTGTTTCCCGCCCGTGTTTTGTGTATCATAATATATGAAACCTGTAAAAAAGAGTCTCGAAAAGGAGGGACGGTCATGAAAAACAAATATACGGGTGAGGAGATCCGTATCTACACGAACGACGAGATCGACATCCGCGACACCTATGTCCTGACCTGGAACGGCAGATACTATCTCTACGGCACCCAGGGTTTCGAAGCGTTCCGGGGCACGCCGGGCGGTTAACTCGTCTATACGGGAACGGACCTTGTCCACTGGGAAGGACCTTATACCGCTTTCCCCAACGACGGCAGCGTCTGGGCGGACATGCATTACTGGGCGCCCGAGGTCTATGAGGTCGGAGGCACCTTCTACCTTTTCTCCGCCTGGCAGAAGAAACAGGAAGGCGTCCGCGGCAGTCAGCATCTTTGCGTCCTCAAGGCGACGGATCCCCTGGGTCCCTTCACGGTCGTCAACGACGACATGGGTCCGGGCAACGATCCCACTCTGTACCTGGATGCGAAAAGCGGCAAATACTATCTCATCCACAACAATGGATTCGGAAACATGACGGCGCATGAGATGCTGCCCGATTTCTCGGGCTTTGCGGACGAAGGCACAAGGCTCTTCGACCGGACGGATCCGGGCGTGACCTGGTCCAAGGGAGGACCTACGGAAGGGGCCGAGACCTGGGTGACGCCGACAGGGAAACTCCTCGTTCTCTGGAGTTCCTTCTGTGAAGGCGATTCCGCGAAATTCGCTCAGATGGGCTATGAGAACATGGACTACGGCACGGCCATCGCCTATAACGAGGCAGGAGACATTCACGGGCCCTTCCGTCAGGAAAACGAATTGATCACTCCCCCAAACATGGGACACGTGAACCTGTTCGAGCGCCTGGACGGACAGCTCATGCTCGCGACGCATTATCCCGACGACGACGCGAATGATCTCGGCTGTTCCTGCCCGATCTTCTTCGAGGTCCGCTATGATCCCGGGAAAGACACGATCCGCGCGGACTGCGAAGCGTTCCTCCGCGAGCATCCGGATCCCTGATCCTCATCTGAAGCGAATTGCTTCTGCCGCAAAAAAAGCGTCTTCCGCAGACCGGAAGACGCTTTGTGTTCGGGCAGGATCAGTACCCGCCGTTCTCCATGCGCCAGTCCTTCCCGCAGGCGCCTCCGAGAGCGAGGAACATGAGAAGGGTCGCGGGCGTGCTGAAGAAGGACACGGCGCCGGACGCGAATCCCGTGACGATGCTGTGTGCGGCAAGAACGGACGCCCCGCGGTTCGCGATGTGCCCCGTGATCAGCGTGTTGACCAGCGTATTGGAGAGCCCGACGCCCAGAATGACGAACAGCGCCGTCATGACGATAGTGAGGGCCGCCGTCACGTCGCGGGTCGGACGGTTGGAGAGGATCAGGAGCGTGATCAGCGCCAGCAGCGCGCGGATGAAGCAGGGTATGATCACCTGGTACGGGATCACGAACGCTTCCATGATGTCAGGATTTGCGGACGACAGCTTTTTGATCGGTCCCTGCGCGAAGACGCACGCGACCGAGATCAGGAGAGCGAGCGCGAACAGGACGAACGCGACGATCTGGAGGATCCTTGCGGTTTTCAGGTTCATATGATTTTTCTCCTTTGCGGCCGGGAAAGGCTTTTCCGCCGTCCCGGAAGATGATCCGTGCCCTGCGGGACGCGGTGTTTTTCATGCGGATTGTATCATCCGCGACGCCCGCTGTCAAAGAAGGGATCCGTTCCCGTTCCGCCATTGTGCGCGCCGTTTCCGTGTGCTATCATGGAGACATCGGGGACGCTCGGAACGTCCGTACAGACCGAAAAGAAAGGAAGATCCCGGCATGGCAGAACCCAACCGCAAATTCTTCGGACTGAGCCAGTACAGGGGCCCCTTCTCCTATGAGCTGGCCGGCAGACACTTCCACGTCGTCATGGACGAAGGGAGGGAATACTCACTGACTTTCATGGACGGCGAGACGCTCCAGTGGGCCGAAAAAGGGAAGCCCTACGTCTGGGACGCCTATCAGTGCCTGAAAGGCGACGACACGACTTTCCTCGTCCATCTGAGGCCCGAAACGGGGGAGGGGCGATTCAGCCACAACTG
>JAEEJN010000111.1 GCA_016281935.1 Bacillota bacterium | reverse complement strand
TGCTGTCTGCCAGGCCCGCTTCCTTCATTGCGGAATAGAGCGCAGGGACCGGAAGGCCCACGACGTTCGTATAATCACCGGAAATGCCCGTGATGAAAGCAGCCGCCCTGCCCTGGATCCCGTAGGCTCCTGCCTTATCATAAGGTTCGTCAGTCGCAAGATAAAAAGCCGTATCCTGCCTGTCCAGCGTACGGAAAGTCACCTGCGTACGCTCGGCACCGAGACGAAACTCACCTTTTCCGGGACACGCCAGGACCCATGCCGTGATCACGGTGTGTGTCCTTCCGGAAAGCATGTCCAGCATGGTTTGCGCTTCCTGTCTGTCGGCAGGCTTGCCCAGGATCCGGTCACCGACCGCAACGACAGTGTCCGCCGTGAGGACCCAGTCTTCAGGTCCGACCGAAGAGGAAACCGCAGCGGCAAACGCTTTCCTGAGCGCTATGGTCCGCACGCTCGATTCAGGATCGATGCCGGCGGGAAGGCTTTCGTCCGCATCCGTGGGACACACGAGAAAATCCTCCGTGATACGGGAAAGGAGCTCCTTCCTGCGGGGCGATGCGGAAGCCAGGATCAGCATGGACATAACCTCCCACTTTCATACTGAAAATTATAACATACCCCCCAAAGCCTTACAAGTGCGCCAAAAACCGTCGAAAACGGCGGCAAAAAAGGATGTATACGCCTTGCCAAATCCGCGGTTTCTTCGTATCATAGCGGTATCGATCCCCAATGTGAAGAGGTCATCATGAACACACGCATCGAACACGACTCCATGGGAGACGTCCCTGTCCCGGCCGAAGCCCTCTGGGGTGCCCAGACGGAACGCTCCCGGCTCAACTTTCCCAGCGGGGTGGGCCATGAACCCATGCCCGAGGAGATCATCTCCGCCTTCGGCATCCTGAAAAAAGCGGCTGCCCTGGCCAACTGGTCTCTTCTTCCGGAGAGAATGACGGAAGAAAAGATATCCGCGATCCTTTCTGCGTGCGACGAGGTGATTTCCGGAAAGCTTTCCGCCCATTTCCCTCTCGTCGTCTGGCAGACCGGAAGCGGAACACAGACCAACATGAATGCCAACGAGGTCATTTCCCGCCGGGCCAATGAGATCCTGGGCCGTCAGCTCCTGCATCCCAATGACGACCTGAACATGTCCCAGTCTTCCAACGACACCTTTCCGGCAGCCATGCACATCGCCGCCGTCATCGCGGTGGAAGACCGTCTCTTCCCGGCCGTCGACGCTCTCTGCGGGACTTTCCTCCGTCTGGAAGCGGAGAACGCCGACGCTCTCAAAAGCGGGCGGACCCACCTCCAGGATGCGGTCCCGATCCGTTTCTCCCAGGAGATCTCCTCCTGGCGTACTGCGCTGGAAAAAGACCGGGCCATGATCGGGTCGGCTATTGAACCTCTCCGCAGTCTTGCGCTGGGCGGCACGGCCGTGGGCACGGGTCTGAACGCGCCGCAGGGTTTTGACGTCCTCGCAGCGGAAAAAGTATCGGAGATCACCGGCAAAACGTTCGTCACAGCTCAGAACAAATTCCATGCCCTTGCTTTCAAGGATGAACTGGTGGCCGCGCACGGCGCACTCAAGGCGCTGGCTGCCGATCTCATGAAGATCGCGAACGACATCCGCTGGATGGCCAGCGGACCGCGCTGCGGACTGGGCGAGATCTCGATCCCCGAGAACGAGCCGGGATCCTCCATCATGCCGGGAAAAGTCAATCCCACGCAGTGTGAAGCCGTCACTATGGTCGCAGCCCAGGTCATGGGCAACGATGTGACGGTGGGGATCGCCGCTTCCCAGGGCGCTTTCGAACTCAACACTTACATGCCTGTCATGATCTATGATTTTCTTCAATCCGTACGCCTTCTCGCGGATGCCTCCGTTTCATTCAACGAACGCTGTGTATCCGGAATCCGGGCAAACAGGGAGAAGATGCATGACTACCTGGACCGTTCCCTCATGACGGTAACGGCCCTGAGCCCGATCATCGGCTATGAACGGGCCGCGCAGCTCGCCCGAAAAGCCCTGAGGGACAGCCAGACGCTGAAGGAAGCTTGCCTGGAACTGGGCTTCCTCTCCGCCGAGGAGTTCGACGCAGCCTTCCATCCGGAAGAAATGGCCTAGATCTCCCGGAACGCAAAAACAGCGCGGACGTGATCCGCGCTGTTTTTCGTTCATCTCCTCAGATCCCGTCGTCGAAAAGATACTGTGTTCCTTTGAGGAAATGCTGCCGGTTCTGGATCAGTTCACACAGATCTTCCTCGTCTCTGAGGATCCGGGGCGACCAGATACCGCCCATCGGATAATCCACCCGAGCGGATCCGTGATTGTCTCCGCCGCAGGTCATGGGCTTGTCGTATTTCTTCGCATATTCGTAAGCCTGCCGGTTATAGGCCGCCTGAGAGCCCCTCTGGCGGCAGTTTATGACTTCCACCGCGTCCACGCAGTCCGGATACAGATAGACCGTGGGAGGAAGGTACGGAGCCTGTCGGTACGGGTGACAGTGGATCAGGAATCCTCCCGCCCTGTGCGCCTCCATGGCAAAGGTCTCATGATCCCATTCCAGCATGTCCGGATGGGCCTTCCACCATTCCCTCGGCAGCCTGAAAACCAGAAACTCGGCGGCGAGGCTCAGCGGTTTGACTTCGATCCCGAAGAACACCTGCAGTCCGATCCGGTCGCCTTCCTCCTTGGCGGCTTCGTAGCCCCGGAAATGCAGATCGATCCTTTCTTCCCACGGCAGATCCCGGGGGATCCCGCTGTTCCCGTTGAAAAAGTGATCCGTGATGCATATTCCGGTATATCCCGCCGCCTTGTGCGCCCTGGCCTGCTCCGCTCCGGATACTTCCCCGCAGCGGCTGGCTTCGTTGGTATGGCAATGCAGTTCGTATGCGTACAGCAACTTTGATTTCCCCCTGATCCGACGGCTTGCCGTCAGTCCGATTCCTGTCCGAGAGCGAACGGACGGGGAATCCCTGATACGGAGACTTTTGTCCCCGGTCTGGCCCACACCGGTTCCGATTCGTCCGAAAGGCGGTTTTCATTATAACATTTCATAAGAAGGTCCGACAGTCCGGGAACGACTTTCTGCGGCGCTCCGTTCATATCCTGTTCAGTCACGGCGTCTTCCGGGAAATCCCTTACGGGACAGCTTATCTGCGCAGCGCAGACTGCAAGCGTCTGTCCCCATACGGCTTCCGGCGGGCATGCAGGAGGCTCCTCCCCGCGGATCGCGGCGGCCATGTGCCAGAGTTTGGGGAAATGGATGGAACCCATGGCGTTCCGGTCTCCCATGCCTCCGTAGTTCAGTTCGCTTCCGTCATCCATGAACACGCGGATCTGCGCGTCCTCGTCCTCCACATAGCGTACGGACGCTTTTTCGTAACGGAATTCGAAAACAGGATTCACGTTCTCCTCTACCGCATGGGACGCGAGGAACAGATAGGAGACTCCGTTTCTGTCTTCGGCGCGGATCATGGCCGTATCGAAATTCTCTATGGCATTGGCGCGCAGAAGCGTCGCCTGCACGGTCTCGGGCACTGCGCAGGTGTCCTGCCGGGATCCGGCCGTGAAAAGCATGTGGTGCAGATAATGACCGCAGGCGTTATGAGCGATGGAATCCAGGATCCAGGTGCCGTCCGCAGCACGGACTTTGCCTGCCCAGCCGATACCGCGGGAGAAATAAGCCGTATTTCTGGGCCAGCGGATCAGTGTTTTCATGGATAGAAGCCTGCCGAACTTCCCGGCGATGGCGTCCCGTTTGAAATCCTGTACCGCGGGCGCCCAGCTCCACTGATACCCCACGCCGAGGATCCGGCCGGTACGGTCCCGTACTGAAATCAGTTCCTCCAGGTCCTCAGGACAGGAACAGAGAGGTTTTTCACACAATACGTGGCTCCCGTGTTCCATACAGCAGACGGCCTGCGGTTTATGGAACTGGATCGGCGAAGAGATCAGGGCGAGATCCGCCTTGTGCTCCGCATAGAACGCTTCGGGAGAATCATACCAGGGGACTCCGAGAGCATCCAGTTCAGCCTTCTGCCGCACAGAATCCGGGAACGGTTCGACGACGCCCGCGATCCTCAGCCCGTGCGCTTCTCCTTCCTCCAGCAGCGCCTGCACGTACTGGCCGCCGTAGCCTCCCGCGGCCACAATCAAAACGTCGAGTTCTTTCATTCCAGCGTCCCCCGGATCGTCTGTGCGGGTCTGTACTTCGAACCGGTGGGGATGTCGCAGTCATTCGGTTTGAGATACAGCGTCACGTCGACGTCCCTTCCGCCCTTCAGCACGATGTCTATTTTCTCATGGAATACGTGGTTCACATGGTTCAGATCGATCACGCAGTGGGCCTCATCCTCCCAGTTCAGCGTTCCGGCCGTTTCAGCTCCCGCGATCCTGGAGCGTACACGCGTCCCGTCCAGCCCGAGTTCAGCCGTTTCCTTCACGCCGTTCTGCGTATAGGCAAAGACAGCCGTCTTATCCCCGAAGGTCAAGGTGATATCCGTAAGACCGCCCCTGGAAAGGAATCCGGGCAGGATGGCGAGATCGTTGTTGGGGAGAAGGATGCGTCTTCCTGACAGCTTCGATTCCGATTCCGGCTGCCGGTCCCCGTTCTCCGTCCACGGAACGGAAAGCGATGCGAGGTATGCTCCGAGCCTGGATTGCGCGTCGGGATCTTCCGGAATCGCTTCCGCTTCCAGTGCGGGGATCAGCATACGCCAGACCGTGTTCAGGATCTTGTAGATCCTCAGGGTCGCAGAGGTCGTGAGTATGACCATGTCATATTTGGGAAGGATCATGGCCAGCTGTCCGTACATGCCGTCGAAACGGTAGCTTCCGGGCACCGTGTTGCGCCAGACCTGATATCCGTATCCGGAGAAATAATCCTCCATGCCGGGGTACTGCACGGGATTCCATCCTTCCGCCTGCACGATGTGGACAGACGTCGCGTCGTCGATATAAGCGGGATCCAGGAGAGTCTCACCCTCCCATACACCACGATTGAGCCAGAGCTGAGCGATCTTGGCCATGTCGCCCGGGCGCATGGAAAGCCCTCCGCCTCCGTTCTCCGTGCCTCTGGGGCATTTCGTGCAGCTGTATCCCTCGATGCCCATCTTATCGAAAAGCCGGGGTTTCAGATACTCCGTGAAATTCAGGCCCGTGACCTTGCGGACGATCGAGGCGAGCATATAGGAACCGCGGGAATTATACACGAAGAACGTGCCGGGCTTTCGGGGAACGGGATGAGCCAGAAACGCCTTGACCCAGTTCTCATCCATCGTGCGAGGTTCACGCTCATGCCCGCAGGTCATGGTCAGGAGATGACGGACGTTCATTTCTCTGAGGTTCTCGCAGGGATCTTCCGGTGCATCCTCGGGGAAGAAGGATAGCACCTTGTCGTCCAGCGAGATCCTGCCTTCTCCGACCAGCATGCCTATGGCTGTCGACACGACGGATTTGGTGAATGAAAAACACACATGCGCGTCGTCCGGACCGTACGGCGCATAATAGGCCTCCACACAGCGTCTGCCGTGACGGAGGATCTGGATGGAATTGAGATCAACGCCTTCCCGGCGCACCGCTTCCAGAAGTTCGATCACAGCACCGCTGGGGATACCCAGTTCTTCGGGAGTTGCCTTTGGAAATGAATATGTCTTCATAAGTGTTTCCTCCTTGTCCAGCATTAAGCCATCAAAGTTAAGTGTTCATTTCTACTTATATTCCAACGTTGTCCCGCACTTGCTGCAGATGTAGATGCCGCCGGTATATTGAGGTGTGTGCGTTTCAAAATACCATGCCGAAGTACAGGTCGTACATCTCTTCTTCTGACAGACCTCTTTCAGCCATTCTGTCCATCGAATGATCAGGATCCCTGCATTCTTCTTTTTGAAAACACTCCACCAGCTGTTTACTGACGACAAAAGAATCCGGCGCAATTCAATCCAGGCATTTCTTATCCTCATACTGATCCGTTTCATATACACTTCTTTCCCACAGCACATATATGCTCTGATCTGTTTCTCCATAGATTCCATAGATCTGTTTTCTTCTCTATATGTGAGGTTCTAGAATCGTTCGCATATTTATGCGATAGATTGACATTATAACCCTATCCTCTCACCTTAACAACATCTTACCATGCCGACCTTCTGATAACAAGGCCATCTATCCCTTGATTCCCATCAAGCTGGACTTACAGGGCTGTCTCTGATACAATAAGGCAAAACTAGAATAAGGAGTCATCATGAAGGAACTGCTGGATCTTTTTCTGACCTTCGCCAAAGTCGGTGTCATGACTTTCGGCGGAGGGTATGCCATGCTTCCCATCCTCCAGCGTGAAGTCGTAGACAGAAAACACTGGGCCACTCAGGAAGAACTCATGGATTACTACGCCATCGGGCAGTGTACGCCCGGCGTCATTGCCGTAAACACCGCGACCTTCATCGGACAAAAGCAGCGGGGCGTGCTGGGCGGGATCCTTACGACGCTGGGCGTCGTTTTCCCCTCTCTCATCATCATCACAATCATTGCGGCGTTCGTTTCCAACTTCGCCGATCTTGCCATCGTGAAGAACGCGTTCGCCGGCATCCGCGTCTGCGTATGCGTCCTCATCTTCAACGCTGTCCTGAAGCTCTGGAAAAGCGCCGTTAAGGACGTCGCAGCGGGCATCATCTTCGGCGTCATCCTCATCCTTTCCCTTCTGACGAATCTGTCCCCCGTCTGGTATGTGATCGCGGCTGCGATCGCGGGCATCGCGATCCAGTCCATCAAGGCGAGGAGGGCCATGGCGTGATGTTGTATTTGCAGCTTTTCTGGGAATTTTTCAAGACAGGTCTCTTCGCCGTGGGCGGAGGCATGGCCACGCTTCCCTTCCTTTATTCCATGGGGGACAAGATGGGCTGGTTCACCCAGGCCCAGGTCGCGGACATGGTCGCCGTATCGGAATCCACGCCCGGACCTATCGGCGTCAACATGGCCACCTACGTAGGTTATCTCACGGCCGGCATCCCCGGATCGATCATCGCGACCCTGGGGCTCGTCACACCTTCCGTCATCGTGATCCTGATCGTCGCGATGTTCCTCAAATCCTTCCGGAACAACCCCTACGTCGAAAGGGCATTCTACGGTCTGCGTCCCGCTTCCACCGCGCTTATCGCCGCCGCCGGACTGGGCGTCGTACGCCTGACCTTCTTTGACTGGAGCACCATTACTTCCATCGGTCTCGACTTCTCCCGGATCATGGAGATCCTGAAGGCCATACACTGGCCTGCGATCATCCTGGCCGCTGTGCTCCTCGTCATCACACGCGGGATCAAAAAGCTCTCCAAAGTCCATCCTATCGTCTGGATCGCGGCTTCCGCCGTCGTCGGCATCGTTTTCCGCTTCGCCGGAGCATGATCCTTCCGCCCTTCAGTATCGAACCGCCGTCCATCGGCGGTTTTTCCTTGCTATGATATGCCGTCAGGCTCTATAATGGTAGACATCATCAAGATATCGGGAGGACAGTATGACAAAGCAGATCACTGAAGCCATCCGTCAGACGGACGTGCTCATGGAATGCGATGTGCTCGTCGTCGGCGGCGGCCCGGCCGGCATCGGTGCGGCCATCGGAGCGGCCAAAGCCGGAGCAAAGACCATCATCCTGGAACGCTACGGATTCCTCGGAGGGAACATCACGGTATGTTCCGTGGAACCTCCTTCCTGGTACAGGCAGGAAAAAACGACCATGCCAGGGGGCGCGGCAAAAGAGATCGAAGACCGCATGATCGCTCTGAATGCGGTGAAGCCGGTCGCTTTCCGTCCCAGCACGGGCCTCTCCTACGACACCGAGATCTATAAAGTCATGGCGGACGACTATATGGCCGACAACGGCGTGACCCCGCTGTATCACTGCATGGGCGTGACTCCCTATATGGAAGGAAACGTCGTGCGCGGAGTCATCACGGAATCCAAGTCCGGCCGCTGTGCCATCCTCGCCAAACGTGTCGTGGATTCAACGGGTGACGCCGACCTCATCGCACGCTCCGGTGCGCCGACCCTCAAGGGCGATCCCGTGACGGGAAGGCTCCAGGGCGGAACCCTCAAGTTCTTCCTGAACAACGTCGACATCGACAAGATCGAGGAAGTCATGGACAGGGATCCGGAATCCCGTCATCCCTACACGCACAAACTGCTGTATGAACCCTTCAAGGCGGCCGAAGAAGCAGGCGAACCTCCTCTTCGCTATTCCGCCAACACGATGTTCTACACCTGCATCGAACCGGACGAGATCAACATCAACCTCGCGACCTATGACAAGGAGATCGACGGCACGGACGTTCTTTCCCTGACCCGAAGCGAGATCCGGCTCCGCAAGGAAGCACTGGAAGTCCTGAGACGCCTCCGTCTCTACGGCGAAGGATTCGAGAACGCCAAACTGCGCAACTTCGTGACGTCCGTCGGTATCCGTGAAACGAGACGGATCGTGGGCGGCTATACGCTCACGACGAAAGACATCTACGAACGGGGCCGTTTCGAGGACACGATCGGCATCTTCCCGGTCTATGCCGACGGCGAGGGCGTCAAGGAGATCCCCTTCACGGACGCCTATTTCCAGGTGCCTTACCGTATCCTCGTTCCGCAGGGCGTGGAAAACCTTCTGGCCGCCGGCCGCTGCATCTCGGGCGAACGTTCCGCGGTGCCCACGACCCGGCAGATGGACTTCTGCATGGTCACGGGACAGGCCGCCGGTGCCGCCTGCGCTTTATCCATCCGGCAGGATGTCGCCGTCAGAGATGTCGATATCCCGAAACTGCAGAAAGAACTGGTACGTCAGGGACTCCGCGTGTTCTGATGCCCGCAAAGACCTTCATGGAAATCCGTGAAGGTCTTTTTTTGCGTTTTATGCGCAGATCCTGCGCGTTCTCGGCCATCGGGAAAGGATGACAGGTCCTCTTCCCCGAATTGAATACCCATCCGAATGAAAAGGAGGTCTTTCTTTGAACGGCAAACCTTTGAATGCAGCTTACGAATCCTTCGGTCTGTTCTTCCATCCCGCCTACATGCAGATGACTCTTGCAGGAGGCGGAGGACCGCATCACGTCCAATCCCTTCCCGGTGCGGAAGCGGACTGCAGCGGAAACGTCACGTTCCGGTATATCGCCCCTGACGCGGGCAGAGTGGAAGTCGCCGGCAACGGAGGCGGCTTTTCCAACGAGCGTGTCCCTCTTTCCAGAGACGGAAACGGGACCTGGAGCGTCACGATCCAGCTGCCTCCCGGTTTTCATTACGTCCGCTTCTTCGTAGACGGGAGCCCTGCCGTGAATGCCCAGGCGCCCATCGCCTACGGCTGTCACGAGAGCATCAATTTCGTGGAAGTGCCCGATCCGGATGACGACAGTTATCTCATGAAGGACGTTCCGCACGGATCCGTCCATATGGAGGTCTTCCGTTCCTCCCATACCGGGCAGTGGCACAACGCCTGGATCTATACCCCGCCTTCCTACGGACAGGATCCGGAACGCCGGTATCCCGTGCTCTATCTCCACCACGGCGGCGGAGAAAACGAGACCGGATGGCTCTGGCAGGGAAAGATCAACTATATCGCCGACAACCTCTTCGCGGAGGAAAAAGCCGAGGAACTCATCATCGTCATGCCCTGTCTGTACGATCTGAACTATGACGAACCGGAAGAATTCCTGGCAGGCGATTACGATTCCCTTCTGACCCGGGACCTCATCCCCCTGATCGATTCACGATACCGCACGGTTCCCGACGGATCCTCCAGAGCCGTCGCAGGTCTTTCCATGGGTTCCTATCACAGCGCACTCGTCTCCTGCGCCCATCCGGGGCTTTTCGCCTATACGGGCATGCTTTCCGGATCCTTCAACGACCGCTGGTACGGTTGGGTGCACTGCAGAGACGTCATCGAGCACAGCGACGCGTTCAGAAGCGGCACGAAACTGTTCTTTATGAGCGCAGGACTGGACGAAACGAGGCTGCTCCCCCAGGTGGAGGAGAACCTTGAGTTCCTGAAAAAGAACGGCGTGCCCGCCGAAGGCTTTACCTGTCCCGGTTTCCACGAATGGACCGTATGGCGCAGAGCGATCCGCGTCTTCCTCACCAGACTGTTTCGTTAGGAGGTTGCCATGAGCAGAGATTTTTCCAGACTGGACGCACTGCTGAAGGAATTCGCAGACCGAAGCGTCCCGGGCTGTTCCCTTTCCGTGTTCCAGGGGGACGAAGCGATCTATGAAGGCACAGCAGGCTATGCGAACATCGAAACGGGAAAACCCGTGACACCGCACTCTATGTTCCGTCAGGCATCCACGACCAAACTGTTCACCTACGCGATCGTAGGCATGCTCTATGAGGAAGGAAAATTCCTCTTCTCCGATCCTCTGGAGACCTATCTGCCGGAATGGAAGAACACACGGAAGTTCGTCCGCAGATCCAACGGTTCCGTCGAAGCCGTGCCTGTCGATCATCCGATCACCGTACGGAACGCCGTCGCCATGATGTGCGGCCTGCCCTACTGCATGTTCCCCGTCAAGGGAACTTCGAACCCGACGCTCGCGCTCATGAGCGAGAGGATGGCCGTGCTCCTGGAAAAGGGAACGCCGACCCTGCGCGAAGAAGTCCGGGCCATGGCCGACGTCCCCGTCATGTTCGAGCCGGGAAGCCACTGGCTCTACGGATTCGGCAGCGAGATCACGGGCGTCCTTGTGGAGACGTGGACCGGGAAACCGCTTCGGGAAGTCTTCCGTGAACGGATCATCGAACCTCTGGAGCTCGAGGATACCGATACCTTCATCACCGATGAAAACAGAGACCGTGTCGTCACTTCGTACCGGAAACTGCCGGACGGATCCTTCTCTCCCTCTCCGGATCTTTTCGACGCGTCGATGGATCCCGCCAAAACGCCTGCCGGGGCTCGTCCGAACCTCATCACTTCCGCACACGATTTTGCAGTCTTCATGCAGATGCTGGCCAACGGCGGCGTCTACAGGGGGAGAAAGCTCCTCGGAGAAGGCACTGTGGAGATGCTCCACACCAATCAGCTGACGGAAGAGCAGCTGAAGGACTTCGAGAACGATTACCTGGCCGGTTATGGTTACGGGCTTGGTTTCCGCACACTCATGACACGCAAATACGGACACAACGGGCATCTGGGAGCTTTCGGATGGACGGGCGGATCCGGGATCTGGGTCGAAGCCGATCCCGTGGATCGTTTCTCGGTCGCCTACATGCACAATATGAGCCCCAACGAAGAACTGTATCATCATCACAGAGTCCGTTCCGCCGTATACGGCTGCATGCTGTGACAAAGCGGTTCCGACGACTGCATAAACCCTAGCGCCCCGGTCCTCCGGGGCGCTATTTTTGCTTTACAAAAAGCATGCCCATCCTGTAAAATGAAAGGTGGAACGAACGTATATACAAGGGGGTGCTTCCCATGAAAGTACTTGTCACCGGCGGTGCCGGCTATATCGGTTCCACGACCTGTACGGCGCTTCGCCAGGCGGGTCACGAGCCCGTCATCCTGGATTCTCTCGTCAACGGACGCAGGGAATTCGTAGAAGGTTTCCCCTTTTATCAGGGTGATATCGCGGATCAGGCGCTGATCGAAAAGATCTTTGCCGAGAATCCCGGCATCGAAGCCTGCCTTCACTTTGCGGCGAGGATCGTGGTTCCTGAATCCGTGGCTTTCCCCTATCTGTATTATCATGAGAACGTAGCCAAATCGTTGGAACTCTTCCGGATCCTGAACGAACTGGGCTGCAGGCGCGTGATCTTTTCTTCCTCCGCTTCCATCTACGGCAACGCGAAGGAGTACCTGGTCACGGAAGACAGCCCGCTGGGCCCCATCAGCCCTTATGCCCGTACCAAATACATGATGGAGATGATCCTGCAGGATGTCTGCGCGGCGACGGATCTCCGCGGTCTGGCGCTCCGCTACTTCAATCCCATCGGAGCGGATCCCGGCATGCGCACGGGCGCCTATGATCCTGCTCCCACCCACATCGTAGGCAAACTCGTCACCTGCGCCGATTCCGGGGAAACGTTCTCCATCACCGGTGTGAACTGGCCTACGAGGGACGGATCCGGCATCCGTGACTATCTGCACGTCTGGGATCTGGCTCGGGCCCACGTCTGCGCCTTGAACCATTTCGACGAGGCAATGGAAAAAATGAACGCCCGGTATCTTCCCATCAACCTGGGTACCGGAAACGGCGTCACGGTCAAGGAACTGGTCGCCGCCTTCGAAAAAGTCTGGGGCAAACCTCTGAACAAGATCGAGACCGATCCCCGTCCCGGCGACGTTGCTGGCGCTTATGCGAACTGCACGCGCGCCCGGGATCTTCTCGGATGGAAAGCCGAGCTCTCCATCGAGGACGGCATTCGGGACGCCCTGCGCTGGTCCCTCAGCGAACGCAAAAAAGTGCTGGGATACTGATTCAGGACAAAAGCGGACTCACGTCCGCTTTTCTTATTTGCGAGCCATAAGGAAAGGCCTGCCTTCATGCGTGAAGGCAGGTCTTTCATGACTGCGGTCTATGGTGTTTACATCCGCCAGATCACTTCCGGATCGATATGAGCGGGATCGGGCGATCCGGTACGGACGAGCATCGCTTTGACCTCTCCCGTGATCTCCCGGATCTTTTCAGCCACGCCTTCGGCGCCTTTTTCCTCATAAGGTTCCATGAGAGCACGTCCGACAGACACGGCGTCCGCTCCGAGCGCAAGCGCCTTGAAAGCATCGTATCCGTCCGCAAAACCGCCGTCGGCAATCAGGGTGAAACTGCTGTCCTCCAGCGCGGCGCGGATCTCCGGCAGAAGCGCGGCCGGGGGCACGGCCCAGTGCATCAGGGAATTGTGGTGGGAAAGAATGATACCTGCGGCGCCCAGATCGGCGCAGCGCAGCGCATCCTGTACGGAAAGTGCACCCTTGACGACAAAGGGAAGCTTCGTGGAACGGATGTAGGCACGCAGCTCATCCAGCGTCGGCAGCTTCATCGCTTCGCCCATAACGACGGAATCGGCGTCGTCCCGGACGTTCACGGAATGCTCTACGTCCATGCCGACCGCCAGAGCGCCGTGCGCTTCGGCGAATTCGATGCGGCTGTAGATCTCGTTCGGATCCGCATAGGGTTTGATGATCTTCACGACCTTGGCTCCCGTTTCCAGGATCTCGCCCAGAGCTTCGTTCGAGCCCATGCCGATGCAGGCGATGGCGCCTGCGTCTTTCGCACCGCGGGCGAACCCCGCCATGCCGCCCTTCAGGTGGCTCAGCGCTGCCGTCATGATCGGCGTCTCCGTTTCCGTGCCGAACAGCGTGACTTTCGACGACGGATGGACTGCCCCGATGATCCGGCCTTCTACGCAGAGAGAATCCAGATAAGCCCGTGCGATCGCAATGGAATCGCCTTTTTTCGTATCAGCCATAGAAAAACCTCCTTGTTCCGAAAAAGCGGGCATTAACCCGCTTTATTCCTTATTCAGAATGGTGTTGATGAACTGGGCGGAGCGCTCCTCTTTGGGATGCTCGAAGAATTCCTTGGACGGTCCGGACTCGATGATATATCCGCCTTCCATGAAGACCACCTTGTTGGACACGTTCCGTGCGAATTCCATTTCATGGGTCACGACGAGCATCGTCATTCCCTCCTCCGCCAGCTGCCGCATCACGGACAGGACCTCCCCGATCAGCTCAGGGTCCAGGGCGCTCGTGGGCTCGTCGAAGTAGATGATTTCAGGCGAGGACGCGAGCCCGCGGGCGATGGCCACGCGCTGCTGCTGTCCGCCGGAAAGCATGTTGGGATAGCTGTGGATCTTGTCGGCCATGCCGACGCGCTCCAGAGCCGCCATCGCAATGTCGTTGGCCTCCGAGCGGTGCATGTGCCCGCCGGTCACGAGACCCAAGGTCACGTTCTGCAGCACGGTCTGGTTCAGGAACAGATTGTAGTTCTGGAACACGAACGCCGTCTTCGTACGGATCCTCGCGATCTCGCGGTTCGTCGCGGAATGCAGATCGAAATGCTCACCGTCGAAGATCAGTTCGCCCTGATCCGCCCGCTCCAGGAAATTGAGGCAGCGCAAGAGGGTCGTCTTTCCGGAGCCGCTCGGGCCCAGGATCGCGACGACGTCGCCCTTGTTCACCTGCAGGTCGATGCCCTTCAGGACGCCGATGCCGTCGAATCCCTTATGTACGTTTTTCGCTTCGAGCATCATGCCTTGATCCCTCCGTAGCTGTTCAGCTTCTTCTCGCCCCAGCGCTGCAGGAAGGTCAGGAAGGTGCAGAACAGAAGATAGATCAGGGCGACCTCGGTGTAGAGTCCCAGGGACTCATAGACGCGCCCGTTGATCACCTGCGCCTCACGAAACATCTCGGTCACGGTGATGGTCGCGGCCAGGGACGTGCCCTTCGTCATGGAGATGAGGGAATTGGAGAGCGCCGGGAACGCGATGCGGAACGCCTGCGGGAGCACGATGTGCTGCATGATCTGCAGGTAGTTCATCCGCACGCAGTAGCCTGCCTCCAGCTGACCCTTCGGGACGGCCTCCAGGGCGCCGCGCATGGACTCTGCCATGTAGGCGCCTTCATTGAGACCGAACACCAGGACCGCCGTGGGATAGGCGTTCAGCTTGATGCCGATCTGCGGCAGGCCGTAGAATACGAGATACAGCTGCACGAGCAAAGGCGTGCCGCGCACAATCCAGATATAGAAACGGCACAGCTGCCGCAGGACCTTGACGTCCGCGTACTGGATCATGGCCACGATCACGGCGATCACGAGAGCCAGTGCAAAGGACATGGCCGTCAGAGGGATCGTGACTTTTGCGCCGTACAGCAGAAGTTTCGGGAAGGAATCCACAAGGATTTCCCACAGTCTTTCGTTCATACAAAAGGCTCCTTCATTGGAATCGGTCCTTTACAGGCACGGACCGTATGCCGTCAGAAAACGGAAAATAGAAACGGAGGAGATCCTCCGTTTCAATTCCGCGTTCAGAACGAAAACTCAGTTCCCGCTCTGCGTCATATCCTCACCGAAATATTTGATGCAGATCTCGGCAAGCTTGCCGTTCTTGCGCATGGCTTCCAGCGCTTCGTTCACGGCCTTGACCAGGGTCTCCGTCCGTTCGCTCTTCTGCATGGGATAAGCAACGGGATCGCCCTGAGCGATCGGGATCATACGGAGATTGGCATCGGGATGTTCTTTAAGATAATCCTCGATGGAGCCTTTGGCGTTGATCGTCGCGTCCACGCGCTCCTGCTCAAGAAGCTGAATCGTATCGAGCAGCGTGTTGGCAGGCGTCACGGTCGCGCCGTAGGATTCGGCCAGAGCGGCATAGGTGGAAGAAGCGGTGTTCGCCGTGGTCTTGCCTTTCAGGTCTTCCAGGGAAGCGATCTCGGTCTCATCCTTGCGTACGACCAGGACCTTGCTGGTGTAGACGTAAGGCGTAGAGAAGTTGTATTTCTCAGCACGCGTTTCCGTGTAACCTACGCCGTTGCAGGCGATGTCGAAACGGCCGGCATCCACACCCGCCAGGATGGAATCCCAGTCGGTCTCCTCGAACTTGGCATCTACGCCGATGTATTCCGCAATGGCCTTGCCGATCTCGATGTCGAGACCGACCAGTTCGTCGGACGCGTCATGATAGGTCCAGGGGGACCAGTTGCCTTCCGTCGCGATCGTGATATATCCGCGCTCCTTGATCTCGTCCAGCAGATCCTTGGTTCCGGTCTCTTCGACCTTTTCGGTCTTCGCGGCACAGGCACCGAGCGCCAGAACCATAGCCGTCAGAAGCAGAGCTGAGATGATGCGTGTAAACGTCTTTTTCATAATGATTGTTGGCCTTTCTTTAATATTACTTTTTTGGTCGGAATTACCTCGCACCGTTATTATACAACTGTTTCCCCTATAAGAAAAGAGGGAAGGACTCTAAATTTAGGCTGTGATTTCATCCATATGTTCCAGTTTGCCCGAAATCTCGGGAAAAACCAGGTTTTCTGGCAGCAAAAAAGCCGTATCCGAAGATACGGCAGCAGGAATATCTGTTTCCGATACGGCGCAGATCCTCCGCGCTTCCGGTCTTATTTTCCTTCGTAGCAGATGACGGATTCCACGCGGTATCCGGCAAGGCGCTCTCTCCCGTTCAGTCCGGCCAGTTCCATGAGAAACAGCAGGCAGACCACTTCGCCGCCGAGTTTTTCAACCAGATGGGCGGCTGCCGCCATCGTGCCCCCGGTCGCGATGAGGTCGTCCACCAGGACCACCTTCTGTCCGGGCTTTATGGCGTCCTTATGGATCTCGATCTCCGCCGTGCCGTATTCCAGATCATAGGCTTCGGACACGGTATCCCGGGGAAGCTTCCCCTTTTTCCGGATCAGGACGAAAGGCTTGTGCAGAAGATAGGCAAGAGGCATCCCGAACAGGAACCCGCGCGCTTCCGCTCCCGCGATGACGTCGAAATCGATCCCTTCCAGCTTTTCCATCAGGCCGTCCACAGCCAGTTTCAGACCGTCCGCGTCGTTCACGACGCTGGTCACGTCCCGGAAGATGATTCCCTCTTTCGGAAAATCGGGGATGCTGATCACAGAATCCGCTACCGTTTTCATGTTTCCGTCTCCTTTCGTGCCTGCAGCACTTCCCCATGATTATACACCCTCGAATGCACATCTTCAATCACGGAGACGTGCATCCGTCTGTTCACAGACTGCGGAAATGCGGTTTCTTCGGACGATTCCGCCGTAAAGCCATCTGATATTTGTGGGATATGACAGCAGGATTTCCCGAAAGGAAAGAGAATTGAGAAAACAGATTCTTATCTATTCTTAAGGAGGTAACCTATGGCATTCAAAGCTTATGTCCAGGTAGGCAAGCCCAACGGCACGATCATCCGTCGTGAGACCCAGGGTCAGTTCGCCGAACATCTGGGACACTGCATCTATGAAGGCTTCTATGTCGGCGAGGATTCCGCTATCCCCAACGTGAACGGTATGCGTACCGACGTCGTCGAAGCTTTCAAAGCGATCGACACCCCCATCCTGCGCTGGCCCGGCGGCTGCTTCGCCGACGAGTATCACTGGATGGACGGCATCGGCCCCAAGGAAAAGCGTCCCAAGATGATCAATACCCACTGGGGCGGCGTCGTGGAAGACAACTCCTTCGGCACCCATGAGTTCTTCGAGCTCTGCCGCCAGATCGGCTGTGAGCCCTACGTTTCCGGCAACGTCGGTTCCGGAACCGTTGAAGAGTTCAGCAAGTGGGTCGAGTACATGACGTCGGAAGGCACGCCCATGGCGGAACTCCGCGCCAAGAACGGCCATGAAGAACCCTGGCATCTGAAGTTCTTCGGCGTCGGCAACGAGAACTGGGGCTGCGGCGGCGACATGACCCCCGAGTATTACGCGGATCTGGCTCGTCGTTACGGCACCTATGCCCGCAACTACGGCACGAACCAGCTCTACAAGATCGCCTGCGGCGCCAACGGCCGCAACTGGGAGTGGACCGAGGTCCTGATGCGCAAGGGCACGAACGGCGGCCGCCGCGGTGCTTTCGGCGCTCTGTCCCTGCATGAATATGTGTGGTGGCGCAAGTCCCACGCGACGGAAGTCTCCGAAGATTCCTGGTTCTCCATCCAGAGAGACGGCTTTGCCTATGACTCCCTGCTGGCCGGCCACGACAGGATCATGACCAAGTACGATCCCGAGAAGAACATCGGCCTGTCCTTCGACGAGTGGGGCACCTGGTTCCCGGTAGAGCCCGGCACGAACCCCGGCTTCCTCTATCAGCAGAACACCATGCAGGATGCCGTTCTCGCCGCCATCGGCCTGAACATCATCAACGCACATGCGGACCGCGTACACGTCGCCTGCATCGCCCAGGCCGTCAACGTCCTGCAGTCCATGGCCCTGACCCGCGGTGCGGACATGGTCCTGACGCCCACCTATTATGTGTTCAAGATGTTCAAGAACCATCAGGGCGCCGAGCTCTGCCCGACCTTCGTCGGAGCTCCCGAGATCAAGAAGGGCCTGGAGTCCATCCCGTCCCTGTCCGTTTCCGCTTCCCAGCGTGACGGCGCTCTGCTCATCACCATCGCCAACGCTTCCTATGACGAAGACGCCGACGTCGACTTCGATCTGGGCGGCTTCCGCGGCATGGCGACGGCTCAGATCCTGCAGCACGACGCTCCCAACGGACACAATGACTTCGACACCCCCAACGAAGTGGCGGTCAAGCCCTACAGCGGCATCGCTACCCGTATGGCAGGCGGCTTCGGCGGCCCGGTCACCCTTTCCGGCCTGATCCCCGCCCGCAGCGTCGTGGCTATCACCGTGAAACCCGGTCGCAGATAATCAGTAAGGGAAGAAACCATCCTCCCCTGAAAACAGGAGGCGGTACGGCCACATGGCCGTACCGCCGTTCTTTATTCCGTCTGTTTTCAGACTTTCTTTTCGGCCGTCTCGATCGCCTTGATCGCATACTGCCAGCGTCCCGTATGGAAGCGCAGCCAGAAGAGGACGATCCTTACACAGGATTCGATCAGCATGCAGGTGCATGCAGCCGTCAGTTCCATCCGAAGCAGACGCAGGCAGATAAACGCGCCTGCGGCGCGGATGCCCCACATGCCGGCCATCATGATATACATGGTCCAGAGCGTGTCCCCCGCTCCGCGCAGCGCGCCTGCGAAAACGCCGGCCCCGCTCTGCGGCGGCTCCAGGAACGCTACGATCCTCAGGCAGCGGGCCGCCAGCATGATCACCTGCCGGTCCGGAGTGAACAGGCTTACCAGCGGTTCCGCAAAGACGTAGAGCGCGGCTCCTGCGACGACCATCGTGATGACGGAAGCCGCAAGACAGGTATAGGTATAGCGCTCCGCAAGTTTCGGTTTGCCTGCACCGAGAGACTGGCCCACCAGGGTCGTGACTGCGGAGGCAAAGGCGAAGCCCGGCATGTAGGCAATGGATTCCGCCGTCAGGTAGACGGTGTTCGCGGCTATCGTCACGGTACCCAGACTCGCGATCGATGAGGCGATGACGATCTGGGCGGAAGACATCGTCAGTCTTTCCATCATGGCGGGAACGCTGATCCGAAGGATCTGTCTCGTCAGCTTCCAGTCCGGCCTGTAGTCTTCCTTCAGGGATATCCTGAAAGGCGATTCCCTCAGGATCATCAGGAGAGTCGCGGAAATACCGCCCGCAGCCATGGCTACGGCCGTTGCCGTAGCGGCTCCCGCCACGCCCCAGCCTGCTCCGGGAATCGTGAGCGCTATGCCGAGAAGACTGACAGTCCTTGTGGGATAAATGAGGAAGAAATTGCCGATCACGTTAAGGACGTTCACGCCGCTGTTGATCACGAGAGGCGTGCGCGTGTCGCCGCATCCGCGGTATACGGAACAGAACAGCATGGAGGCGATCTGAAACGGCCTTCCGAATGCTACGATCATGTTGTAGCGGGTCGCCAGAGGCAGCACGTCCGCTTCCGCTCCCATCCAGCGGGGGATCGCTCCGGACAGAGCCATGAGGACCCCTCCGATCGGGATCCCGACGAAGAGGAGCAGGAGCACCGTATGCCGGATGAGTTTTTTGGCGAGCTCATAGTCTCTGGCTCCGACGGAACGCGCAACGAGGGCGGAAAGGCCGACACCCAGGGACATGACGGATCCGTTCAGAAGCATCACGACCGAATTGCTGATCGATACGGACGCCGTGGATGCGGCACCCATGGATCCGACCATCGCCGTATCCGCATAACCCACAAGGGTCGTCAGGATCTGCTCAAGAAAGATCGGCCAGGCAAGAAGCAGAGCCGTTTTGAGCGGAGACCGGGCTCCGTTCGTTACATCCAACGTATTTGTTCTGGCAGACAAGCTTTTCCTTCTTTCCGCGCATAAGCTTTTCATTTTACAGAGAAGGATTATACCATTTGAAGCGCCGGAAAGCAAATCCGCGTATTGCGAAACGCAGCGTCCGATGAACGAAAAAGAGGACCGGTTGAACCGGTCCTCTCCTGTTTTCCGGATATCTTACGCGTCGTAGTGCACGATGGCGGAGAAATCTTTGGCCACGAGGGAAGCGCCGCCGATCAGGCCGCCGTCGATGTTGGGCTTGGCCATGAGTTCCTTGGCGTTGCCGGGCTTCATGGAGCCGCCGTACTGGATACGGATCTTTTCCGCGGTCTCCTGGCCGAAGATGGCACAGACCTGATCGCGGATCATGCCGATCGCTTCGTCGGCCTGATCGGCCGTAGCGGTACGGCCGGTGCCGATCGCCCATACGGGTTCGTAAGCGATGACGAGGCCCGCGGCCTGGTCGGCCGTCAGACCGGAAAGAGCCGCCGCCGTCTGATAGCGGAGCAGGGTCTCCGTCACGCCGGCTTCACGCTCGTCCAGCGTTTCGCCCACACAGATGATGGGGATAAGGTTGTGGGCCAGAGCGGCCTTGACTTTTTCGTTGACGGATTCGTTCGTCTCGCCGAAGTACTGACGGCGCTCGGAATGGCCGAGGATCACGTATTCGATGCCCATGGCTTCGAGCATGGCTGCGGAGACTTCGCCGGTATAGGCGCCGGAGTCTTTGGGATAGCAGTTCTGGGCGCCGATATGGATGTTCGTGCCTTCCAGGGCTTTTTTCACGGAATCAAGGCATACGAAGGTCGGGCACACGACGACCGTGCATTTGGCGTCGGCCGCGAGGGGCTTGAGTTCCTCGATCAGGGCAGCCGCTTCTGCGGGCGTCTTGTTCATTTTCCAGTTGCCGGCAATAATGGGTGTACGCATGTTCTTTCTCCTTTGACAGAATTCCACCCGCAGGGGATCCCTGCGGGTGGATCGAAAAATCCTTACTTGTCCTGCAGGCAGGCAACGCCGGGAAGGACTTTGCCTTCCATGTACTCGAGGGAAGCGCCGCCGCCGGTGGAGATGTGGGTCATCTTGTCAGCGAAGCCGAGCTGTTCCACGGCCGCAGCGGAGTCGCCGCCGCCGATGACGGTGATGCCGTCCAGAGCAGCCATCGCCTTGGCTACAGCCAGGGTGCCGCCGGCATACTTGCTGAATTCGAACACGCCCATGGGGCCGTTCCACATGACGGTCTTGGCGGAAGCGATCACTTCCGCGAAGAGCTTGCAGGATTCGGGACCGATATCCAGGCCCTGCATGTCTGCGGGGATCTCACCGGTCTTGAAGACGGTGGGCTCTTCGTCGTTGTTGAAGCCGTGGGAAGCCAGGTTGTCGACGGGCAGAACGAGCTTGACGCCTTTTTCTTTGGCCTTGGCGAGGATCTCTTTGCAGAAATCGATCTTGGTGTCGTCCACGATGGATTCTCCGATCTCATAGCCCTGGGCCTTGAAGAAGGTATAGGCCATGCCGCCGCCGATGATCAGGGTGTCGACCTTCTCGAGCAGGTTCGTGATGACGCCCAGCTTATCCTTGACCTTGGCTCCGCCGAGGATCGCGACGAAGGGACGCTGCGGATTCTCCAGAACGCCTCCGATGAAGTCGATCTCTTTGGCCATCAGGAAACCGGCGACTGCAGGCAGATAAGCGGCAACGCCCGCGGTGGACGCATGCGCGCGGTGTGCGGCGCCGAAAGCGTCGTTCACATAAACGTCGGCCAGAGAAGCGAGCTCTTTGGCGAATTCGGGATCGTTGGCTTCTTCTTCGGCATGGAAGCGGACGTTTTCGATCATCATGACCTCGCCGTCCTTCAGAGCTGCGGCCATGGACTTGGCGGACTCACCCACCACGTCATCTGCCACGGGAACCTTGCGGCCCAGGAGTTCGCCCAGGCGCTCGGCTGCGGGCTTCACGGAATACTTGGGATTGAACTGACCTTTCGGACGGCCCAGATGGCTGCAGAGGATGAGTTTTGCACCCTGGTTCAGGATGTACTCGATCGTGGGCAGGGCGCCGCGGATACGGGCGTCGTTCGTCACGTTGCCATTTTCGTCCTGAGGTACGTTGAAATCCACGCGGGCAAGGACGCGCTTGCCTTTCAGGTCGATGTCGGTGATGGATTTTTTGTTCATGTTTTGCTCCTTCTGCGATCGTTTCGGGATATCTATGGAAAAGAGGCAGAGCCTCTCATCTACGCAGAATAGTATAGCACATCAGGGGAAAAAAACAAGAGAAATCGCGCTCCGCACCGCCGATCCGCGTTCCTTGTTGCATCCCCTGAATCATGGTATAATAGGCATACTTCAAGGGAAAGGAGGAGAGCAGATGGCACAGATCACGGACATGCGAGTGCTTCAGGCCCAGAAGGGCGACGCCGCGGCGTTCGAATCTCTGATCCGCGAGCATCAGACAAGGCTGTATCACACCTGCCTGCGCATGATGTCCAATCCGGACGACGCCCGGGACATGGCTCAGGAGATCCTGGTCAAGATCTGGCGCAGTCTCCCCTCCTTCAAAGGCGATTCCTCCTTTTCCACCTGGCTGTACCGCATCGCCGTCAACACCTGTCTGGACGAGCTGCGGCGGCGGAAAAAAGCAAAGCAGACGTCGATGGAAGCGCTGGCGGAATCCGGATGGGAACCCGCGGATCCCGACGCCGAACGGCTCCTCGACAGGGCCCTGAACCGGGAACTCATCTACCGGGCCCTGGGCGAGCTCCATGAGGATTTCCGCGCCGTGATCGTTCTGAGAGACGTCAACGGTATGGCGTACGAAGAGATCGCAGAGATCCTGGGCTGTCCCATAGGGACCGTCCGGTCCCGTCTCAACCGGGCCCGGAAACTTCTTGCAAAAATCCTTCTGGAAATGGAACCAAATTTCCTGGACCGCGTCTAAAAAGCGATGAATCTCGCAGAATCTTACATGAAAGGGGGAAGCGGCTTGACACACGAAGAAATACAAAGCTTTCTGGACGAATATGCCGAGGGCCGGCTCCCCGAGGATCTGCGTTCCGAGATTCGCGAACACCTGGAAAGGTGTGAATCCTGCAGGAACTGGTTCGCGTTCATCAGCGAAGAAAAAAGGGCCCTTTCGGATTTCTCCGGACAGGATGCTCCGGATCTTTCAGACTGGGTCTCTCAACAGGAATGGACACGCGAAACAGCTGTGCGCCGCAGCCGCTGGAACCCGAAACGGCTGGCTTCTGTCGCCGCCGCTCTCGTCCTGATCGCGGGACTGGGGACCATAGGCATCCTTTCCCTGCATCCTTATTCCGCCAGCAAGGCAGCTCCCGCAGCCGCAAGGTCGATACAGACAGCCGATGCGGAAGAATACGCCTCTATGGATACATTCTCTGACGAGGAACCTCCTCAGGCCGCAGAATCTTTCGCCGAAACAGACAACGCTCTTGAAATGAAGGGAGACATGTCCGTAAAGACAGTCCCCGGCTCCGATCAAGCCGCGGCGGAAGAACCTGCTGCTCCCGAACCTTTTGCCGAAGCAGACGGCGCTCTTGAGTCCAACGGAGACGTTTCCGCAAAAGCGGTCTCGGGCTCCGAAAATGCAGCATCGGACGAAGGAACTGTTTTCTCTGCCGAATACAGGAGTGCACAGGACGGTACCGGCTCTGCCGGCCAGGATCCGGCAAACGGCACCGAGTCCGCACAGGATTCCGAAAAGGACGAAGGGCAGATGATGAAGGCCACGGAGACCGGGGATCCCACGGCGCTTCGCACCACCGGGCAGGATCCCGCACCGCGCCGCACCGGGCTTCTTTTCACCCTTGTTGTCCTGGCCGTAGGGCTCATCGCCGTCCTCGTATGGCGTATCCGAAAGGCAAAAGAATACGGAGGTCGGTGACCCGGCTTCCATCCAAAAAACAGACCTGTTTTCCATCGGAAGACAGGTCTGTTCCATTTTGTACGAAGCTCATATACTCTATTCCGCTCCGGGACCGAAGATCCTGATCTCGAGCGTTCCGGCGTATCCGGATTCAAACACGGACGAACGGGTGGAGCGGACAGCGATCTCCAGTCCGGTCTCTCCCGCCCGCCAGGTCCAGCTGCCGGTCACGATACCTTCGGCCTCGAGAACGGCCAGGATCTCCTGCTCGGGAGTCTCTGCCTCCACGGGCAGTGACGACACCGCCCTGACGTAAGCCTCCGCCGCTTGCCGGATCAGATCGAGATCATCCTCGTCGCTTGCAAACACCCCGGACACCAGCACCCTGTCAGGAGACATATGATATCGGGCAGACAGCTCCAGTTCGCTCTCTTTGTATTTCTGTGTCTCGTAAGGAACGATATTGAAGCTCCCGTCTTTCTGCACCTCGGACAGTTTCTGGATCTCGTTGTATTTGTCGTTGTCTCTGATTCGGTCACCGGTGATATAGCGCAGATTCGGATACAGCTCTTCAGGCGTAATCCCCCACGGAGCCTTGGCACCCATGGTAAATGCTCCGTTGACATACACGCGTTCCATCAGCGACTGATTGTTTCTGGCCCATCTCATGCTGCAATACACGATCGCGGACAGGCCTGCCATGCCCAGGAGCACGAAGATCCAGATCTTCATACTGCCGAGTCCGGTATATTCGTCCTTTTTTGCCATGGTTCCATTCCCCCTTGTCTGCTTGCTGCGCTTTTCTGTCTTTGCAATTTTAGCATATCAAATTTAATGGTCATCTGACAACTCTTCTTTTCTCTTTCCGTGCACCTGCTTCGGTCTGTAGCCGGACAGCCCGATTCCATTTGCTTTTTGGCCCTGTTTGGGGTATCCTACTCTCAGGAGGAACGCCATGGATATGCTCTTGCTGATCGACGGGCACAGCCTGATGTACCGGGCTTTTTATGCCCTCCCGCTCATGAATGATTCCCGGGGACGCTATACGAACGCCGTCTTCGGATTCTGGAACATGCTCCTCAAAGGCATGGAGATGACCGGAGCGACGCACGCCGCGGTGGCCTTGGATATGCACGCTCCCACGTTCCGTCATCTGGAATACAAAGACTATAAGGCCGGCCGCGCTCCCATGCCGGAAGAACTCCGGCCTCAGTTCGATGTGCTTCGGGAAACCCTTGAAGCCGCAGGGATCCCCTATCTTCAGCTGGAAGGATATGAAGCCGACGACATCCTGGGCACGCTTTCCCGCATGGCGGAAGAATCGGGCATGCCTTGCAGGATCGTCACGGGAGACAGGGACAGCCTGCAGCTCGTGACGGACTCCACCCATGTCCTTCTGACCCAGAAAGGTCTTACGCTCGTCGAGGACTTCGACCCCGCCCGGCTCATGGAATACTGGCAGGTCACGCCTGCCCAGGTGCCGGATCTCAAAGGCATGATGGGCGATACGTCCGACCATATCCCCGGCATCCCCGGCGTGGGTGAAAAAACGGCGATCAAGCTGATCGGCCAGTTCGGATCCCTGGACGGCCTTTACGAACACCTCGATGAAGTCGGCGGAAAACTGCGCGACAAGATCGAAGCGGGCAGGGATTCGGCCTATTTTTCAAGAGATCTCGCGACCATCGACAGGAACGTCCCTCTTGACCGCGGTCCTGAGGACTGCCGGCTCACTCCCTTTGAAGACACCGATCTGGTCTCCTGTCTGGAAAGCTATGAACTCATGAGCCTGGCGCGCAAGATCTCCCCTGCCCAGGCAGCGCCGGCCCTTCCGGAATTCGAGACGAAAACGCTCCTGACCGCGGACGAGATCCGTAACGCGGCGTCCAAGCTCCCCGAAGGTGTACGGACGGCTCTGGATCTTTCCGAAGACCTCACTTTTGCGGCTGAAGGAGACGGAACGGTCTACCGTCTTCCCTTCAGGAAAGACCTACTGAGTGAGGGCTGGCTCCTGGAGGATGCGCTCGCCGCCCTGGCTCCGGTCCTGGAGCGGCCCATGGTGCTGCACGGCGCCAAAGCCTGGATGCACCGGCTCCGCGATCTTTCCCTTCCTCTTCCGACCCCGGTGTTCGATACGGAGATCGCCGCCTATCTGCTGGATTCGACGGCCGGAAAATACCCTGCAGCGGATCTGTTCCGCAAGATCGCCGGCGATCGGCCGCTGGACGCGGGCGGGCTGCTTCTCCTCATGAAAGCACAGGAAGAGGAACTGAAAAAGGAAAATCAGTGGGATCTGTTCCAGAAAACGGAACTTCCCCTCGTATCCGTGCTTTTCGACATGGAGGAGACCGGTTTCCGTGTGGACCGGGAAGAACTGGCGGCGCAGGGCCGGGTACTGGCCGAAAAGATCAGCTCCCTTCAGGAACAGATCTACGCCCTGTCCGGAGAGACCTTCAATATCCAGAGCCCCAAGCAGCTCGGAGAAGTCCTTTTCGAAAAACTTGGACTTCCCCACGGCAAGAAGACGAAGACCGGCTATTCCACTGCGGCGGATATCCTGGAAGATCTCGCGGGAGACTATCCCGTCGTGCGGATGATCCTGGAATACCGGCAGGCATCCAAACTCATGGGAACGTACATCGAAGGCCTCCAGGCGCTGATCGATCCCGCGACGTCGCGTATCCATACCCGGTTCAACCAGACGCTCACTGCGACCGGCCGGCTCTCTTCCGCCGAACCGAATCTGCAGAACATCCCGATCCGCATGCCCGAGGGCAAGCTGATCCGCCGCGCCTTCCTCCCCAGGGAAGGCTGCGTACTGGTCGACGCCGACTATTCCCAAATCGAACTGCGCGTGCTCGCCCATATGGCAGGTGACCCGAGTCTGACGCAGGCCTTCCTCAACGGCGAAGACATCCACGCACATACCGCGTCCGAAGTCTTCCACGTGCCGATGGAGACCCTGCCGCACGAACTCCGTTCAGCGGCGAAGGCAGTCAACTTCGGCATCATCTACGGGATCTCCGACTTCGGTCTGTCCCGTCAGCTGGACATCCCCGTGAAACAGGCCGGAGAATATATCCGCCAGTATCTGGAGACCTACTCATCCGTATCCGGCTATATGAAGCAGATCGTGGAGGACGGCCGGAAAAACGGATATGTGGAAACGCTTTTCCACCGCCGCAGGCCCATGCCGGATCTGCGGTCGAGAGACTACAACCGACGGAGTGCAGCTGAACGGATGGCCATGAACGCTCCGATCCAGGGCACGGCCGCCGACATCATGAAGATTGCCATGGTCTCCGTCGCGAAAGCGCTGAAAGAAAGAAACATGCAGACCCGGATGATCCTGCAGGTCCACGACGAACTCGTCCTGGAAGCTCCTGTCGAAGAACGTGACGCCGCGGCGGAACTGCTGGTCTCCTGCATGCGGGACGCCGCGCAGCTGACCGTCCCCCTCCAGGTCGAAGTGACCTGGGGAGATAACTGGTATGAGGCAAAGCCATGATCGTATTAGGACTCACGGGCGGCATAGCCGCCGGCAAAAGCACGGTATCGAAGATGCTGCGCCGTCTCGGCGCCAGGATCTGGGACGCGGATGAGGCTTCGCGCCGGGTCGTCAGACCCGGAGAACCCGGTCACGAAGCGCTGCGTCTCGCTTTCGGGGACGAGATCTTTCTTCCCGACAGGACCCTGAACCGCCGCGGACTCGCGAAAAAGGTCTTCGGCAACGAAGAAGCCCTTTTGAAACTGAACCGGACGCTTCATCCCCACATCCTGAACGATATGGAAGCGCATCTCGCACGCTGGGAGAAGGAAGGCGTGGAATTCGCGGTCGTGGACGCACCTCTTCTGTTCGAAACGGGCGCCGACAGCGCCTGCGACGAAATCTGGGTCGTTTCCTGCGGCGTGGATGAACAGCTTCGCCGCATCATGGCCAGGGACGGTCTGACGGAAGAAGAAGCCGCGGAACGGATCGATCACCAGATGCCGGATTCAGAAAGACGGCGCAGGGCGACTCGCGTCATCGACAGCCTCATGCCGCTTGAAGATGAAGAGCGTTATGTGAAAAGCCTGGTAGACGAACTTCTCCACCCGGAGGAAGACGCATGATCCGCCGCGTCTTCTGTCTCATCCTGTGCCTGGCTTTCATGCTCTCCGCATGTGCGTCCCCCGCGGCTGCGCCTCAGGCTACGCCCATCATCTCGACACCTCCTCCTGCGGAATCCATGGAAGCGCTCCAGAGCAAAAAGCTCACGGTCTCCCTCTGCGGGGAAACGGCGGCGCTCCATCCCCTGCTCTCACGCGAAAAAAATGCGAGAAGCGTGCTCGGGCTGATCTTCGAAAGCCTGCTCGAAACGGATGCGCTGGGCGACCTCCAGCCCTGTCTTGCTTCCTCCTGGTCCCATGACAGCACAGGCAGGATCTGGACCTTCCGTCTCCGTACTCAGGCCGTATGGCAGTCGGCCCTCGGTACTCTCTCTCCCGAGGACGTCATCTTTACTCTGGACCTGATCAGGGAGATCGGAAACGACGGTCCCTATGCCTATCTTCTGGACGAGATATCTTCCTGGAAAGCAGTCGGAGACGATTCCGTCGAACTGGTTTTCAGCCACACGGCTTTCAGCAGTCTGTACCTTCTCGATTTTCCCATTCTCCCCGCAGCCGGAGGCTATACTGCCGATAATGCGCCGATGCTCATGCCCGGTTCCGGTCCTTATCAGATCCAGGACTTCCCTGCGGACGACCAGATCCTTCTGGAGAGGAACAAAGACTGGTGGAAACTGCCCCCCTCGATCGAACAGATCCAGGTGAATTTCTATCCTTCCCTGGAAGCAGCAACGTCTGCCCTGTCTCTCCGTCAAGTCGACGTGGTGGAGACCTCCTCCCTGACGACGGATCAGTATAAATACGGAAACAACGCTACCGTCTTCGAGTACAATTCGCCCGAACTGGAATGCATCTATCTGAACCTGAACACTTACGTCCTGCAGAACCGCTATCTCCGCCAGGCGATATCCTATGCCCTGAACCGTTCGGGAATCGCCGAAACCGCCTTTATCCGGCATGCGGTCGTCGTGGATACGCCGGTATCCCCTTCCAGTCCCTTGAGCCGGGGCACGGCGATGAAGTACGTGTATGATCCGGAAGAAGCCGGACGTCTCATTTCCCGCACCGGCTGGAAGGATTCGGACGGCGACGGGATCCTGGACACGACGCCCTCCGGCGCCTGGCAGGTATTGACCCTGCGCCTCGCGGCAATGGATTCCCCCCAGCAGGAAGAAGCGGCATCCGCGATCTCCCAGCAGCTTCGTGCCGTCGGCATCGATGTGGATCTGCAGATCCTCTCCCGTGATGAATACAAAAAAGCCATCGAAGAAAGATCCTTCGATCTTCTCCTCGCAAGCGTTTATCTGGACAACGTTCCCGATTACACGAAACTTCTGGGATCCGACGGCGCCCTGAATCTTTCCAGATGGAGCGATGAAACGACGGACGGGTATCTTGCCGCGGCGAGGAACGCCCTGACGATGGATGAATTGTCTGCGGCGACCGCTGAGATCCGTACCGTCTTTCTGGACACTCAGCCGATGATCTGCCTGTTCTACCGCACCCATTCGCTCCTGCTTTCCAGCCGCATCGAAGGCGTGTCCTGTGTCCGTGACGGCGACGCGTACTGCGACATCGCATCCTGGACTCTTTATCACAGCGAACAATGAGTCCCGTCCCGAAACAGCATTCGGGAAAACAAAGGATCATACAGAAAGCCCGGACATCCGGTCCTTCATCCGGATCGTCCGGGCTTTTCTGTTTTCCGTTTGCGGTTGTCTTTCTCCAACACCGCTCCTGCACCGTATCCCAGTCTACGAAAAACCGCCCCGCAAAAATCGCAGGGCGGATATCGATCGTTCGATCATTATTTTCTGCGGCGCAGGAAGGGCGGGACGTCCAGATCGTCTTCGTCTACGACGACACCGTTCGTGCGGGGATTGTTGTTCGCCGCGGAACGGTTGAATCCACGGTCACGGCCGGTGAAACGGTTCTCCTGCTGAGGCTGGGCCGCGGGAGCGGGAGCCGGCTGCTGCGGTACTTCGACCGGACGGGCCGCAGGAGCGGGAGCCGCAGGCTGAGCTGCGGGAGCGGTGAAGCGACGGAACGGCTGCTGCGCGCTGCTGGAAGCCTTGGAAGGCTCGAAGCCCGTGGCGATGACCGTGATGCGGACCTCGTCCTGCAGAGAATCGTCCAGGCCGGCGCCGAAGATGATGTTCGCTTCGGGATCGACGGATTCAGCCACGAGAGACGCAGCTTCCTGGACCTCGATGAGACCGAGGGAGTTGTCGCCGGTGATGTTGATGAGCACGCTGCGGGCGCCGTCGATCGTAGTCTCCAGCAGAGGAGAAGTGATCGCCGCGCGGGCCGCGTCGATCGCGCGGTTCTCGCCGGAGCCGTAACCGATGCCCATATGGGCCATGCCCTTGTCCTTCATGGTCGTGCGCACGTCCGCAAAGTCCAGGTTGATCAGGCTGGGATGAGAGATCAGATCGGAGATGCCCTGAATACCCTGCTGGAGGACCTCGTCCGCAATGCGGAAGGCATCCATGATGCTCGTAGCCTTGGTGACGGCCTGGAGCAGACGGTCATTCGGGATCACGACCAGGGTATCGACATGCTTTTCCAGTTCGGCGATGCCTTTGACAGCGTTGGCCATGCGGGGCTTGCCTTCGAAAGTGAAGGGCTTGGTCACGACGCCGATCGTCAGAATGCCCATCTCCTTGGCCACGCTGGCGACCACGGGCGCTGCGCCTGTTCCGGTGCCGCCGCCCATACCGGCCGTGACGAAAACAAGGTCGGCACCCTTGAGCGCCTGGGCGATCTCATCCGCAGATTCCTCAGCGGCCTTGCTGCCGATCTCCGGATTCGCGCCTGCGCCGAGGCCGCGGGTGATCTTCTCACCGATCTGGATCTTGGTTCCGGCCTGACTCAGGACCAGTGCCTGCTTGTCGGTATTCAGAGCCAGGAACTCAACGTTGTTCAGTCCGGAAGAAATCATCCGGTTCACGGCATTGTTGCCGGCGCCGCCCACGCCCACGACTTTGATCTGGGCAAACTGGGCCATATCGATGTCAAATTCTAACATTGGTCTCTCCCCCATTAAAAGTATTCCTTGAAGAATTGTTTGATGGCTTCCGGCAGCGACGGGCGCTCGGTGCGGGTTCCTTCCTGAAGCACATAACTCAGTGTTCCGACGACAGCCGTCATGGACGGACTGGGCGTCATCGGCGTCTGGGGCTGGAAAAGCCTTGCCACAGCGCCGGTCTTCTGGCTTATGTATTCCCTTGCCCCACGAATGGAAGCAAAGCCGCTGCCTGTGATATAGATATGCAGGGATTCGTCCAGCGTGACGCCGAAGTCATCCACCACTTTCTGGATCCGGCGGAGCGTGTCGTCCAGTCGGGCTTCCACGACATCCTGTGCCAGATTCATTGCATATTCATAGGTCTGCCCGTCCGCCGTTTCCACGGTCTGCTTCGCATCTCCGGGTTCAAGTCCGAGAGCGATATGGAGCTTGACCTCTGCCGCCGCCTCAGGCGGTATGTCGAGTACCGCCGCAAGATCCTGTTCGAGCCTGGCCCCTCCCAGTTCCAGAACGGAATGGAAGATCGGCTCGCCGGCATCCATCACGATGATATCCGTCGTGAAGTGACCGGTATCCAGTACGACGGAAGTCGAACCTTCCTGCATGTATTCGCTGATGAGCTTGGCTTCCGCCGTAGGCGTCGCCACGAACCCCGCGACACTGAGACCCACGGAACCCAGAAGTTCCGCGGTACGGTCCATGAAATCCCCGTCTCCCATGACGATCGAAACATACATGGTCAGACGCTGACCCGTCATCATGAGAGGACTCGTGCGGATCAGTTCCGAGTCCAGCAGGAAAAAGACGACCTGCCGAGTCAGAAGCCGGAGACTGTCGGGGCGGGTGAAATCCATCACCTGCCTGAACAGCGTATCCAGATCCTCCTGCGTGACTTCCCCGTTCGCGCCGGAAGGCACACAGGAGATTTCACGAAAATAGACACGTACATATTCCCCGGGCAGACAGACATACACTTCCTGTATCTTCTGATTGACCTGGGCCTGCAGTGCCGCATGAGTTTTCCGGATCACTTCGGGCAGCTCGGATTCGGAGATCCAGGCATTGTCCCTGAAGCCGCTGTAAGGAGCCACGGACGCTCCCGCGACCGTGACCATACCCATGCTGTCTTTTCTGCCAAAGGCAAACGCGATCTTGGACGTGCCAAAATCGAGCGCAGCGGCAGTTTTTGCCATGGATTTCCTCCTTTACTGACCCTATGCGTATTGTAACAGATTCTTATCAAAAGGGAAATGCTTTTGCGGAAAAAAATGGACAGCAGAGCCTCAATTTTCGGATTTCAGGCCCTTCTGTTCCCCGTTTTCTCTGATCGTTACAGCCCGAAACCGACGTGGCAGTCTACTCGTTCCCTTCCGGTTCGGCGGTTTCGGTGGGCCGGACTTCCGGAGAATAGGAGGCGTTCCGGCCGCCGGATACGTACAGTGTACCGCCATGACGGCCTTCGGATACGAGCTGGGGGATCATATGGACGATCCAGTTCGCTTTGACGTGCATGTCGTTCAGGTTCCCGACATCCACGAGGATCCCGTTGTCCGCAATGATCGTGATCTCGGAAAGATTGAGGAGATTGACGGCCTGCACATACTGTGCGGCTCCTGTCTTTCTCAGTTCGTCCATGACTGTCTTCAGAGCGTGTTCCTGCAGCGCATCCTGAAAATCCACGGGTTTCCCGACTTCCGTCTCGCCAATCGTGACCCCCTGGACAACGGGATAATCGCCCAGCGAATGGTCTTCCGGTGCGATGGACAGGATCACATATTCCTGATCCAGTTCAAGAAAACGCCCCAGATGTTTGATCGAAAGCGTCGGTTTTCTTCTTTCCACCGTCAGTACGACCTGATTGGGCAGGATGCGGTCCAGTCCCACGAAAATGAGGGACGGATCCGATTCGATACGGTTCTGCACACCTTCGGCAGTAAAGGAAAAGATGTTCATGCCGATCTTGAGTTCCGCCCTGTCCAGTATGGCCTGCTGTTCCTCGGGCTTCACGCCGATGACCTGGATCGCGGCGATGTCCAAGAGCCCGGAATAGAAAACGATGCCGCCGAGAAGCAGGATCATGACCAGGACAAGCGCCAGAAGAACCATCAGGGTCCGGCTTCTTTCCCGCTTATCCTGACCAGAACGGACCGCCGCGGACGCAGATGCCAAGGAACCCCTTGCCGTGCGCGGGGCTCTCTCCCTGACCGTCGCTTCGGGAACCTGCGATACGTTGTGCCTGTTCCTTCTGCGCCTGCTTCGGCGCAGATTATCCATCGATACGACGTTATCCGTGCCGTCCTGGCGATTGTTCATTCACGTCCACCTGGTGTGTAGATTCTGCTGTGCGCTGACTGCGCATTATCCATTATCCGCTCTTTCCCATCCCCTGTCAACGAAGATCGGTCCGATGAGCGGGTCATCTTTCCGCTAACTCTGCTCCCTGTATCTGGAGATGTTCAGAAGAACGCCCATGGAAGCAAGGAAAATGATGAGAGACGAACCGCCCGCGCTGATGAACGGGAGCGGAACGCCTGTGGGGGGCATAAAGGATGTCACGACCAGCACATTGATGATGAGCTGGACGGCCAGGATCGAAGTGATCCCGGTTGCAAGAAGCAGACCGAACCTGTCCGGCGCACTCCTCGCGGTCCGAAGACTGCGGTAGATCAGGAGTCCGTAAGCCAGAAGAAGAAGGATCAGTCCGACCCATCCGATCTCTTCCCCGATGATGGACAGGATGTAATCCGAGTCACCGTAGGTCAGAAACTGGTATTTCTGCCGGGAGTTCCCGATGCCGACGCCGAACAGACCGCCGTTGCCAAGAGCATAGAGGCTCTGCACCAGCTGATAACCGGATCCCTGAGCATCTTGCCAGGGATTGGTGAAAACCATCATGCGGCGGCGGCGGAAATCGGAGAGACCGATCGCCAGTCCGCCTGCGGTCACCGCGCCTACGCCCATGATACCGATAAGCCGGGGATTGAAATCCGCGATCCAGAGAAGGATAAGGAAGGTGATGCCGGTAATGGCGGTCATGGACAGCGCGTTTCCAAGGAAGATGAGCAGAAGGATGATGCCGGCTGCTGCAAAGGTCGGCCATGCATAGCGGATAAAGAGATGAAAACTATGTCTTTGACAGATCTCGTCATGATAATAGGACAGCTGATCCGCCACGAAAAACACAAGGGATATGCGGGCGATCTCTGAAGGCTGCACGGAGAAACCGGCGATCGTGAGCCACCGGCCGGCACCGTTCAGCGTCTGGCCTCGTCCCGTATCCACGTAAACGAGAAGGGCGATCGAAAGCAGCACCATGGCTGTCGGGATGACGCCGAAACGTCCGATCCGCAGTCTGTTGAAAATGTGATAGTCGAACAGCATGGCGACCATCATGACGCTGAGCCCGATGATGACGTGGAGCGAATGCTTCAGAACAAGACTCATCCCTGTAGAACGCGCCTTCATCTGATAGCTGTAATAACTGGCGGAAAAGACCATAAGGATCCCGAAGGCGCACAGGGCGATGATGACGATCAGAAGGACCGTATCGAAGTTCCTTCGGGTATTCATGCTTCCTTCTCCTTCAGAGAATGGACGATCTCCTTGAAAACCCGTCCCCTCTCCTCATAATCCTTGAACATATCGAAGCTCGCGCACGCCGGAGAAAGCAGTACGTTCCAGCCGGGCTTCGCGATGGCATAAGCCGCTTCGACGGCATCCCTGAACGTTCCTTCGCGGGAGATGTTCGTATACCCTTCGGCCGCCGCGGTTTCCGCGAGCTGTTTCGCCGTGTCCCCGATGAGGACGACATGGCGGATCTGATCCGTGAATCCCCGGTACAGAGGCGCGAAATCCGTGTGCTTGTCGTATCCGCCGGCAATCAGGACCGTAGGCGCTTCCATGCTCCATACCGCACGGAGAGCGGCATCCACGTTCGTGCCCTTGGAATCGTTGAAGAAGGTCACGCCTGAGATCGTCGTCACTCTTTCGATGCGGTGCTCGACGCCTTCAAAAGTTGCGAGCGTATAGCGGACAGCTGCCGGATTCACGCCCATGGCCATCGTCATGGCCGTCGCGGCAAGCGCGTTTTCGAGATTATGCTTACCCGGGAGCCGGATCTCTCCGGGGCGTCCCAGTTTTATCTCCGTCCCGTCGCCCGGACGGTATACGATGTGTTCTCCGGAAACGCAGACACCCGCTTCGACCTCCGCTTCATGAGAGAAGAAGAGCACGCGGCATTTTGCCCGTTCCGCCAGGACACGCGTCTCTTCCTGATCGTAATTCAGGACGAGTACGTCATCATCTCTCTGATTCTCGAAGATGCGGCACTTCATGTCCGTATAGACTTCCATCGTATGATGGCGGTTCAGATGGTCTTCCGTGATATTGAGGATCGCGGATACCCTGGGCCGGAAGCTGTCCGCAGTCTCCATCATGAAGGAAGACACTTCCATCACGATGACGTCCTCCGGTTTCATCCGGGGAACGGCTTCCGTGATGGGCAGGCCGATATTTCCCACTACATGAGTCGTATAACCTGCTTTTTCGAAGATCTTGCCCACGAGCGTCGTGGTCGTTGTCTTGCCGTTCGTTCCGGTGATCGCGACCATGGGACAGGGGGCCAGTCTGTAACCGAGTTCAGCTTCGGCGATCACGGGGATCCCGAGCGTGCGGGCTTTTTCCATAAAGGGCAGTTCCGTGGGAACGCCCGGAGAAACGACGATGAGATCCTGGTCCTGTACGAAAGCGTCCGGAGCACAGCCGAGCTCTTTCCGAAACATAAGGCCCTCGAGCGGTTTGAGAGCATCGCCGAGCGCGTCTTCTTTCTTGGCGTCGTTTATCGTCACATCAGCGCCCAGAGAGGCCAGAAGTCTTGCTGCCGCGATACCGCTCCGCGCCAGACCGATGACCATCACATGTTTGCCTTTGATTTCCATTTTCTCCTTCTTTCATCCAGTAAAACTTACCATCCGACCGCCATCAGACCGATCATGCACAGAACGACCGTGACGATCGTATACATCGTAACGATACGGGTCTCCTCCATCCCGATCCATTCGAGATGATGATGCAGCGGTGCCATTTTGAACATGCGCCTTCTGCGGAAACGCAGACTCAGCAGCTGGAGGATATCCGAAACGGAAGCGATGGCGATCGTTCCCGCCATGACGGGAAGCCAGAGGATCAGACCGCCGGAAGCGGCCAGATAGGCCACGGCACCGCCAAGTGCCAGAGATCCGACGTCTCCCATCATCACACGGGCAGGCTTGGCATTGTAGCGCAGAAAGCCGAGAAGCGCGCCCGCGCAGGCCACCGCAAGCGCCGCCATATCGGGATCCGGGATCGCTCCGGCAAAGATCAGAGCCATGGAAACGAAGAATACCATGCCCACGGAAGAGGAAAGACCGTCCAGGCCGTCCGTCAGATTGTAGGAATTCACCGCGGCCAGGAACACGAACACGAGGATCGGATAATTCCACCAGCCGATATCGATCGTCACGGACGTGAACGGCAGCCGGATCAGCCCGCCGTGGATCCTGATCACAAAGAACGATACGACGCATGCGACCAGGAGCTGGAGCAGGAACTTCGGTCCCGCGTTCAGTCCCAGGTTGCGTTTCTTGATAACCTTGATGCTGTCATCCAGGAAGCCAATCAGTCCGAATCCAAGAACGGCACCGAGTCCTACCCAGAGATCGACGTTCCAGTTCCTGTGCGTGATGACAAGCGCAAGCACGATCGCCGCAAGGATCATGAGCCCGCCCATCGTAGGGGTCCCTTGCTTGCCCTGATGCCACTGCGGTCCGTCTTCCCTGATCGACTGCCCGAATTTATAGCGTCTCAGCAGCGGGATGATATAAGGCCCCATCGCCAGTACAAGAAGGCAGGCCGCCATGGCCGGCAGAATCAAGTGAAAATACATTCGTGTTCTCCTTATTTGGATCGGGCCGCAATGTAATCTCTTACGACCTCGCGATCATCATAGTGATGCCGGACCCCGCAGATCTCCTGATAGGTCTCGTGTCCTTTGCCGGCGATGACGACCGTATCGTCCGGACCCGCTTCTCTGAGCGCGTAATGGATCGCTTCGGTCCTGTCCGTCACGCAGAGCGCGTTTTCCGGTTTCTCGAGTCCCGCCGCGATCTCACGGATGATCTCGTCCGGATCTTCCGTTCTCGGATTGTCCGTCGTGATGACGACCCGGTCAGCAAGTCTTTCGGCGATGGCACCCATCAGCGGACGCTTCCCGCGGTCACGGTCTCCTCCGCAGCCGAATACCGCCCATACCCTGCCTTTCGTTTCAGGCCTTACGGCGTTCAGCACGTTTTCCAGGCTGTCGGGCGAATGCGCATAATCCACGAGTACCGTTGCGCCTTCAGGATTGTCTACTCTTTCAAGCCTTCCGGGCACACCGGGCACGCCCGCGAGCCCCTCCGCGATGAGATCCATCGACAGTCCGCACTGTAGGCATACAGCGGCTGCAAGAAGACTGTTCGCCACGTTGAAGCGGCCTCCAAGTCTCAGTTCCATTTTCCGGGAGCCTGAACTCGCATGCATCTCATAGGATACGCCGGAGAGCCGGCTGGAGATCTTCTCCGCCCGGATGTCCCCTCGCCCTTCAAGGGAAAAGTACAGCGTGGCGCCCGTGCGTCCCTTCACGAGAGTCGGAGTATATGCGTCGTCTGCGTTGACGATCGCCGTACGGCAGACCCCGTCACGGAAAAGCAGGGCCTTCGCGGCACCGTAGTTTTCCATCGTATGGAAATCGTTCAGATGGTCCTGGGAAAGATTCGTGAATCCCATGACTTCGTATTCCATGCCCGCGATCTTCCGGAGCGCCGCCGCATGTGCGGAGACCTCCATGACCGCGAACGTGCATCCCGCTTCGACCATGCGCGACAGGAGTTCCTGCATCTCCATGGGATCCGGGGTCGTCAGATGCTGAGGATAAGATTTCCCGGCGATCTCATTGGCTACCGTGCCGATCAGACCGACCTTGTATCCCGCATGCTCCAGAATACGCGCGATCAGCGTCGTGGTCGTCGTTTTTCCCTTTGTGCCGGTGATCCCGATCAGACGCAGCTTTTCCGCGGGAAAACCGTACCAGCAGGAAGCGAGATAACTCCACGCTTCCCGGCTGTCTTTTACGATGAGCTGCGGCACATCCACGGGAAGACGGTGTTCCACGACAAGCGCGGCAGCCCCTTTGCTCACAACCTGCCCGGCAGCGTCATGCGCGTCGAACGAACCGCCCCTGATGCAGATGAACAGGGCTCCGGTCAGATCCTCCGTACGGGAATCCGTAGCAAGAAAAGCGATCGGGACGTCCGCCCCTCCCGTCAGTTCCGCTCCCGGAACGGCCAGACTCAGTTGCTGCAGTGTTTTCATAGCGACTCCCTCTTCCATCAGGGTTCCAGTTCTCCGTAGAAGGACACGATCACTTCATCGCCTTCTTCGGCATAAGTGGATGCGGGCGGATCCTGGCGTGTCGCCCGATATCCTGTCCCGCTGATCACGAGCTTCAGTCCGACTTCCCGCAGTGCGAGCACGGCCTCGGCCGGCGTCATTCCCGCAACGTCCGGAACGACGACCAGTGAATCCGTCATTTCCCTGTAGTTGGTCAGCTGAACAAGGACAGGCGCTCCGGAATTCACGAGGGTCCCAGGATCGGGGCTCTGCGTATACACGGTCTCGCCGTGTCCTTCGACCAGCGCCTTCAGTCCGCGTGACATCAGACTTTCGGCTGCACTTTCATAGTCCATAAGACGTACATCCGGCACTTCGACGGTGCCTTCCGTCTCCTGGCGGTCCGACGCGACGCTCAGATACTGCAAAGTCTCTTCCAGTATCCTCGCAGCATAGGGAGCAGCGGTCGTCGAACCGTAGTGGCTGCCTTTCTGAGGGTTGTCCACGAGGACAAATACGACGGCTTTCGGATCATTTACCGGCGCGAATCCGACATAGGTAGCTACATGGTTGGCGCTGAGCACACGTCCGTCTTCATCGTATTTCTGTGCGATGCCGGGAAGACCGCCCGAGCTGTATCCGGGCACTGCACCGTTCCGGCCTACTCCGTTGTCCACTGTATTTCCCAGAAGCTTCCTCAGGATGCCGGACGCTTCGGGAGAAATGACCTGTCTGACCGTTTCGGTCTCATATTTTGCGATCACGATTCCGTCATCCCGGATGACGCGCCGAACGATCATAGGGACTTTGAGCGTGCCCCCGTTGACGGCTGCAGAAACGGCGGAGATCATCTGAAGCGGTGTGACCTTCGCCGAATCACCGAAAGCGGACATCCGTGCGAGATCCGTTTCACGGATGTATTTGATGGACGTGATGCTCCCGGCGTTTTCGGACGCAAAAAGGGAACCGGTCGTTTTTCCGAACCCGAAGTCATAGAGAAGACCGTAGAACCTGTCTGTCCCCAGAGAAAGCCCCATCTGCATGAAGGCCGTATTGCAGGAATTTGCGACCGCACGATCCAGTCCCTGCATCCCGTGAGGCAGCTGGCTCCAGCACTTGATCTGCGTCCCGTTCACGATCTGGAACCCGGGGCAGTTGTACGCCATGTTCTCGGCTGCAACACCCGTGTCCAGAGCGCCTGCAAGTGTCAGGATCCCGAAGGATGTCCCTAACTCATACGCGTCCGCCACCGCGGTGTTGCGGGACAGTCTGGAAAGCACTTTCCCGTCACTCCGGGGTATGTTGTTGAGATCAAAGCCGGGCTCATTCACCATGGCCAGGATCTCAAAAGTGTTCGGATCCATAACGATCGCGACCGCTTTCTCCGCTTCCTGTTCCTCCAGCGCTTCTCGCATGATCTTTTCCGTCGCCGACTGCAGAGGCGCGGAGATGGTCAGCTGAACGTCAGAACCGTTGCTGGCTTCCACGTATTCCTCAATAGATTCGGGAAGTTCTCGGCCCGCAACGTCGGTTTCCATCTTCACGTATCCGTCCGTACCGGTCAGGTAACGGTTCATTGTGGCTTCCAGTCCTTCCAGACCGACTCCGTCGACGGATGTAAAGCCGAGGACCTGGCACAGCAGATCGTTCATGGGATAGTAACGTCTGGTATCTTCTATCAGACGGACGCCGGGCATGGCCTGGTTCCGGATCGCTTCCGCCTGATCATCCGTGACCAGTCTCTTGAGCCATACCTCGTATTTCTTGTCATTCGCCAGTTTCTGTAGAATCGTGTCGACATCCATGTCCAGGATCTGAGCCAGCACCTGCGCCGTCGCTTCCTTAAGGTTCAACGCCGCCCTGCCCTCTTTCGCGGCCCTTCTGTCTTCAGCCTCCTGAGCATCCTTGATCGTCTGAGGCAGAAGTGCCACAGTCCAGCTCGGAGTCGATCCCGCGATGATGGTTCCGTCTCGGTCCGTGATGTCTCCCCTTGCCGCCGTGACCGTTTTCTGCCTTACCCACTGCGATGCCGCTCTCTCCTGGAGCATGGAAGACTGTACGAGCATGCGGTATCCCAGGGCGATGACACCGAAAACCAGCAGAATTGCAAAAAGGACCAACAGACAGCCCAGACGGTGTCGGTTGGTCACAGATGTTTCTTGCTGCATTTCCCTTCTCCTTGTGCTGGTTAAGCTGCGGACCGCTGCCCGGCCGGCTTCGGTCCGCGCTTTTCGGAACGGCTAGTCGCCGGCCTCCAGCAATTCGTGAGAGGAGGAAACCGGCTGGGACAGATCGACCCGGAGAACATGCTCCGCATCGGGATAGCCCATCCCCAGCGCTTCGGCCTTTTCCCGGATCACGGCGACGTTCTCCATTTCATGGATACGGGCCTGAAGCCGGGATGCCTGCTGTTCTTTGTCCTCGATCGAGCTCTGCAGATGGTTGATCTGCATCTGCATGGCCGCGACGGAGTATTTGACGTAGATCAGGCCGATAAGGGTCAAAAACACCAGCATTGCAGCAACGACGCTGATGACGACAGCCCTGGCTGAAGTCTGAGGCGCAGGCGCGGTATAAGTCTGCTCCTGCTGACGCGGTGCGTATTCTGTTTCATATGCATACTGGTGTACGGTGTTCACTGATCTGTCCTCCTTCGGGACTTATACATCCGTTGCCCTGAACAAACGCAGTTTCGCGCTGCGGGCACGGGGATTCATTTCGATTTCCTGAGCGCTGGGCTCGATGGGTTTGCGCGGATCGCGCCGGCCGAGAGGTTTTTTCCCACATACACAGACCGGAAAGCTCGGCGGGCACGTGCAGGGATTCTCGGCTTTCTGCATGGCCTGTTTCACGGCTCTGTCTTCCAGCGAATGAAAGGTCAGAACCGCAAGAACTCCTCCGGGAGCCAGGAGAGATATCAGATCCGATACCGCCTGTCCAAGTCCTTCGAGTTCTCCGTTCACTTCGATGCGGATGGCCTGGAAGGTACGTTTGGCGGGATGGGGTCCCGTTCTTCTGGCGGACGCTGGGATCGCGTCCGTGCAGATCTGCGACAGTTCGAAGGTCGTTTTCACCGGCCTGCGGTCCACGATGAACCTGGCGATGCGTGAAGCGAATTTCTCTTCTCCGTAATCTCTCAGGATCCTTGTGAGTTCATCCTGGGAATATCCGTTCACGACTTCATAGGCGGAAAGTTCCGCGGACGGATCCATCCTCATATCCAGCGGAGCATCCTGCATGTAGGAAAAACCCCTTCGGGCCGTATCGAGCTGGAACGATGAAACGCCCAGGTCGAGCACGGCTCCCTGGATCCTGCCGATCCCCATGCTTCCGAGGATCTCCCCGGCCTGCATGAAATTGCCGTGAACGGGAACGAACCGTTCCCCGAACGGGGCCAGCCGGGCGGACGCCGCTTTAAGCGCTTCCGGATCCCGGTCGATCCCTATGAGTCTGCTTCCTTCCGTGATCCGGGACAGGACCGCTTCCGCATGTCCTCCTCCGCCCAGGGTCCCGTCAAGGAAGATCCCCTCCCCTGTCCGGGCCACGGCTTCGGCTATGACGTCCCGGAGGATTGATACATGATGGAAGGATTCCATCAGATCCTGACGCCACGCTCCTGCAGCGTCTCCAGTGTCTGGCTGAATGCTTCGAGATCCTTCTCGTGCTGAGCCGTCCACGTGTCTTTGTCCCAGATCTCAAGACGGTTGCGGGATCCCGTGATCACCACGTCCTTCACAAGTCCGGCATACTGGCGGAGATCCTGCGTCAGGATGATCCTTCCCTGCTTGTCGGGCTCCACGTCGCAGGCGGAGTTGTACAGTATACGCTCCAGACTCTGTGTGGAAGCGTCAAGAAGAGAAAAGTCCTCCATCTTCGCACTGAGCGCTTCGAACGTCTCCTGTGAGAAGACCCACAGGCAGGGGTCGCGGAAAGCGCGGGTGACGACAAAGCTCTGCCCGAGCCCGCCGCGGTATTCCGCCGGAATAAAGACACGGCCCTTGGCGTCCAGCGTATGTTCATGCCGACCCTTGAAAATCATGAGCCGTACCTCCTTTCCGGGCGTGTTCACCACTTCGCCCCACTTTTAACCCTATTATACGCCTTTGCTACACAGATTGCAAGTTTTTCGGGGGTTTTTCCGTGCTAAAATGTCAAAATATTGCAAAAAACCATCTTCTTTGAAAGCTGTTTTCCGGCAGAAAAACACCGGTGTGAAACTTGTCTCCCTCAGTGTTTTTTCGGGCAGAAAAAAAAGAAAGACCGGCAGAAACCGGTCTGCATGACTGTCAGATCTCAGCGATCTCCTTCAGCCTGAAATGAAGGTAATCGCAGGATACAAGCTGATAGGAAAGTCCTCTGAGTTCTCCTTCCGGGACGTCTTTCGGGGATACGTTGTGCAGATGTCCGAACAAGATCCAGTCCGGCCGGATCTGTTCCAGCTGTTCGGTAAAGACCGTGGTCTCCCCGGCATGGATCCAGGGCGGATAATGGAAATGAACAAGCAGCCGGTCTCCCGGCTTACGGAGCTGTTCGGCGTTTTTCAGGGAAAGAGACAGCCTGATCCCTTCTCTCTGATAGATGCGGCTGTCTTCTTCGGATGCTCCATCCTTTGCGATCGTCCATCCCCTTGTTCCGGCAAAAACGATTCCGGGAAAACGCAGCGCATTGTTCTGAAGGACGAAAGTCCGTTCATCCAGGACGGCCGTCAGTTTTGACAGGCTCGGCCACCAGTAATCGTGATTGCCCCGAAGAAGCACTTTCTTCCCGGGCATCTCCATGATCGACCGAAGATCCGCGAGCGCCTCGCCGAGCGACATGGCCCAGGAGATGTCACCGCCTATGAGCACGATGTCCTCTTCGGCTACCCGTGCTTTCCAGTCCTCGCGTATCCTGTCCCAGTGACCTTCCCACTGCGGGCCGAACACGTTCATGGGCTTGTCCGAGTTCTCGGACAGATGAAGGTCTGAAATGGCCCAGATTCTCATGGAAGGAAGCGAAAGACTAAAAGTCTTCCTCCTCCTCTTCGTCTCTGCGGAACTCCTCGTCTTCCAGATCGGAAAGGGACGTCGTGGGCATGTCCGTCACTTCAAAGTCGAGATCGTCTCCCACGTCCAGATCGGCAACATCTTCGTCGAGAACGTTTTCTTCATCCTCGTACTCGGAAAGATTGTCCTTTTTGGGATCTTCCTGCTCCCGCTGGCATTTGGCACAGATGTCCTTGCCGGGCAGGACGGGATTCTCGCCGCAGATCGAGCACATTTCGATGGTCTCCTCCTGCTCGGAAAGACCGACTTTCAGTTCGCGTGCGCAGACGCGGCAGAGTTTTTCTCCCTCGCGGATATAATTCAGTTCGCAGCGGGGGCATTTACGCAGCATCAATATGATCACCTCATCCAGGTCAGTACGGTCGGGCTGTTTCCGACAGCGGAAGAATGATCCCGCTGAACAGAAACAGCGAACCTCGTACGCTTATTATGCACAAAGTACCCCCCGTATGCAACACCTAATTGTGAATAAAATATGGACATTTTGAAAAAAGAACAGCAGCTGACACACGCATGCCTTTCTGTCTCCTTTTCCGCCACTCCGTCCCATCATCGGAAAATCCGCCGTTTCATATCGGGACGAATACGGCACAGAAAAAGAGATTCCCGCAAAAGACGGGCTTTTGCGGGAATCAATGACTCGTTATTCTGCTGTCAGGACAGCCGGAGACTCATCCGAAAGGATTCTCGTCCTTGTAGAGCATGCCGGCGGGCTGGTTGAAAGCCACATCTTCGATGCCCAGGAGCTTCATAGCCGCGAACAGGGCCTTGCCGGCCTTGGCGAAGCCTACGCCGCCGTGATGCGGATAGTTCTTGGCAATGAGGACATGCCTGTAGAAGCGGCCCATCTGCGGGATGGCGAATACGCCGATGCCGCCGAAGGAACGGCAGTCGACGGGCAGGACTTCACCCTCAGCCACATAGCTGTGCAGGGTGGCGTCCGAAGCGCTCTGCAGACGGAAGAACGTGATGGGGGAAGCCGCGATGTTGCCTTCGAGGGTGCCGCGGGTGATGTCGGGCTCGGTGTCGGGCTCCAGGCTGCGCTTCATGATGCGCTGATAGCTCATTTCGCCCTTGGCAAGGTGGCAGATCGGGGTGTTGCCGCAATGGAAGCCCATGAAGGTCTCCTCGATCGTGTAGTTGTACTTGCCCTTGATCTCGGAATCATACATATCCTGAGGCACGGAGTTGTTGATGTCCAGCAGCGTGGGGGAGATGCCGGTCGCGCAGGCCAGGATATATTCGGACAGAGCGCCGTAGATATCGGTCTCGCAGGCGACGGGGATCATGCGGGAAGCCAGACGGGAGTTCACATAGCAGGGTACGAAGCCGAACTGGGTCTGGAAAGCGGGCCAGCATTTGTTTGCCATGGCCACATACTTGTATGCTCCCTTATTGGCATCGATCCAATCGAGCAGGGTGATCTCATACTGCGCCAAACGGGGCAGGATTCCCGCGTAGCGGTTGCCGGCACCCAGTTCCTTCTCCATATCCGCGATGACTTCGGGGATGCGGGGATCATTCGCGTGCTTATGATAGGATTCGAACAGATCCAGTTCGGAGTTCTCCTGGATGGAAGCGCCGAGATCGTACAGGCCCTTGATGGGGGCGTTGCAGGCCAGGAAGTCGTAGGGACGGGGACCGAAGGAGATGACCTTGAAGGACTTGATGCCCAGGATGATGCGGGCTACGGGCACGAAGTCACCGATCATCTCGGCGCAGCGCTTCGCGTTGCCCACGGGATACTCGGGGATGTAGGCCTTGACGCCGTGCAGCTTCAGGTTGTAGGAAGCGTTCAGCATGCCGCAGTAGGCATCGCCGCGGCCGTCGAACATGGTGTCTCCGGATTCTTCGGCGGCAGCCACGAACATGACGGGGCCGTCGAACTTCTCGGCTACGTAGACTTCGGGGCCTTCAGGGCCGAAGTTGCCCAGGAACATGACGAGGGCATTCACGCCGGAAGCTTTGAGCTCGTCCAGAGCCTTGAGGGAATCGGCTTCGTTCTCGACGATCGTCTGCATTTCCACGACCGGGAGACCCAGCTTTTTCACTTCTTCCATGATGGCCACGCGGCGCTGATGGGACAGAGCGATGGGGAAGCAGTCACGGCTGACAGCGACCAGGCCGATCTTGACTTCGGGGATATTGGCGTAAGACATGGTTTTTCCTCCTTTATACCATTTCAATACCATCATTAAACGGGAGATTCCCGTGTATGAACTTAAGCGATCGGGCGGGGCCAGAGAAGCCTGCGCACCTGCTCCAGCGCGAACTGGTCGGTCATGCCCGCCACGTAATCGGCTGTAAGCCGGGGCGCTTCGCCCTTTTGATAGATCTCCGTCAGCTCCAGATAGAACTGAGCAAAATCCTGATACAGGATATCCGGTCCTTCGGCGTCCTTCAAAGCCCGGCCGGGATCGTCCAGGTACGCTTCGCTCCTGCGGCACAGGGCATCCAGAAGCATGTCCAGGATCCTCGTCGTCCGCGCTTCGTATTCCTGCAGCATGGGATGCCGGTAGATCCGTTCCACATTGAAGCCGTACCAGACGTTGTAATTGTGGAAAGCCTCTTCCGTAAGGGCCAGACAGCCTTCTTTCGGAGAGTTTGTGACGATGTCCTCCACAAAGGAGTCGATCAGGAAAGAATTCAGGTTTTCCGCGTGTGGACGGAGCTCTGCAGGCAGATCGGAAGGGGAGAGGAGACCTGCTGTCATCGCGTCCTCCATGTCCCGCCCGAGATAGGCGATCCTGTCCGCCATCCGTACGGCGCATCCTTCCCAGGTCGCAGGATAGAACTCCGCCGTCAGCTTCTCTTCCGGCAGCCGGGGCTTGGCTTCGGGAGACAAGGCGCGTTCCATTCTTTCTCCGTTATGACACACGATCCCGTCCCGGACGGCACGGGTCAGATTCAGACCTTTTCCGCCCTGTGCCAGCGTGTCCACCACGCGAAGGGAATGGGCTTCGTGACGGAAACCTCCGGGAAGGAAACCGTTGAGCATCCGTTCTCCGGAATGCCCGAACGGAGTATGGCCCATATCATGCCCCATGCCTGCCGCATAGGCCAGATCCGTATCCATGTCCCAGCCGGCGCCCATGAGGCCCCGGGAAATCGTGACGGCGATCGTCGCCACATGGAGCACATGCTCCATCCGGGTGCAGATATGATCGTTCTCCGGTGCGAAGAAGACCTGTGTCTTTTTTTTCAGCCTCCTGAAGGCCATGCTGTGCAGGATCGCGGTCTGATCCCTGAAAAAAGGCCCGCGAACATCTTCCTGCCGCTCCCTGCGGCGGGAAGTCTGCTGGGCATGAGTCAGGGGCTGTATCAGCATCGCGGATCCTCCGTTGTCAAGTATAGCGAACGCGCCCCTCTTTTGCAAGACAAAAGCGCTGAATCAGACCGTTTGCCTGTCAGCCTATGAACCTCGTAAAAAGCCCGATCAGCGGGTTCCCTCCATAGATCAGACGGGCGAACAGCGACGTCTCGACCATCTCCTGCAGCAGAGGTACGGACACGAATGACAGGACGACGGGGATCAGCAGCCCGGCGGCCAGAAGAACGATCAGGCCGGACAGTGCACCGGCGCCTGCGCCGGCAAGTCCGTCGAAATGTCTGAGCAGCGGAAACTGGAACACGTGATCCGCCAGGGCGGCAAGGAAAAGGAAAACGACGCTGCACAGAGCAAATACGAGCAGAAAACTCACGACAGCCGTAGCGAAATAGGCCACAGTAAGGCTCAGATATTCGCCCAGCATCGACGCCTGTCCCTCGAACGCTAGATTTGCGACGTTTCTTTCCAGCATGGAATCGAACGGGGCGAGGATGGGCTGGTTCAGCGTTTCCGTCATCTTCTCCAGAAAACCGGGCTGCAGAGAGGAAACAGGCATGCGGATATTGGAGATGGCCGTCATCAGCCTTTCTCCGTACGTTTCCCCGGCCCCCATCAGGAATTCATCCGATTCTGAAAAGTTCAGGAGGGTGGGGATGAGCTGTCCGCCTCGCACGAAGCCTCTGGCTACGATCTTCCAGAACAGGGCACCTCCCACCATGCCGCAGAGAAGAGCGCCCGTATTGGCGGAACTGCGCAGAAATCCCTGATACAGACCGATAAACGCGCATCCGAGTACGATCAGAAAACAGAGGATATCCAGATAGTTCATGATACCTCCTAATCCAGCTTCAGAAGATATTCCTGATCTCCGCTGCGGAGAATCAGGCCGTGGCTGTTTTCCAGGACCTGGACGGATGAGACCTGGACCGACAGATCCAGACTGTCCGTGCGACCGCCCTGACAGGGCATGCGGACAAGCTGGGAAGTCGTGACTGCAGCGATATCCCTGTCCGTCAGACATACCGCGAGCGTATCGGCCGGCAGGGAATAACGGTACTGCGTAGTGGTCCCGTCCGCTTCCAGACGGATATACCAGAGCATGGTTTTCACTCCGGAACCTTCGGGATCGGCAGGACAGAAGATGCACTGCATCCTGCCTTTTGAATCTTCTTCCATATCCTGGAGGATCCAGCCGTAGATCATCTGGGAGAAGTTCTCGGTTCCTTTGCTGTCCCAGACCTTCATGGTCTGCGTGCCGACCGTAACGAATCCGCCTTTGTACGGGGCCGTTCCGTATACGATCTCACCGTCTACGGACAGACTGGCCGTAGTCGTCAGTCCCACGTTCCTCGTCTTGATCATAGAAACAGGCTGCGTCGAATGCACGTCCAGAGACAGCGTCCAGAGCTGCCTGTCACCGTCGAACAGATCCAAGTCGAGGACGGACTGGTAGGGGAACAGTATGTTTTCGTCAAGAGGCGTCGTGTCTGTACGGTATACGGAGACGCGCTTCTGCCCGTCCTGCTGGAACAGTACGGCATAGGACTCGTCGCCCATGACCATATCCAGGATCTCCGTCTCGAGCGTGTGCTGGACAAGCAGCGTCCCGTTGTTGTCGTAGATCCGCAGCGTAGGCCCATGATAGACTGCCGTCAGCTCCGCATTCCCGCAGGCTTTGGCGCTCCCGTCTTCCAGTTCAGCGGAAAACAGCGGCTCCGCCTGCGCATTCAGCCTTACAAGCATGCCGTTCTGTATGGTCATCAGACCGTCTTTTGCCTCATAGACACGGCCGGGATCCGCCGGAAGCGCGTACAGCGACAGACCGGACTGCCTCAGGTCCTTCAGTTTGACCGCAGCGAACACGCCCGCGCCGCAGAGAAGCAGGCCCACGATCAGAAAGAAGACCGTGCGCCGCAGGATACGGCTGGCTCTGTGACTCATACTCTGTCCTCCGCGTACCGCATGACGGTCTCATAGATCCTTTCCAGATCTTCACGGCTGAAATACTGCATGCTGATACGTCCCTTTTCCAGATCGCCCGTCACGGATACTTTCGTGCCGAAAAGACGGCTCAGGGCTTCCTCCATCTCGGCAAAAGCGGGGTCGTTCCCCTTCTTTCCAGGTTTGTCCGGCTTCTTCCGTCCGACCTGTCTGGAAAGTTCTTCCATCTGCCTGACGCTCAGGCCCTGGGAAACAGCTTTTTCCGCCAGTTCCCGCACAAGATCAGCATCCGGGATCCCTGCAAGGGATTTCGCGTGGCCGGCGGACAGTTTTCCCGAAGCGAGCAGCGCCTGCACGGTGTCGGGCAGATTCAGGAGCCGGAGCGCATTGGCCACGGCGCTGCGACTTTTTCCGAGACGGGAAGCCGCTTCTTCCTGTGTCAGGGAGAAACCGTCCATGAGCGCGCGTATACCTGCTGCTTCTTCAAGAGGCGTCAGATCGTCCCTCTGAAGGTTTTCGATAAGGGAGATCTCCGCCTGTTCCGCGGCGGAAAGATCCATGACGCGTACCGGCACTTCCTTCAGGCCGGCCAGACGGGCCGCCCTCCAGCGTCTTTCGCCCGCCACGAGATGATAGCGCTCACCGGCAGGTACCGCAAGAAGCGGCTGGAGCACACCGTGGGCTGCGATGGATTCGGAGAGCTCGCGCAGGCTTTCCTCGTCGAACGTCCTTCTGGGCTGGGAAGGGTTGGGATCGATCAGAAGAACGGAGATCTGCCGGACGTCGCCCGCGGATGTCTCCGTTTCGGGCTCCGTTACGACAGGTTCGGAGAAAAACACGCCAAGTCCGCGACCAAGTCCGCCTTTTTTCTTCATCTTTTCTCCTCCTCGTTCTTTATGAGTTCCCGAGCCAGATTCCGGTATGCTTCCGAACCGCTGCAGGACGGATCGTACAGGATCACAGGCATTCCATAGCTGGGAGCCTCGCTCAGCCGTACGTTGCGCGGAATCACGGTATCGAAGACTTTCTCTCCGAAATAATGCCTGACTTCTTCGGCGACCTGTGCGGAAAGCCTCGTTCTCGAGTCGTACATCGTGAGAACGACTCCTTCGATCCTCAGACGCGGATTCAGTCCCTGACGGACCAGCGTAACCGTGCGCGTCAGCTGAGAAAGGCCTTCCAGAGCGTAGAATTCACACTGGATCGGCACAAGGACCGAGTCGGAAGCTGTCAGTGCGTTGATGGTCAGCAGTCCGAGCGACGGCGGGCAGTCGATCAGGATATAGTCATATTTCTCTCGAACAGATTTCAGTACTGTTCGAAGGAGGGTTTCCCTGGATTTTACGGACACAAGCTCAATCTCTGCGCCGGCAAGGTCGATGGAAGAGGGGATGATCTTCAGCCCGTCCATCTGGGTCGGATGGATTGTTTCTTCAGGATCCGCTCCCGACAGAAGAAGGTCGTAGGATGAGAGCTGCCCTTCGGTTTTTTCCAGTCCGAGCCCGGACGTACTGTTTCCCTGAGGATCGAGGTCCAGAAGGAGCGTCCTTTTCCCGGCAGCCGCAAGACAGGCGGAAAGATTCACGGCCGTGGTCGTTTTGCCCACGCCGCCTTTCTGGTTCGCTACCGCGATGATCTTGCCCATACTGCCTCCTTGATGGTCGCTTGTATCAACTATTATAACCGATTCTCCGCTTCGGGAAAAGGGGCACGAAATGTTTCACGTGGAACATTGCCCTGTTTCACCGCGTGAAACAGAAAGACCGCGGTGCTTTCACACGTCTGTCGTTTGTGATACAATAAAACAATCAGAAGAAAAAGAAAAAGCGGTATACAGACCGCTGAACCGACAATGTTCCACGTGGAACATAGAAAGGATGAATTATGATTACACCTGCCATCGCCGCTGCCATGCAGGGAGGTTCTTTTATCCGCAAGATGTTTGAAGAAGGCACCCGTCAGAAACAGCTGTACGGAGAAGAGAATGTATTCGACTTTTCTCTCGGAAATCCGGACCTCGAGCCGCCGGAGGCCTGTCTCGCGGAAATGGAACGCCTCGTCCGCAGGCCGGGGATCCATAAATACATGGCGAATGCCGGAGCTGTGGACGCGAGAGAAGCCGTCGCCGCTTATGAATCCCGCCGTTCCGGACTTCAGCTCACTGCCGGAAACGTGATCATGACTGTAGGCGCCGCCGGTGCGCTGAACTGCATTTTCAAATCGATCCTTGAAGAAGGGGATGAAGTGATCATCATTTCACCCTATTTCGTGGAGTACCTCTCCTACATCGGCAATTACGGCGGAAAAGCCGTAGCCGTTCCTTCAAAGGCCGGGAATTTCCAGCTGGATCTGCTCGCCATCGGCAGAGCTGTCACGCCCAGAACCCGCGCCGTCCTTCTGAATTCTCCGAACAACCCTACGGGTGTTGTGTATCCCGCTTCCGACCTCGCCGCCCTGAACGGCATCCTGCGTTCCAGGGAGCATGAACTGAAGATGGAGACGCCCATTCTGACCCTTTCGGACGAGCCCTATGGCAAACTGACCTACGGGGTCGAGGTCCCGAGCGTTCTGAAGTTCATCGAGAACAGCGTCGTCGTCAATTCCTTCTCCAAGAGCCTGTCCCTGCCCGGAGAACGCATCGGCTACATTGCCATCCGGCCCGACACGCAGGACGCGGAACTTCTTGCCTCTGCCTGCGCCTACACGAACCGTGTCCTGGGATTCGTCAACGCACCCTCCCTTCTTCAGGGCGTGGTGGCGGCCTGTTTGGATCTTCCCGCCGAGGTCGATATCTACAGGAGACGCGGTGAGCGGCTCTACCAGATCCTCCTGGAGAACGGCTACGAGTGCACCAGGCCGGAAGGGGCCTTCTACCTCTTCCCCAAGACCCTGATCGAGGATGATATGGAATTCTGCCGCATCGCTTCCGAGCACCATATCCTCATGGTTCCCGGCAGCGGATTCGGCTGTCCCGGTCATGCCCGGCTCGCCTACTGTGTGGACGAAGCGGTGATAGAGCGTTCCGCAAACGCTTTCAGGGAGCTTTCGAAGGTGTTTGGGCATTCTTGACCTCACTGCTCAATGATTTGATACGGAAATCAGCCCCTCTAAGGGCTGATTTTTCATTTATCAGAACTGTCGGAATGCTTTTTTTCCGGAGCTGCCATACCGAGATCCGACAGAGCTTCATGAAAATACTCCATGTCGATCTTCTTCACGCGGCCGCCGTATGCAAGAGAAAGCACTGCAGCACAGCCGGCGGCATTTCCGGACGCGAGAGAAAAAGAAAGACCTCTCAGTTTTTTGAAGGCTCCGGATTCCATGGACAGACAGCGCCCCGCAAGGATCAGATTACGGATTTCCCGGGTCACGAACGATCCATAGGGAAGAGAACAGCAGACAGAGCCGTCATTTGTCCGCAATCTGCCGACTGCCCAGTCATCAAAGACAGTTCCTGAAGATACTTCTTCCTCTGAAAGGACATGACAGCCTGAAGGATGAGGACCTTCCGGAAGCAGGTATCCATATGAAAAAGGAATCAGTTCCGCTTCTGACATTCCCGGAATAAGACGCCTTATCATTTCTTCCGCCTGCCGGATGTCTCTGCGAACGCCGATCTGAAGACCTGACGATTCTTTAGCCGAAAGATCTCCTGAATAGTTTCCTTTTCGAACGAGATTGACCCGGATCTTCCCGTTTCTGTCCGTTTTGGTCCGAATCTCGGCAAATAGATCCGATTCGGGATGAAATATCCCGATGCCTTTCATGAGAAACAGTTCCCTGTCTGCGTTTTCCGCTGTCAGGCACAGAACAGGCGGCATCACCAATCCTTTTCCGTCTCCCGGGAGATACGGAACCCCGGCGGATATCGCACACATACCTGTTCCCGTAGCGTCGATCACGACTTCGGGTTTTACGGAGATCCTTCCCTGTGGAGATGCCAGATCCAGGCGGCTGATCTCACCGTCTCTGACTTTCACGGATGAAAGTGAAGTATGGATGAGCGTATCCACTTTCGGATGAAGCAGTATGGAATCCGCCCACTCTGAATAGATATCAAACGAAATTCTTCCTTCAGAGTCAGAAAAAGCGGAAAGAGAGCGGAGTTCGGTCACGGACTGACAGGATGCGAAGCCCATCATGGACTCCGCTCCGGCCTGTCTGTACTGTCCTCCGAAAAAAGCTTCTCTTTCCGCCAGCAGTACGTGCTGCCCCATCCTTACGGCCATGGAAGCCGCTGCCAGACCCGCCGCGCCTCCACCGAGGATCACGATCGGCGACAAAATGTTTTCCATCAGGCGTAGATTCTGACAGGAAGCACCAGATACAGGAAGTCTTCACCCTCCACGGGACGGGCCACACAGGGAGAGATATTGCTCTGGAAGCAGAGGGCGACCTCCGGTACGTCCAGATTCTTCAGCAGATCGCTGATATAGGCAGAATTGAAGGCGATTTCGATCTCAGGTCCTTCAGATACGATCCCTATATCTTCTGTCACGACACCGACTTCGCTTTCCGCTCTCAGGGTCATCCTGTCCTGACTGATGAGGAGACGGATCAGGTTATTGCGGCTCTCGCGGGCAAGGATCGCGGCGCGTTCCACTGCCTGCGCGAATTCAGACGTATCGACGACCATACGGGTCTGCCACTGCGTCGGAAGGATCTGCTGATATTTGATATATTCGCCTTCGAGCAGTCTTCCGATGAAGCGGGTTTGTCCCACGACGAGAGCCAGATGGGTTTTCGTCAGGAAAAGCTGGGTCGGTTCGTCGGAAGCATCCAGGATCCTTGTGATCTCATTGAAGTATGCAGCGGGGACGACAGCTTTCTGGAGCTCGTAATCACGGTCCAGTGCCACGGTCCGCATAGCCATGCGGAAGCCGTCTAGCGCGATCATGCGGAGTCTCGTGCCTTCACACTCCACAGCAACGCCGGTCAGAATCATGCGGGTCTCATCCAGGGAAGCCGCATAGGCAGTCTGACGGATCATGTCGCGAAGTGTGTTCTGCGGTACGATGATCGGGGAGACACCTTCCACCAGGGGGAGCTGAGGATACTCCTGAGCGTCCATGACGGAAAGTTTCGTGACGGAAGAACCGGAATGAATCTCCATCTGTTTTTCATCCGAAAGAATCTCGATCTCTTCTTCCGGGAGCCTTCGGCAGATATCTGTAAAGAGCCGGCCGGGTGCTACGAGAGAACCTTCTTCCACGACTTCGGCGGGGATCGTCGTCTCGATGCCTTTCTGAAGATCGGTAGCGACGAGATGCAGTCCGTCCTGATAGACTTCCATGAAGATGCCTTCAAGGGAAGCCAGCACCGTGCGGGAAGGAAGAGCTTTGCCGACGGTTGTGAGTGCGTTGACGAGATCGTCTTTGTGGATTCTGATATGCATGGGGGCCTCCTTTGCGTGCCTTGTTCCACCTTCCAAAAAAGGGGTTGGGGCAGTAGGATTTTGATTTTTGTGAATAACGTCCGATTTTCCCGAAATCATGGGAAAAATCAGTTTGATATCCGTTTGGGAAAACGGAGGATTATCAGCTGCTTATCCAAAACCGCCTGTCAGTCAGACAGAGAAAACTCTCTTCTCCGTAACGATTCCGGACGGTGGGGCTTCGCTCCGGGAACACATATGAAAAGTTTTCCGGGAGGGTTTATCCCAAAGCTGTGGATAAACTCTTATGCAGGAGCCGGAATCCCGTTTTTTTCGGACAAACCGGATCCGGATCCTTTGGATATGCAGGGATTATGCAGTGCTTATGCGTTCAGCTGGTTCCGGATGGAAGCGATGAGCGACCGAAGCTCCGTATCCCTTGCATAGTCTTCGGAGATCGTTTTGTACGCGTGATGTACGGTCGTGTGGTCGCGTCCGAAGAAGTCTCCGATCGCAGTCAGGGACATGTCGGTCAGTTCACGCGTCAGGTACATGGCGACCATACGGGGCTGTACAATCTCTGCGTTGCGTTTGCGCGCCATGAGATCGTCCGGCGTGATCCCGTACCAGGTGGCGACGATCTTGACGATGTTTTCGGGCGTAGCGCGTTTTCCTGCGCTCTGGTTCAGCAGGTCCTTGAGGGCTTCCTGGGCACAGGAAACATCCAGGGGCGCTCCGGAGACTCTGGCATAGGCCAGCGTGCGCGTGAGTGCGCCTTCCAGTTCGCGGATATTGTTCTCGCTGTGCGTCGCAATGAACTCCAGAACATCGGGATTCGGATTGAGCCAGCCTTCTGCTTCGGCTTTTTTGATCAGGATGGCGATCCGGGTCTCGAGATCCGGAGGTTGGATGTCCGCGATGAGGCCCCATTCGAAACGGCTGCGAAGACGTTCTTCCATGGATTTGAGCTCTTTCGGAGGTTTATCCGATGAAAAGATGATCTGCTTATTGGCGTCGTGCAGCTCGTTGAAGGTATGGAACAGCTCTTCCTGCGTGGCGTCCTTGGCCGCGATGAACTGGATGTCGTCGATCATGAGGACGTCGACATTGCGGTAGCGGGCGCGGAAGGCAGCCTGCGTGTTGGAATGGATCGCGGCGATCAGTTCATAAGTGAATTTCTCCGAAGAAACATATAGGATCTTGGCTTTTGGATTCGATTCACGGATGAACTGTCCGATGGCATGCAGCAGATGCGTTTTTCCGAGACCTACGCCGCCGTAGATGAAAAGCGGGTTGTAGGCCTGAGCAGGCGCTTCCGCAACGGCCAGGGCCGCGGCGTGTGCGAAACGGTTTGAGTTGCCGATCACGAAATTGTCGAAGGTATATTTCGGGTTCAGCATCAGGCTGGGGGAAGGATTGACGGGTTCCTGTTCGTCGCGCTTTTCTTCCAGAGACACAGAACGGCTGTCGTCCGGCGTCAGGAAATGGAGCTTGTAGGTCTTGGAAGAGACCTGGGTCAGAGCGCTTTCGATCAGGGCGGCGTATTTGCCTTCCACGAAATTCCGCACGTAAAAATTCGGCATCAGCAGATACAATTCCTGCTGATCGAGAGCATAGGGAACGATGGGCTCGATCCAGGTCGTGAACGAGACCTTCTGCACCTGACGCTCTATCAGATCCCTCGTCTGGGTCCAGACGGGCCAGTTGGGGTCAAGTCTTTCGGGCAAGGGGAGACCTCCTGTCATATATGCCGCACGGACGGCGGCGGGATGTGGATAACTTGTTCACAGACTCTTTCGGAGGACTGAAAAATCCGACTACCATATCCTGTGGTCTCCGATTCCGAAAGACCACAATCCAAAGGGTGATCCGGGATGTGAAGACACGGGGACAGAGAAAACAGAGCGAAAGTTATCCACAGAGTTATCCACAGTTTTCCGCTCCATAGAGTGAAAAATGGGGGCCGAAACAGCCCCGCAATTTCTGAACGTCACCTATTGTAACATAAAAATTTTCCCTGTGCAATGGGTTTTTTTGAGTTATGGCCAAAAAGAAAAAGAGCGTGGACGGTACAATCCGGTTTTGGGGATAACTCGGCATTTTCTGTACATAGGTCATGGAATTCGGTCCGGATATCCACAACGGCATTCAGCTTGAATCAGACAGCGCAGCCCGTATGCTCGCTCATTCATCGTTGAAAGTGATGTCCAGAGCCTGTTCCTGACCGGTCCCCTTCATGCAGAGAGGACGGAACGCGGATCCCTTATACAGCTGATCCGGATCCGAAGCGTGGAGAGGAAGAAGAATCTGCTTTTCCGGGAATGGCAAAAATGAATTTCCAGTTTAGTATTCCTGTTATCCGCTTCCTCACGGGACCGTGGGAATGCCATGCTCTGGGAAGAGTACCGGCAGACTGCCGTGAAAGGCCGGAATCATCGACTGCTGCAGAATGCGGCCCGGATGGAGGAAACTCCAAAAAAGAATGCGTGAAATCGGCAGGGAAATGTATTGACGCATCTATATATGACTGATACAATGAATCCCGTATCATTAACCCAAAAGTTTAGCAGGACAAATCCCGGGAGGTTGGGATATGAATATAGCGGTTGGAGAACGCATCCGGGCTCTCCGGATGCTCAGAGGTCTGACCCAGAAAGAACTGGGCGACCGCTGCGATCTGTCCAAGGGATTTATATCCCAGCTTGAGACCGATCAGGCGGCGCCGAGCCTTGAAACGCTCGGAGATATCCTCGACGTCCTCGGCGTGACCTTTGCCGAGTTCTTTTCCAATACGGGAAAGGAATCACCCGTGTTCCACAAAGATGATATGTTCGACAAGGAACTGGAAGACGGTGGAACGATCACCTGGCTCGTGACGACCGCGCAGGCCCACGACATGGAGCCGATCCTGCTTCAGCTGCCTCCGGGCGCGTCTTCCCGCAGAGACGATCCGCATTCCGGCGAGGAATTCGGGTATGTGCTGTCTGGAAGCCCGAGCCTGTATCTGGGCATGCGGCGTTTCCGGCTGAAAAAGGGAGACGCTTTTTACTATAAAGCCGATCAGGAACACTATATCCGCAACGGCGAAAAGACAAACGCGACGATCCTCTGGGTCTCTGATCCTCCGACGTTCTGAGAAAAACCCGTTCTGCCGCGGGACAATCGGCAGACGACGGCAGGGCCGATATCCAATATCCCTCATGGAGGCAATCCGCTATGGATGAACACATCATCGAACTGAAGAACATCTCCAAGAATTACGGAGATCTGCAGGTCCTGGAGCATCTGAATCTGTACATCAACCAGAATGAGTTCCTGACACTGCTGGGCCCTTCCGGCTGCGGCAAGACGACTACGCTCCGTATCGTCGGCGGCTTTGAATCTCCTGCGGAAGGAGACGTGTTCTACCGCGGTACGCGGATCAACGATCTGCCTCCTTACAAGCGCAACATCAATACGGTTTTTCAGCGCTATGCGCTTTTCCCCAGCATGACCGTCGGTGAAAACATCGCTTTCGGACCGACGCTCAGCAAGAAGCTGAGCAAAAAGGAAATTGACCGTCAGGTGGACGAGATGCTGGCCCTGGTGAATCTCAGCGGTTACGGAAACCGCAGGATCGATACTCTGTCCGGCGGTCAGCAGCAGCGCGTGGCTGTGGCCCGTGCCCTGATCAACCGTCCCGACGTCCTGCTCCTGGACGAGCCGCTCGGCGCGCTCGACCTGAAGCTCCGCAAGGAGATGCAGATCGAACTCAAGCATATCCAGGTCGAGTCCGGCATCACATTCCTCTATGTCACGCACGACCAGGAAGAAGCGCTGACCATGTCCGATACGATCGTCGTCATGAACGACGGCAAGATCCAGCAGATCGGAACGCCTCAGGACATCTACAATGAGCCGAAAAACTCCTTCGTCGCGGACTTCATCGGAGAGAGCAATATCCTGAAGGCCACGATGATCAGGGATTACGAAGTGGAATTCCTCGGCAGGCGTTTCCCCTGCATCGATACCGGATTCGGCGAAAACAAGCCTGTGGACATCGTTCTCAGGCCGGAAGACGTCGAACTGATCCCCGTACGGGAGGACAGGCCTTCGGGCACCGTCGTTTCCTCCATCTTCAAGGGTGTGCATTACGAGATGCGCATCGTCTGCGGCGAAGATCTCATCGTGTCCCAGTCGACACGATATGTGGAACCCGGCTCCTCTGTGTCCATCGACGTCACGCCCGAAAACATCCAGGTCATGGAACCGAGCGATCTGACGCCCACGCTCATCGCTGCAAAGAAGGCGCAGCGTGTGAGACTGGAGGTGCGGCCGTGAAAAAACAGAAATCCGCGCTTCTGGCGCTGCCTATGGCGATCTGGCTCCTTGTGTTCGTACTGATCCCCATCGGCGTCATCGTCTATTACGGTGTCACGGTCACGGGACCTGACGGGAATCTCGTTTTCTCGCTCTCCAACTTCGCGAGGTTCGCAGACGAGACTTATCTCAAGGTCTTTCTCAGGAGCATCAAGATCGCGCTCTACGCCACGGTCATCTGCCTCGTGCTGGGATATCCCGTCGCGTACATCTGCGCACGAGGAACGGAAAGGTTCCGTACGATCGTCATGCTGCTCCTCATGCTCCCCATGTGGATGAATTTCCTTCTGCGCACCTATGCATGGCTGAGCATCCTTGAGAATTCCGGACTGGTGAACCGGATCCTTGGACAGTTCGGCATCGAGCGGATCCAGTTCCTGTACAGCGAAGGTTCTGTCATCTTCGGTACGGTCTACAACTTCCTGCCCTTCATGATCCTTCCGATCCAGAACGTGCTCCTGAAAATGGATGATTCCCTGCTGGAGGCTGCTTACGATCTTGGCGCGACGCCTGTCCAGCGCTTCCTGAGGATCGTGGTGCCGTTCTCCGTTCCCGGCGTCATTTCAGGCATCACGATGACTTTCGTGCCGTCGGTCACGACCTTCGTCGTGTCCCAGCTCATGGGCGGAGGCAAGGTCCCTCTGGTCGGCGACATCATCGAGCGTCAGTTCCGGGTCGTTTCGGACTGGCACTTTGGTTCCGCAGTCTCCGTCATCGTCATGATCGTCATCATCTCCATGATGGTCCTCATGAACAAGGTGGACAAGAGCGATGTGGATGAAAGGGGCGTGATCCTCTGATGAAGAAGACTTCCGTCCTCGGCAAGATCTACGTGGGACTGATCGTCGCCTTCCTGCAGCTCCCGATCCTCTGCCTTATCGTCTATTCCTTCAACGAGAGCAAATCACGCGCCGTATGGCAGGGCTTTTCCCTGAAATGGTATCAGGCGCTCTTCCAGGATTCGGAAATGATCACATCTCTGGGGACCACGCTCCTGTGTGCGTTCCTGGCAGCGATCATCTCCACGATCATCGCCACCGTGGCGGCCATCGGCATGAATTCCATGCGGAGATTCACCTCCACGTCGATCATGACGGTCGCCTACATCCCCATGCTCAACGCGGATATCGTGACGGGCGTTTCGCTCCTGATCCTTTTCACCATGCTGAAAATGGAACTCGGGTTCGCGACGCTGCTCCTGTCCCATATCACTTTCTGCATACCGTACGTGCTGTTCTCCGTCATGCCCAAGATCCGGCAGTTCGACTACAGCAAGTTCGAAGCCGCTCTGGATCTCGGCGCGACGCCGGGACTCGCGATGCGCAAGATCATGATCCCCGACATCATGCCCGGCATCGTGTCCGGCTTCTTCATGGCGCTGACCCTTTCGATCGACGACTTCATCGTATCGTTCTTCACGACGGGCAACGGCGTGCAGAACCTCTCCATCAAGATCTACACGATGGCAAAGCGGGGGATCTCTCCTACGATCAACGCGCTTTCGACCATCATGTATCTGGTCATTCTGGCCATTCTACTCTATACGAACCTGAGGTCCATGAATCAGGACAAACAAAAGAACAGGAAAGGAACAAACTGATGCGCAAACTCATGACACTGGTACTGGCGCTGCTGATGATCGCAGGCGCCGCCATGGGACTCGCGGGCTGCAAGGATGAATCCAAGATCGTCCGTGTGTACAACTGGGGGGATTATATCGATCCCGACGTGACCAAGGATTTCGAGAAGGAGACGGGCTACACCGTCCGCTACGAAATGTACGAGACCAACGAAGACCTGTATACGAAACTGGCCAACTCCAATGCCAGCTACGACGTGATCTTCCCCTCGGACTACATGATCGAGCGCATGGTGGCCGAGGATATGCTCGCCAAGATCGACATGAGCCACATCGAGAACCTGAAGTACATCGACAAGGAATTCCTTTCCCTCGGATATGACCCGAACAACGAATACAGCGTTCCCTATATGTGGGGCACTCTGGGCATCCTCTACAACACCAAGATGGTCGACGGGGAGATCGACTCCTGGTCCGCTCTGTGGGATGAGAAGTATGCCGGCAGCATCATCATGATGTATTCCCAGCGTGATGCGATCGGCGCCGCGCTCAAATCCCTCGGCTACAGCCTGAACTCCATGGACGATCAGGAACTGCAGCAGGCCAAGGATCTCCTGATCGAGCAGAGCCCCCTGGTCCTCGGTTATTTCATGGATGAGACCAAGGACAAGATGATCGCGGGCGAAGCCGCGCTGGCCCTCGTTTATGCGGGCGATGCCGTTTACTGCATCGACTACAACGAAGATCTGACCTACATCATCCCCAAGGAAGGCAGCAACATCTTCTATGATGCGATGTGCGTTCCCAAGAACTGCAAGAACATGGAAGGCGCCGAAGCGTTCATCAACTTCATGTGCCGTCCCGACATCGCAGCCCGCAATGCGGACTATATCGGGTATTCTTCTCCTTCCACCGCCGCGCGCGAGCAGATGGAAGACGGGAACAATCCCTATGCCTATCCGGATCTGTCCAAATACAAACTGGAGATCTTTTCCACCATGGGAGAGAAGAACAAGCTCTACGACGTGATCTGGACGGAAGTTCTGGCCAAGGTCGGGGAATGAGCCGGCTCCGAAAAGTCAGAGAATAACGAAGGACCCGCCGGAACGGCGGGTCTTTCCGTACCCGAAAAGAGGAGAACAGCGGATGCCTTCCGCCTTTTTGCCTTTTTTCCGTGAATCGATTATAATAACCCTATCTTTCTGCGGCCGAAGGCCGCGTTTGGAGGAATCAATGGTTCGGAAAAGCAGTGCGGTACTCGGTTCGATCCTTCTGGCGGTAGCCGCGGCGGTCGTCAGTGTGGCGTTGACGCTTCTTTTCATCAAGGGCAGGAGCGGCGTCACGGCCTTTGCGGATTCAGGGAACGTCCGGAGTTTCCATGAGCTCAGTCAGGTCATGGACATCATCCAGGAACACTCCTATAAAGAGCACAGCGAAGAGGAGCTGATGCAGGCCGCGCTTAAAGGCATCACACAGGAGATCGGCGACAAATATGCCTATTATTTCACGGAAGAAGAGTATGAGGAATACCTTCAGGAAGAAGAAGGAAGCTACGTGGGCATCGGCGTGTCGATCCAGCAGATCGAATCCGGCGGCACCGTGATCGTGACGTCGGTTTTTGACGGGTCTCCCGCAGAGGAAGCCGGTATCAAGCCCGGCGACGTCCTGACGCATGTGGAAGGGCAGTCGATCGAAGGCTACGACACGACGATGATCGCCTCCATCGTCCGGGGCGAGAAGGGGACCTTCGTATCCCTCACGTTCGAACGGCGCGGAGAGCCCTACACGGTCTCCGTAGAACGCCGGGAAGTGACGACCCGCTATCTGTCATCGGAGATGCTGCCGGGACAGATCGCCTATATCCGCATCCTACAGTTCTCCGGGTCCGTTGATACGGACTTCAGGAACGCCGTCAAGACGCTGGTGACGGATGGAGGCGCCAAGGGCCTGATCATCGACCTTCGCAACAATCCCGGAGGATCCAAGAACCTTGTCTGCCATATCGCGGACATGCTGATGCCGGAAGGCCCGATCATCACGCTCCGCGACAGATATGGAAATGAAGAAGTCGACAGAAGCGATGCAAACTGCCTCGGACTTCCGACGATCGTTCTGGTCAACGAATACAGCGCGTCTGCATCCGAACTCATGAGCGGAAGCCTGCAGGATACCGGCATGGCGACGATCATGGGCGTCCAGACCTTCGGAAAAGGCACGGCGCAGCGTTTCTACGGAACGGACGGCAAGGGTGTCGTGAAGATCACGGACAGCCAGTATTTCACGGCCGGAGGACACTGCCCGCAGGACGTCGGGATCACGCCTGACATCGTGGTGGAGCCGTCGGACGCTTTGAAGGAATCCTGGATCTTCGGGGGAGAAGACGACAACCAGCTGCAGGAAGCCATCCGTGTCATGGACCAGATGATGCGCAGATAGGTGCAAAGACAGCGGAAGCCGCACGGAAACGTGCGGCTTCTTTGATTTCCGGCGGAGGATTCACCGTACGGGATCTTTGACTGCGATGAAGAGCAGCCGGTGTTTCAGACACGCGATCTCTCCTTTTTGCCCGAGGATCTTCTGCGCTTCCTCCAGCCGGTCCCGGCATGCGTCCACCGAAAAACCGGGAAACTCCCATTCGATGACGTGCGCGAACCAAACAAGGGCCCCGATATCGAAAAAGCGGAGGGGTGCGTAGGCTTCCCTGGCGGTCTCCAGACGGAATCCCGCACGGAGGAAATCGGAAGAGAGAAGATCGAGCGTCTGTCTGGGGAAAGGCCGCGGAGTTCCCGGGAGGAGCAGGTCGACCAGTTCCCGATCGTTGGAATCGCCGACCTGCTGAGTGATGCAGACGCCTCCGGGGACGAGCACGCGGTAGAATTCACGCGGGTTCAGGTCTCCGTTGCGGTCAATGAGAAGATCGACGCTTTCGTCCGGGACCGGAAGCGGACCGTTTCCGGAAGCTTCGATCACCCGGATCCCGAGAGGGGACAGGACTCTCCTGCACAGATCGACGTTGGGGGGATAAGCTTCCGTCACCGTGGTCCTGTGCGGATCGTGGCCCAGTTCGAGCAGGAACTCTCCGCCGCCCGTGTCGATATCCATCAGACGGCTGTCGGGCCGCAGGCGGGAAAGGATCTCCCCATGGTAATCCCATGGAGGGTCTTCCTCCTCATACAGTCCGTCGATCCTGGAAAAGTCCCAGCCTTTGATCTTTGCGTCCTTTTCCCAAGCGATCCAGTTTTCGTAATTGTCCATGGATACCTCCCGGAAAAAAGGAACGCCGTCCCCGGGGGAACGGCGTTCCGTGTTTTCTTACGCTTCTTTCATGAAAGCGGTATAGGCTTTGACCGCTTCGTAAAGATCGGCTTTGCTGATGATCTCCTGCGGAGCATGCATGGAAAGTACAGGTACGCCGGAATCGATGACTTCCATCCCGTAAAGAGCGCAGATATAGGCGATCGTCCCGCCGCCTCCGAGATCCACGCGGCCGAGTTCCGCGGTCTGCCAGGAGACGCCGTTGTCGTCCATGATCCTGCGCAGACGGCCGATGAATTCAGCATTTGCGTCGTTGGATCCGGATTTTCCGCGGGAGCCCGTGAATTTGTTGTAGCACACGCCGCGGCCGAGGATTGCGGCGTTCTTCTTCTCGAACGCGGACGCGTACAGGGGGTCATATCCGGCTGACACGTCGCAGGAGAGCATGCGGCAGTTCGCCAGCGCTCTGCGAAGGATGAGATCGGAATAGGAGTCCGCCGTCAGCGCGATGAGTTCGGCCACGGCATTCTCGAAATACTTGGCCTGCATGCCGGTCGCTCCCACGCTGCCGATCTCTTCCTTGTCCGTGAGCATGCAGCATACGGAGGATTCCGGAACGTCTTTCAGAGACAGGATCGCGGAGAGAGAGGAGAAAGCGCAGACACGGTCATCGTGTCCGTAGCCCAGGATCATGCTGCGGTCGAGCCCGAAGTCGCGGGAGGGGCCGGCAGGGACCGCTTCGATCTCAGCGGAAAGCATGTCCTCTTCTTCGATGTCGTATTTCTCTTTGAGGATCGTGAGGAGCTGGGCTTTCACAGCGTCCTTTTCCTCGCCGGCCAGCGGCTTTCCGGCCAGGATGATGTCCAGGGCTTCGCCGGAGATGACTTCGCTGGCCTTCTTGGCCATCTGCTCCTGGGAAAGATGGATCAGCAGATCGGAGATCCCGACGACGGGATCGCTCTCGTCTTCGCCGATGACGATCGGAACGACCGTACCGTCTTTCTTCGCCACGACACCGTGGAGAGCCAGAGCGCGGGCGACCCAGTGGAACTTCTTGATACCGCCGTAATAGTGCGTATCGGCATACGCCAGTTCCGTATCTTCATAGAAGGGATTCTGCTTGATGTCGATGCGGGGAGAGTCGATGTGCGCGCCGACGATGTTGATCCCGCTTTCCAGAGGCTTTTTTCCGAGGAGGAAAAGCAGGACGGCTTTGCCCATGACGTTCACATAGACCTTGTCGCCGGGCATGAGGCGGCGTCCGGCCGCGATCGCGTCCTGAATATCGATGTATCCGTTGGCTTTGGCGGTCTCGACCGTTTCCAGCACGCATTCACGCTCGGTCTTCCCGGCATCAAGAAAAGCGCGGTATTTGGACGATAAGGTCTCAAGTGCGGTCAGATCCGCATCGGTGTAGGTCTTCCAGGCGTTCGGTCTTTCCATGTATCCACCTCCATGATGTTTGTACCAAGTGTACCACGCTTTGAGATGCAGGGCAAGGCGGCCGGAACCATCGGCCGGTCCGTATTGACACCTTCGGTGCCGTATGCTACATTCGGAAACAGGAGGCGGACATGACTGACGTGGTAGCGGCTCTGATCTGGCAGGGGAACAGGTTCCTCATCTGTCAGAGGCCGAAGGAAAAAGCAAGGGGACTTCTTTGGGAGTTCGTCGGCGGGAAAGTCGAGCCGGGAGAAAGCCGGGAGGACGCACTGATCCGCGAATGCCGGGAAGAACTGGGCGTGACGGTGGCCGTAGGTCCCCTGTATATGGAAGTCACGCATGAATATCCTGATCTGACGGTGCGTCTGTTTCTGTACCACGCGCGGATCGCCGGGGGGAAACTGTTCCCGTACGAGCATGCGGCGACGGCGTTCATCCTGCCCGAGGAAACGGGAAAATATGACTTCTGTCCCGCGGACGAGACCATACTGGAAAGGATACGGACAGAATTCGGAAGAGGAGAGGTCACGATGGAAACGAAGGAATTCTATATCAGCCACGACGGGCTCAAACTGCACGCGAAGCTGGATCTTCCGGAGGAAAAGAAGGAGAAATATCCTCTCCTTATCCTGGAGCACGGATATACCGGCCATATGGAGGAACGGCACATCACGGGGATCGCCGGAGCCGTGACGGAAGCCGGGTTCGCCTGCCTGCGCATCGAACTGTACGGACACGGCGGGAGCGACGGCTCTTTTCGGGATCACGATATCGGCAAATGGGTCGAGGAGATGCTTACCGTCATCGACTATGCGGCCGATCTGCCCTTTGCCGGCAAACTCTTCCTCGCGGGACATTCCCAAGGCGGTCTGACCGCCATGATCGCGGGCGCCATGAAACGGGACCGGCTAAGCGGTCTGATCCCCCTGGCTCCTGCCATCGTGATCTGGGACAAGGCGAGGACCGGCGGCCTGTTCGGAGCGTCCTATGATCCGGACCATGTGCCGGACGAAGTGGATATGGGCGGAGGACGCGTCCTTTCGGGAAACTATTTCCGCGTGGCCCAGTTCCTCCCCGTGGAGGAAGCGATCCGGGCGTTCAAAGGCCCGGTGCTTATCGTGCATGCGGATACGGACGAAGCCGTACCCTTCGTGTATGCACAGGAAGCGGCGGCGAAGTACGCGGACTGCGAACTCGTCGTTCTTCCCGGGGATACCCATTGCTATGACCGCCGCCTTCCCGAGGCGGAATCCGCCGTCGTGCGCTTTCTGAAAGCGCACAGCTGAAACACGGATGGCAAACGGATGGGTCTTCACGCTAAGATCAGATTAAACAGGTCAGAGGAGGATGGTAAATGAACCGTCGCAGAACAAGGAGCAGTGCAGCAGCCAGAAAGACAGCGATCATGCTGACAGCTGGCGCGCTGGCTCTTTGCATGGGAATATTCCTGCTGATCACGGCGCTGGCCGGAGGTCAGGAGACGGAAGCCGTCCTTCCGGCCGATCTGGAACCGGCGGACATGATGGGCCTTTTGTGCGCCGAAGTCAGGGGCGTTCCGCTGGAGGCCGCGGGGGCGGCCTGCAGGATCCGCTCACTCCCATGGACACAGGCGGCCGATCAGTTCGAGCCCACCGGACAAAGCGTCCGGTCTTATCTGGAATCAGCCTTTTCCGGAAGGAAGCTGAAACAGGCGGAGGATCAGGCCTTACGGCTGGCCGGCATCGGCTCTGTCGCGCGGGACAAGTTCTTCCCGCTGGCGGAGGATATCAATTACGATTATTCCGATAGCTGGGGCATGGGGCGGTCCGACAACCGGAAGCATGAGGGTATCGATATCTTCGCGGATATGGGAGAACCCGTCCGCTCGGTTTGTTCCGGAGTTGTGGAAAAGAAAGGATGGCTGAATCTGGGCGGCTGGAGGATCGGCGTCCGCGGCGACAGCGACGGCGTCTACTATTATTACGCCCATCTCAGCGCCTATGCGGATGTGGAGGTCGGAGACCATGTGGGCAAAGGACAGATCCTGGGCTATGTGGGAGACTCCGGCTACGGACCTGAAGGGACGACCGGCCAGTTCGTTCCGCATCTTCATTTCGGGATGTATCAGGGCGTGGAGGAGGAAGGAACGGAAAAGGCGTTTTCACCGTTTCCCTTCCTGACACTCTGGGATCCGAAAAGATCACCGGATCTCAGCAGTCTGCGGACGGACTGATCGCATTCGTACGTTTGACAGCCGCATCGATATGGACAGAAAAACAGCGTGACCCTGACGGTCACGCCGTTTTAGTATGCCAATCATCGGTTCCGTATCAGAAAGTCAGAACCATTCCGGAAACATCCGCCATCTCGCGGATATGATCCAGTCCGAGCGTCACGCGGTGATCGATCACACGGAAATCTTCCGCCTGAGAAGCGGGAAGAAGATCCGCGTAGAGGAAGTTGGCTCCCGCGTTAAGGGCGGCGAGATTGCCTTCACGGCTTGCCAGTCCTTCCGCCGGGTCTTTGCCCGGCTGCTGCGCCGTGATGTTGACTTTGGGCATCATCAGGCGAAGGACTGAGATCACTTTCCACATCCAGTCCAGCCGGCCCGGACCGCCTTCGAGCGCCAGGGGGGTGTTCTTCGCGGGCATATAGGGGATGATCGGAGCCCAGGAGATCCCGAGGTCCCGCATGAGGAGCAGGTCTTCCGCCAGCATCTCTTCCGTCTGACCGGGATATCCTACGATGTCTCCTGACGCCAGAGGGATGTCCAGTTCCCGGATGCTGCGGATCGCAGCCATCCGTTTCCTGAAGTCCGTGGACGGGTTCAGACGGTTGAACACCTCCTCCTGACCCATCTCGAATTTCAGGACGTATTCGTCTGCGCCTGCATCATGCAGTTCACTGTACTGGCTCTTTTCGAATTCACCGCAGGCCAGGCTGATCCATTCCATTCCCTGATCCTTCAGGGAGGCGACAAGCTTCAGGAGACTGTCGAAAGCGAAACCGGGGTCTTCGCCGGATACGAGGAACGCTCTGCGCAGCCCCTGTTTATGCGCTGATGCGAAGAGTTCCAGGATCCTGGGGATCTCCATGCGGTAACGGGGAATTGCGTTTCCGGCACGCATGCCGCAGTACAGGCAGCGGTTCCTGCAGATGTTGGAAAAGCCCAGCATCGCCGTTGCGGTGAGCGTGTTCCCGTTCGTCTCGATATGGACGGCCTTCGCTTTAGGCGCCAGGACCGCCCGGTACTGTTCTTCGGGCATCCTGAGGATCTCAAGGATGTCCTCCTTTGTGATCAGGTCAAATTCTGTCGTCATTTCTGTTTACACCGTCAGACGGGTGATTTACCTCCGTATTTTCTGACTCTTTCGTCCAGGATAACGCCGGAATAATCCATTCCGTAAGCGAAATCGTAGACGTGTCCTTCCGTATCTACATGACAGCGCATGTCGCGGCCGATGTCTTCACACTGTTCTTCGACCGTTTCCATGTCGGCGGGAAGCTGGCAGGGGAGAAGGCCGGACGGCGCCTGTGCGCCTGAAAGGATCTCCAGGACTGCCTGGTTCTGACACGCAAAGGATACGAGGACAGCATCCGCATAAGGTTCAAATTCACGGACGACCGTCGGGTTGCTCAGATTGAGGACGGCGATCACGGGTTTGTCCCCCATGGCTTCCCGGGTCTGAAGGAAAATATCCAGATCGGCTTCGTTCCGCGTGGTATTCGTCCTGCCTCTGTAGGAACGGTTGGTCTCATTCTCCGTAGGGTGCCCCGCGGCGATGCTCTGTGCTCTGGCCGTGGCTGCCGTATAGGGCCTGTACTGCAGGGAGATGGGAAGATAGCCGCCCTTTGAGGCGTCGAAACCGACGCTGGAGGGAGAGTCCATGAAGACGATGGCCGCGTCTGCTTCTTCAGGCGTCGGAACGGGATCGAAGTAATGCGAAAGGAGCGTCTCCGGAACGGCGGGCACCGTTTTTTCTTCCGCTTCCGACATGAACGGGAAGGGACCTCCGGGTTTGATCCTGCGCTGCGGCACATAGACTTTTACCCTGCCGAGGGGCAGGATGCCTCCGCGGTTTTTGAGCAGGACAACGGATTTTTTCTGGGCTTCGAAACCGGCCTGCATATATTCGGCTCTGCCTACGATGCGGGCACTGTTTCCAGGATCCAGGTAGGGATTCTCGAACAGGCCCGTATGCATGAGATTGCGTACGAGGCGCACCGCGCTCTGACGGAAACGTTCCTTCATCCACTCCTCACCGCGTGCGGCCACGCCGATACGGAATGCGGAGAGGACCGGAGCGATCGCGTTGTTTCCGCCGAACTGGTCGACGCCTGCGAGGATCGCTTTGTAATGCCGTTCGTTTTCGTTGAGCCCCTCCACGCCCCAGCAGGTCGTGGCGAACTCGTCGATCGCGTGATTGTCGTGGGTCACGCCCCAGTCCGTGCAGATGACGCCGTCGAAGCCGAACTGTCTGCGGAGAAGGTCGCCCAGGATATAGCGGCTGTATGCGTTGCCGACGTTTTCCCCGTATTTTGTGTCCTGATCAAAGGAAATTGTGTAATAAGGCATGACGCTGGCGGCCTGTCCGGTCTGTCCGTTCAGTTTCAGTGCGCCTTGTGTGAAGGGGATCTGTGCGGTCTCAAAGCCGCCGCCGGGATAGACAGCGTATTTTCCGTATGCGAAGTGCGCGTCCCTGCCTCCTTCTCCGGCGCCTCCGCCGGGCCAGTGTTTGATCATGGCGTTCACACTGTCACGGCCCCAGCCGCCTTCGATCTCCGCGCTGCCGGAAGAGGTCTGGAACCCGTCGCAGTATGCGCGCGCCATTTCGGCGGCAAGGAAGGGATCTTCCCCGAAAGTGCCTGAGAACCGGCTCCATCTGGGTTCGGTCGCGAGATCGATCTGCGGAGACAGCGCGGTCGTGATGCCAAGGGCACGGTACTCGACCGATGCGATCTCACCGAAGCGCTCGACAAGGGAGGGATCGAAGGTCGCAGCCATGCCGAGAGAGGACGGCCACTGGGAGATGGCGCCGTCTCCTCCCGCCAGGTATTCTCCGTTGGCTTCCGCCCCATGGCGGGGATCGGAACTGATGGAGACGGGGATGCCGAGATCCAGGCCTTCCACGAAAGCCTGCACGTTGTTGCTCCAGCGGGCGGCGTCGGCCGGGCTCTCCACGGCTGTCATGAGCACATGGCGGACCCTGTCACGGGAAAGGAAGACTTTCTGTTGATCAGTCAGGTCTGATATGGACGCGCCGGATTCCGCGAAAGGCTTTCCGCCGTAGGTCCCTGAAAAGCGCCGTGCGAAAGTGTTGCGGGAATCCGGGATCTTGACGGACTGATGGGAGGAATAGAGCATGAGCCCGGCGATCTGCTCCACGCTCATGCGGGAAACAAGATCGCGGATTCGCTCTTCCAGAGGAAGCCGCCAGTCTTCATAGGGATCCAGAATGCCGTTGCGGTTCAGATCCTTGAAGGCGAATCCGTCGTCTTCCAGGATGCGCACGCCGGAATCGGGAGAGTAGCCCAGAGTCGCTCCTCCTTCGTTTTCGATGATGCGGTATCCTTCACGCACTGTCTCTTTCCATTTTTTTGCCATCTCATATTCCTTTCTGCCCGGGGACTGCGGGCGGGGAGGTTTTCAGATCTTGCGTTTGCGGCCGCCGTTGTAGTAAGGATCCGTGCGGGGAAGCCAGTCCATGAAGGCTTCGACTTCACGGTTCCAGAAACGCCACTCATGGCCGAAACCTTCGCCGACGACCCAGGTCACCGGGAAACCCAGGGATCTCGTCTTCTCGACGAATTCCCTGTTGCTCTCGAACAGCCCGTCTGCGTCTCCGCAGGCGATGTACAGAGGTACCTGCCTGTTTTCGGCTGCTGCGGTTTCCGCCAGCATGAGGGGATTCGTTTCCGGGCTTTCACTCGAGCCTTTGCGTCCGACCGAACCGGAAAAGGCTCCGACCGCGGCGAACTCGCTGCTGCGGGAAAGACCGTGTACCAGAGCGCCGAATCCACCCATGGACAGACCTGCGATGTACGTGTCTTCGGGCCGGTCGGAAACGGGGAACATGCCGCGGATGAATTCCGGGAGTTCTTTGGAGATGAAATCGTAATAATTGTCGTCGCCGCCGTGGTTGATATAGGCTTTGTTCTCTGCGGACAGCATGACTACGGCGATCTGACGCTCTTCGGCATAGAGCTCGACGGAGGTGTATCCGTTCCAGGTCAGATGATTGTTGCCGTAGCCGTGGAAAAGATACAGCACGGGGTATTTTGCGTCCGCCGGGTGATGGGGATGCTCCGCCATCATCTCGGGGAAGCAGACTGTGGGGATGATGACCGTCAGGTCTACGGCCCTGTGCAGCGTGTAGGACAGGAAATTGACATTGATGTTGGCCATGGTGCCTCCCTGGTCCCGGAAGGGACCGCGTTCGAAACAGGGGTGACCGGTCCGGCGTCATCCTTCCTGCGTACAGGAACGAAGGAGCCTGGACCGGAGAAGCTCGTAGCGGGCCAGTTTCTCCGCTTTGGCGAAATGGGCGTCCCTCGACTGCGGGGGACAGGCTTCATAAGAGAGTGCGCAGGGGAACTGCTCGCTCGTCAGGTCGAACACACAGTTCCCGACGCGGTTGAAACAGTGAAAATTGCCGTCCGGCAGCGGTACGCCGAAGACCTCACCCCCGAAGATGTCCTGGGCGAGGAACGCGGTTACGGAACACTGACCGAAGGACGGATGTTCGTTTGCCCAGTTTTTCCGCATCCGAGGCGCGCAGGTATCTGCGTCCCATATGCGCATGAGGCGCACATACAGATCTTTCGGATTGGAGATGCCGGGGAATTCATCCGTAACAGGGGGAACGTTTGCTCCTTCCCAGCCGTAGAAACCGTATCTCATGGATCATACCCCCTTTTGGTCTTTCCTTTCCAGTCGAGGATGCCGCCGATGTTGACGACCCGGGTATAGCCAAGAGCCGTCAGTTTCTCCGATGCAGCGAGACTGCGTACGCCGGAACGGCAGTATACGAGGAGTTCCCGGTCAAGGTCGGGCAGTTCCGGGATCGGGTCTTCTCCGATGTCATCGTTGGGAACATTGACTGCGCCGGGGATGTGGCCGTCAAAGACGTATTCATCCGGGGTGCGGACGTCCACGAACAGGAAATCCCCGCCTTTTTCCCACAGGGCGAAGGCTTCCTCCATGTCGGAATAGCGGAACCCCGGCGTTTCCGCCGACGGAGGAGTCTTCTCAGGGACTGCGCCGGAAGGCTCTTTCACCGCGCAGGATGAAAGGCACAGCAGGCAGAGAAGGATGCAGAAGGCCCGTTTCATGTCCGGGCCTCCTCTGCGGTGCAGGATCCGGTATTCATTTCAGGAGCAGAAGGAATTCTTCGTGCAGAGCTTTCTTGACGGAGGGGAAGTCGCCTTTTTCGGGGCACTGGACAGAGACGACCAGCCCCTGCCCGGGAAGGATCGTCGTGATCTGTCCGTACGCTCCGTCGGCCCGGTAGGAACCGGGATAGGGAGAGCACCAGAACTGATAACCGTAACCGCAGTTCCAGGGATCGTCGCTCGGCGCGATGTCGATCTGCTTCGATCCGGCGGCTTTGACCCAGTCTTCCGAAACGATCGGCTCGCCTTTCCAGCGGCCGTCGGCCAGATACAGCTGACCGAGCTTCATCATGTCCGTAAGCGTCATGTACAGCCCGCCGCATCCGACGGGGTGTCCCTGCGTATCGCATTCCCAGATAGGCCAGCCCTGATCCATGCGGGAGAACAGCCTGCGGTACAGGAATTCGCCCATGCGCATGCCCACGGCTTTTTCCAGCATGCGGCCTGCGATGATGCTGTCCGCGGAGGAATAGACGAAGCGGCTTCCGGGTTCGGCCATGACCGGCAGACGCAGCCAGTACTCGATGTAATCCGGCAGGCCGACGCCCGCACGGCGGTCCGCGCCCATAAGGTAGGGGCGGTCCATGCCGCTGGACATGGTCAGAAGATGCCGAAGGGTGATCTTTTCCAGTCTCGGATCATGCTGCTCAGGCACCGCTTCCGGGAAGAAGTCGACGACACGGTCATCCAGACCCAGGAGTCCTTCGTCGACAGCAATGCCGACGCCTGTCACCATGTAACTCTTCGTATGGGAATAAATGTTGCGGGGAATTTCGGGCGTGAAGCGGTGCGAGAGAAGCACCTGTTCCGTGTCCGCTACCGCGATCCCCTCTATGGGCAGATGCCTGGCTTCCGCCCCGGCCACCCAGTCGCGGAACAGTTTTTCGAGCATGATATCCTCCTTATGCCGTCTGATTGTATATCGATCGCATCTTTGCGTTCATTCACCGATCCCGCACAGGATCACGAAACTGTCCCAGCCCATGGAAAGGATCTCGTCCCTGCTGTAAAAAGACAGATAGTTCCTGTCAGTTGCGGCTGTTTCAGATACGAATAGGAAGAGATTGTCATCTTTCGTCAGCTGCCGGCCGATGACTTCATCGTCTTCTTCTTTCAGTCCGTTGTAATCCTCCTCCAGGACATCTTCTTCGTGAACCGTGCCGTTTTCGAGGAAGTAGTAGCAGGTCGTGAACACGTCGTTGTTGCCGTCCGTGCAGAACAGTCCGGGATAACCTTCGCTGTCGAAGGCATAGAATTCAAGTTCACGGCTTCCAACTTCACCCAGGAAAAGGATCCTGTCTCCTTCGAAAGTGAATACATAGGCAGCAGCGTCCGCAAGGGTCTCCGCACCGTTTTCCGCGATGAGTTCCGGCGTTCCATTGCCATCCATATCATAGAGAGTAAAGCGGATGCCGGGATCCTGCGTGTCGTAAAATTCCGGAGACGATCCGTCCATATACTGTTTCCTGTCGATGTATTCGAAACAGAGCTGGCGCCAGGTTTCAGAACCCTGCAGAACAGCGGAAGAGGTCGGCTGGGGAGCGGCCGTTTCTCCGTGTTCGGGAGTTTCGGCGCTGCCGGGGACAGATGTCAGTTCTGCGGCGGGCGTCGGATCCGCTGCAGGCATCGGAGATGCCGCAGATGCCGTGGGAAAGGATGCCGGCACCGCGGAGGGAGATGGGGAAGACGCGAACAGACCGATGCGGCGGCCCAGGAAGTACCCTCCTCCGCCGAGAACGGCGAGACCGAGGATGCCTGTCAGGACGAACAGGGCGATCACGGCCGCTCCTGATCCGCGCTTTTTCCTGCGCTTTTTTGCGCCGGCTGAAGACCGTCCGCTGCGGACGGCCGCATCGGACGAGGCATTTCCGGAAGATATACGTTCTTCTTCGGGCAGGCGGAACCCGCAGCTGCTGCAGCGGCGTTCACCGGAGGAGATCTCTTTTCCGCAGACCGGACAGCGCATGCTCATCTTCCTTTCGTTGAGGATTCTCTGTTTCCATCATAACAAACGGGGAACGTGTTTTCAATCATGATCGCTGGGTTTTCGGGAAAACGGCAGGATCTGACGGACCGAATCAGAGCGCGGAAAAAGGGTTCTTCCGATCTTTCCGCATAAAAAAACAGCGGCAGTGCCGCTGTTTTTCATGATCCGCCGGCGCACTCAGGATTCGGGATCCTCCCAGCGCGTCATGTTCCTCGTGAACTTTTCCCGGTAGCTGCGTCCGAGTTCCTCGGGGGAGATGCCGTAGCACAGGAGGACGTCGTTGTAGTACATAAGGACGTCTGCCAGTTCCTCTACCAGCCGGGAACGCAGTTCGGGATCCGAGACGGCGGCGTCGGCTCCGTGCTTTTTGACGATGTCGATCACTTCGCCCGTCTCGCCGATCATCCACAGAAGCTTGTTCTTTCCCGTGGCGGTGCAGATCGGTTCCCATTTGTCTTTGTATTTGTCCTGAAGAGCACGCTGCATCGCGAGCATCTCTTCCATCCCGAAATCTTTCATGTGGGTCTCCTACAGGCCGGGAAGCAGATAGACGAGCGCCATGAGGATAAGCGACAGGATGGTCGCTCCTGCCAGGATCAGCGCGAGGATGCGCTGCAGTCTGTTCCTTCCGTCCATTTACTGCCGTGCTTTCTTCTCGAACGCGTCACGGATAGGCATCGCGTTCTGGGGAACGTTGGTGATGATGGAATCCACGCCGAGGGCGAGCATCTTCTGGATATCCTCAGGCGCATCCACGGTCCAGGGACGGACCTTGATCCCGAGGGCGTGGCTGTTCTCCACGAAGCCGGGATAGCGGAGATTCAGATAGACAGGATGGAGCGCATCCGCTCCCGCGATGGTCTTCGCGTAGTCCCAGGGGCGGATAAGGCCGCAGTCATAAAGAAGACCGGTCTCCATTTCCGGAGCGATGGACTTGAGGATGGAAAGACCCAGATGGTTGAAGGAGGAGAAGAAGACCTTTTCTTCCATCTTCATGTCATGTACGAGGGCCATGACGGCCTGTTCGAGTCCCGGATAGGGGAACAGGGTGTTTTTCAGTTCGATGTTGATGCGGAGATTCGTAGGACGGATCAGCTCGAAAACTTCCTCGAGATAGGGGATCTGCACACCGGAAAAACCGTCCATTCCCGCATCGGCGGAAAGAGAGCGGAGCTCCTGCGCGGTATGAGTCCCTACGTAGCCGTCCGCACCGGTCGTACGGGCAAGCTTTTCATCATGGATGACCATGAGTTTCCCGTCGGAAGAAAAATGCACGTCCAGTTCGATCTCGTCTGCTCCGATCTCGACCGCCTTGGCGAAAGCGGGCATGGTGTTTTCCGGAGCGAGAGAGCTGACGCCCCTGTGGGCACAGATCAGTGTCATGAGTTACCTCCAATCACTTGATGTGAAAAGTATAGCAGAATCCGGAAGAAAAACCAAGGATGCCGAGGACTGTGACCGGGGTCGGATAGCCTTCCGCCTTGACGGCGGCTCTGCGCTGTCGTATAATGAATCCCCACCCCTGAGGAGGGAAAAGGAAGGAAAGATGGCCGAGAAGCGCACAAAAAACAAAATACTGGTGACGAACCGTTCGGCAAGGCATGAATACGAGATCCTGGAGTCATTCGAAGCCGGGATCGAGCTGAAGGGAACGGAAGTCAAAAGCCTGCGCTTAAGCCGTGCCAATCTCCGGGAAGCGTACTGCGGTATAAAAAACGGGGAGGCCTTTGTCTACGGGATGCACATCTCTCCCTATGACCAGGGCAACATCTTCAACGTGGATCCCGTCAGAGACAGAAGACTGCTTCTTCACAAGCGGGAGATCCTGAGACTGTTCGGACGTCTGAAGCAGGACGGTCTGACACTCGTGCCTCTCCAGCTCTATCTCTCCAACGGCCGTGTGAAACTGGAAGTCGGTCTGGCCAGAGGCAAGAAACTCTACGACAAGAGGGCCGACGCCGCGTCCCGTGACGCGAAACGCGAAATGGAACGGGACTTCAGCCGCAGACGGGACGCCTGACAGAGGCATCCGATTGCGGTACGTGCGGGAACGCACATCTTCTGACAGGGGGGCGTGTATGGATTTCGACGGGGATTCGGAAAGATCATCAGCGAGCCGTGGTGCCGAACCACGCTAAAAGCGGCAACTTTAAAATCAAACGCCAACGATCAGTTAGCAATCGCTGCTTAATGCAGCGCGTCGCTGCCTCGACCCCGTATAGAGGGCCAGCGGCGTCATTATACGGGCAACCGCAGCCGCCTAAGCTTTGAAGCGGCACGGTATAAATGAAGCTACCGCCTCAGGATCCTGCTTCCAGGGAGCCTGACGGGGGGAATTCAAAACGGAAGCTGCGCTCGGAGAACGTGATCCGGATGGATTTTCGGACAGGGGTTCGACTCCCCTCGCCTCCACCAAAATAGGATTGCTATTTTAACAAGATAGCAATCCTTTATTTGTTGCGAATACCTGTCCGGCTCTGCAGGACGATAAGCGGTTCAGGCTATGAAAAACTCCTTGCTTTTCAAATTGATGCGCAGTACTGAATGTGCTATCATGATCTCAGAAAGATAAAAACAAGGAGGCAAATGATATGGAACACAAATACAGTCTGAATGAT